>JAVEEC010000094.1 GCA_030840645.1 Frankiaceae bacterium
ACCAGACCATGGCGTTCCAGTCCGGCGAGGCGACCGCCGTCAGCGCGACGTCGGTCACCGTCAAGAGCGAGGACGGGTTCTCCCGCACCTACGTCGTCGACGACAACACCCTCGTCAACGCCGGCAACGACGGCATCGCGGACGTCAAGACCGGCGACAAGGTGAACGTCGTCGCCATCGTCAACGGCTCGACGGCGAACGCCGTCCACGTCGTGGACGCGACGTCGGTCGGCAAGCTCCGCCAGCAGTGGCGCCCGGGCCGGCCGAAGGCCTCCGCCGGCGCCACGACGTAGCACCGCTCTCACCGCCCGAACACCAGCAGGAACTCCAGGTCCCCGTGGTCCTGAACCTCGGCCGGGCCGAAGCTCGGGCTCGGGATGCCCCAGTCGGCGAACACGACCGGGATGCTGCCGTTGACCTGGATGGTCGCGCCGTTCCGCAGCGCCTTGACGTCGAACGTCACCGGCTTCGTCTGCCCCCGCAGCGTCAGGTCGCCGGTCGCCTTCGCCGTGACCGTGACGCCGTCGGCCGGAACCGACCCGAGGGCGATCGGGGACGTCAGGGTGAACGTCGCGGTGGGGAACTCGCCGACGGACATGATGCGGTTCCTGAACTGGCCGTCCCTGCGCGACTGGTCGCTGCTGACCGACGCCATCTGCACGACGAAGGTCGTCGCGGTGACCTTCGAGCCGGCGACCGTGAGCGACCCGGTGACGTCGTTGGTCCGGCCCACGGCCGTCGCTGACTGGCCGAACAGCACCTCGTCCACCCGGTAGCCCACCGTGCTGTCGCCGGTGAGGCGCCACGTGCCGTCCGCGGTCGTGCCCGACGTCGTACCCGGTGACGCGCTGGAGGACCCGCTCGGGACGGTGTTGAACGAGAGCCGCGCGGGCGGGTCGCCGGAGACGACGTAGATGTAGAGCCAGGTCCCGCCGACCACCAGGACGGCGGCGGCGAGGGGCACGGCGATCAGCAGCTTCGTCGAGGGACGGCGCATGGTCTCTCCTGGTCTCGGGTGCGGGTACGGCCCCACGGTGCGGCACGGTCCTGGGAGCTCGCTGGGAACGCGCTGTCAGTTCCCCGCGAGGTCGGCTTCCTCGATTCTGCCAACCCGGCCCGCGACGGCGGCGGGCAGGGCAGGATCGCGGGAGCCCCTGCCCCTCCCTTCGCGAGGAGACGTCGTGCGCCGTTTCACCGTCCTGCTGGCGGCCTGCCTGCTCGCGGCGGGCGCCTGCTCGAAGAGCGCGTCGCCGGACGCCGCCCCGACCTCGCCGGCGCCGAGCGCCACCCCGACCCCGAGCGCGTCCGCGTCGCTCGGCGCGGTGTTCTACGAGGACCGCTTCGCGGACAAGACGAAGGGCTGGCCGGAGCAGGAGACCGGCGCCGCGGCGTACGTCCTGCACGACGACTACGCCATCAAGCAGTACACCGTCACCGCCAAGAGCCCGGGCACGTCGGTCGCGCCGCACCCCGCGTTCCGCGGCATCACCAGGGAGCAGCTCACGAGCTACGCGGTCGACGCCACGCTGCAGACGACGTTGCACCTCAGCAGCGCCGACTGGTTCGGCGTCACCTGCCGCGACCTCGGCGGCAAGCGGTACTCGTTCGAGCTCGGCTACGACACCGCGCGCACCGGCACCATGCCGTGGCTGATCGCGAAGCACGACGCGAGCGGCGTGCACGTGCTGGCGCAGGGCTCGACCGCGTCCGGCGGATCCGCGTTCCGCGTCGGCGCGACCTGCACCGGCGGCACCGGCGGCCCGGCGCACCTGACCATGACGCTGAACGACACCCAGGTCGGCGGCGCGGACGACGCGGACGCGCCGCTGCCCCAGGGGTACGCGGGCGTCTACCTTTACACCAAGGTCGGCACGTCGACGATCAACGTCCTCGACTTCGCGGTGCGCGCGGCCGGCTGACGCCGGGTCAGCCCACCGGCCCCGAGGGCTTGCGGCCCAGGAAGAAGTCGCGGATGTACGCCGTCGCGCCCGCCGGCCACGTGTGGCCGGCCTTGGCCACGGGGACGAGCGCGTAGTCGAGGTTCGGCTGGGTCGCCGCCGCCTCCGCGCGGACCGGCGGGAACGTCACCTGGCAGAGCTTCGACCAGCCGCCGTTGTACGGCACGACGGGGTCCTGCACTCCGTGGATGTGCCGCGCGTGGTGCAGCCCGGTCGGGCAGGGCGCGACCAGCGTGCCCGCGACGCTGACGACCCGGTTGAACACCAGCGGCCGCTCGCACGCGGCGCGCAGCGCGAGCATCCCGCCGTTGGAGAACCCGGCGAGGTAGATCGAGCCGTGGTGCCCGCGCGCGCGGATGTTGCGGACGACGTCGACCAGGTAGCCGACGTCGTCGGCCTTGTTCTTGACCGCGCGGCTGCAGCAGATGCCGGCGTTCCACGACGAGTTCGGCGTCTCGCCGTAGACGACGCTCCAGCGCATCGCGGCGCCGAGCTGGTCGAAGCCGCTCTGCTGCTGCACGGTCGTCCACGAGTTCCACATGCCGTGCAGCACGATGACGGTCGGCGACGAGTAGCCGACCGGGCCGTGCTGCTCGACAGCGAGCCGGTAGGTGCGCCCGGAGCCGAGCCGGATCGAGGAGGCGGCGTTCGCGGTCGCCGGCAGCAGCACGAGGACCGCGCCGGCGACCGTGACCGTCGCCAGGCAGCGCCGGACCCGTCGTACTGGGCTCATCGGGCGGCCCCCCGTTCGGCTGGACGTAGCCGCCAAGGCTACCGGCCGGGGGCGCATCGAGGGGTCGTTTCGGCGAAATCCGGGAACGAACGGAGTGTTCGGTCGTTATCCCACTGGCGCCTCCCTCGGCGCCGTCCCCTACTGCAAGGAGCCCCAGCAATGTCGTTGCACCGCATACCCCTCGCGGCGGCCGTTCTCGCGGCCGCCGGCTCGTTCCTCGTGAGCGCCCCCGCGCACGCGTGGGCACCCGCGGCCACCGCGCCGATCCACCCCGGCGTGCAGACCATCACCGGCGGCACCAACCAGTGCACCGCGAACTTCGTCTTCCAGGACTCGGCCGGCGCCGTGTACATCGGCCAGGCCGCGCACTGCGCGAGCACCGGCGCGGCCACGTCGACCAACGGCTGCCTCGCCACGACGATGCCGCTGAACACCACCGTCACCGTCGGCGGGGCGCTCTGGCCCGCCAAGATGGTCTACAGCTCGTGGATCGCGATGAAGGCCGTGCCCGAGCCGTCGACCAGCTTCCAGTGCCAGTACAACGACCTCGCGATCGTCGCGCTCGACTCCCGCGACTGGGGCCGGGTCAACCCGTCGGTGCCGTACTGGGGCGGGCCGCGCGCGGTCCGTACCGCTCCCCTCTCGACCGGCAACCTCGTCTACTCCTACGGCAACTCCAGCCTGCGCTTCGGCATCGCGGCGACCAGCCCGAAGCGCGGCATCAGCCTCGGTGACACCGGCGGCGGCTGGAGCCACGGCCTCTACACGCTGACCCCGGGCATCCCCGGTGACTCGGGCAGCGGCTTCCTCGACGCCAACGGCGACGCGTTCGGCGTCCTCAGCACCATCTCGGTCGCGCCGATCCCGGCCAGCAACAACGCCGGCGACCTGAGCAAGGAGATCGCGTACATGCAGGCGCACTCGACGTTCACGACCGCGAACGTCGTGCCCGGCGACGTGCCGTTCGTGGCCCGCGTGCCGTAGACCGGTTCGCTCGGAACGGCCGGCTCCCTCCTGGGGCCGGCCGTTCGCGCGTTCAGCGCAGGCGGAGCTCGAGGTGGGCGGCGAGCCTGGCGTCGGGATCGGTCAGGTCCAGCCCGGCGACCTCGGCGATGCGGCGGAGCCGGTAGCGCAGCGTCTTGGCGTGTACGCAGACCCGCCGGGCGGCCACGGCGACGTCGCCGAACGCGTCGAGGTAGGCGCGCAGCGTCCCGACGTACGCCGTGCCGTGCTCCGCGTCCTGGGCCGCCAGCCGGGAGAGCCCGTCGCCGAACAGCCCCGGGCGTTCCGCCGCGACCGCGCCGAGCGCCCGCAGCACGACGGCGGTCCGCACCTCGTCCAGCGAGGCGACGCCGCCGCCCCGCGCCGCGACGACGTCGAGGACGTCCTCGGCGAGATCGCGCGACCCGCTCACCGCAGCGGCGCCGGTCACGGCCGGCCCGACGCCGGCGAGCACCCGGGCGCGCAGCGTGCACTCCGCGTCGTTCGCGGCGCGCCGGGCGACGGCGAGCACGCGGTCGGTCGACCCGCCGAGCGCGACGGTCGCGTACACGACCGGACCCGCGACGTGGAACGACGCGGCCGTGCGGAACGCCTCGAACGTCAGGCCGGCCACGCGCGCCAGCCGGTCCTCGGCGCCCGGCCCCGCGTCGCCGTCGACGCGGAACGCCACCGCCGCGTACCGCTCCCCGGCCGCCGCCGGGGTCCCCGGGTCGGGCAGGTCGCCGGAGACCTCCAGGCCGCAGACCAGCCGGACGTCGGGGTCGCTCAGGTCGAGGGTGCCGTCGAGCAGCCTGCGCAGCCGGTAGCGGTAGGTGTTCACCGGGATGCCGAGCCGCTCCGCCGCCGCCGGAGCGCTGCCGAGGGTGTCGAGATGCGCGCGGAGAACGCCGGCCAGGTCGGTGCCGTTGTCCCGCAGGGCGGCGAGGCGCGGGTCGCGCAGGTGCGGGCGCAGGAACACCGCGCGCAGCGCGGCGAGCGCGGGGGGCGCCTGCGCGGGCGGCGGAACCGACCGCAGGTGCGGCGGCGGCGCAGCGTACGAGGGCATGGGGGACGGGGTGGCGACCGGCATGGGCTCTCCAGAGGTGCGGCTGCACTACATACGCGGCCGCCGCGCGGATCCTTCGCGGGACTTTCCCCGCCCGGTCGGCGGGCGGTCGTAGCCCGATCTGACTAGCCGAGAAGGCGACCTTCGACCCCTCGTGCCAGGCCGCGCCGGTGCCGATTGGACAGAAGTGACCACGCCAATCGAGATCGTCGACCCCGTCATGTCCGTCTCGCGCGGCGTGGACGGCGTCGTCCGGGTGCGCTGGGAGCCGGGCACCGCCATCACCGAGGACGCGGCTCGCCGGAGCATCGAGCTGGTCCAGAACGTCTCGGGCGGCCACAAGCGCCTGCTGCTGGTGGACATGAGCGAGGTCAAGTCGATGACCCGCGAGAGCCGCAACGTGTACGCGGGCAACGACTCGATGCTCGCGCTCGCGCTGGTCGGCCAGTCCCCCGTCGTCCGCGTCATCGCGAACTTCGCGCTGAACCTGCACCCGCCGTCCGTACCGACGAAGTTCTGCACCAGCGTCGCCGAGGCCGAGACCTGGCTCGACGGGTTCCCGCGATGACCGGTCCGGGCCCTGACCCCCGCCTGGACAGCCTCGTCGACACCGTCATCGCCCTCGCCTCGGGACAGCTCGACGCGCGGCTCGAACCCTCCGACGCGAACGACGAGATCGACGCGATCACCGTCGGCGTGAACATGCTCGCCGAGGAGCTCGAGGTCACCCACGAGAACCTGGAGCGCCGGGTCCGCGAGCGGACCGTCGCCCTCGAGGACGCGACCAACGAGCTGCGCCGCCTGGTCCTGCACGACCCGCTGACCGACCTGCCGAACCGCCGGCTGCTCGTCGACCGGATCGAGCACGCGCTGGAGAAGCGCAGGCGCGAGGACTGGGGCGTCGCCGTGCTGTTCCTCGACATCGACAGGTTCAAGACGTTCAACGACTCCCTGGGCCACGCCGCCGGCGACCACCTCCTCATCCACGTCGGCCGCCAGCTCCGCCGTTGCCTGCGCCCGGCCGACACCATCGCCAGGCTGGGCGGCGACGAGTTCGTGCTGCTGTGCGAGGACGTTCCCGACGCCGAGGCGGCGCAGGCACTCGCCGAGCGGGCCCTGAACGCCCTGATGGAGCCCGTCGTCATCGCCGGCAGCGAGGTGCTCGTCACGGCCAGCATCGGCGTCGCCGTCGCCTCCGGCCGGGACGTCACGCCGACGACGCTGCTGCGGCAGGCCGACGCCGCGATGTACACCGCGAAGAAGCGCGGGCGCGCGCAGGCCGCGTTGTTCGAGCCGTCGATGACCGGACCTGTCGGTGAACGCCTCGCGATCGAGAACGCGCTGCGGTACGGCATCGCCAACGACCAGATCCGCGTGCACTACCAGCCGCTGGTCGAGCTCTCGACGGGCCGCGTCACCGAGATCGAGGCGCTCGTCCGCTGGGCGCACCCCGAGCGCGGGCTGCTCCCGCCCGCGGAGTTCCTCGACATCGCCGAGGAGTCCGACCTGATCGTGCCCCTCGGCCGCGCCGTCCTGCGGCGCGCGTGCCTGGACACCGCCAGGCTCCGCCGCGAGCTGGGCCGGCCCGACCTGCGCGTCGCGGTCAACCTCTCCGCGCGCGAGCTGTCCCAGCGCGACCTCGTGACGATCGTCGTCGAGGCGCTCACCCAGGCCGACCTCGAGCCCGGCGCGCTCTGCCTGGAGCTGACCGAGACCGGCCTGATCTCCGCGACCGAGGCGACGATGGACCAGCTGCTGCAGCTCAAGCGGCTCGGCATCACGCTGGCGATCGACGACTTCGGTACCGGCTACAGCTCGCTGACGTACCTCAAGCGCTTCCCCGTCGACGTCATCAAGACCGACCGTTCGTTCGTCTCGGACATGTGCGACAACCCCGACGACGCCGCGATCGTGTCCGCCGTCGTCGGCCTCGGCCGCGCGCTCGGGCTGCGTTCGGTCGCCGAAGGCGTCGAGACGCCCGAGCAGCTCGCGATGCTGGAGCGGCTCGGCTGCGACCTCGCGCAGGGCTACCACTTCTCCCGCCCGGTCGGCGTCGACGCCATCAGGACGATGCTGATCGCCGAGGCCCCGACCGCCGTCGCGTAGCCGCTTCCACCCCGGTTGCTACTGGTGAGTAGCGGCTCCGGCTGAGCACGAACCGGTGAGTCCCGACGCCGCTACTCACCGGTAGCCTCGCCGCTCGGACGGCCAGGGTCCGGCCAGCACCTGGCCTGGACCGCGACTCGCCGGTACGCCAGCGTCTGGCCGCATGGACTCCGACGCCCCCGTCGCCTGGCTGTTCGTCCAGGCGGACGCGGTCCCGCCCGCGTGGCAGGCGCGGAGCCGGCCGTTCGCGTTCGTCCCGCTCGCCGCTCCCGAGGTCGCGGCGCTGCTGCGCGACTCCGGTACGCCGCCCGAGTTCGACGCGGGCGAGGCGCGGCTCCTCCACCTGCTCGCCCGCGGCCGTACGGCGTCCTCCATCGCCCGCGAGCTCGGCATCTCGCGGAGCACGGTCCAGCGCCGCGCCGCCCGCCTGCGCGACCGCCTCGGGTCGGCATCGCTCATGGACACCGCCCTGCTGCTGGCGCAGCAGGGGTTCGCGGTGAGCCACGAAGCGTCACCCCCTGCGGCAGGCGGCGCGAGCGGCGCCTAGAACCCGCATTCCTGGCCACTTCTTGGCCAGTGGTTGCCCTGGCCGGTACGCCCCCCGGCACGTGACGCTGAGGCCGACGAAGGAGGACGACATGAGCCCGACGGACGCCGGCCGCCGCGCCGCCGGCCTGCTGGTACGGCTCGGCCGGACGTGCCACAGGGACGCGCGGCTGGCGCTGCGCGAGTGGCGCCGCGCGCGGGTCGCCAAGCGCAAGGTCCGCAGCAAGCAGACCTACGTGCTCGTCGCGACGCTCGGCCTGCTGTTCGCGGCGTTCGTCGCGAGCCTCGCCTACCTGGCGCCGAAGCCGGCCGGGCGGGTGCTCACGATCGACAAGATCACCGCGCTCGCCTCGAAGCACGCGGTCGTGGAGGCGACGTTCCACGACGAGGACGCGCAGATCGTCGGCACCTTCACCTGCCCGGCGCCGTCCACGGCCGCGACACCGCGCGGCGCGTTCGTCCCGCCGAACGCCGCCCTCCCGACGTGCACGCCGGGCGCCGCGCCGGAACGCTTCCGGGTCACGTACCCGAAGAGCGACACGGCAACGGCGCTGCTGATGCAGCTGCTGACCGACGGCGGCGCGACCGTCTCTATCGACGCGCAGACCCGCAAGGCCGAGATGCGCACGGTCGCGACGCTGATCCTGCCGCTGATGATCCTGGCCAACCTGTTCGTCCTGCTGTTCACGACGAACAAGGGGTCCTCCTCCGGCATCGGCGAGGTCGAGACGTTCGGCTCGATCGGCAAGGGGAGGTTCGGCCGCCGCCGCAAGCAGCCGTCGACGTTCGCGAACGTCGCCGGCGCGGACGAGGCCGTCACGGAGCTGAAGGAGGTGCGCGACTACCTGGCCAGCCCGGAGCGGTACCAACTGCTCGGCGCGCTGCCGCCGCGCGGCGTCCTCCTCATCGGGCCCCCCGGCTGCGGCAAGACGCTGCTCGCGAAGGCTGTCGCGGGCGAGGTCGGCGTGCCGTTCTTCTCGGTGGCGGGAGCGGAGTTCGTGGAGTCGCTCGTCGGCGTCGGCGCGGCGCGCGTGCGCGACCTGTTCGCCCGGGTGCGCGCCGTTGCTCCGGCGGTCGTGTTCATCGACGAGCTCGATGCCGCCGGTCGCAAGCGCGGGTCCGGCGGCGGCGGCAACGAGGAACGCGAGCAGACGCTGAACCAGCTGCTGGTCGAGATGGACGGCTTCGACGTCGGCGCCGGCATCGTCGTCATCGCCGCGACGAACCGCCCCGACATCCTCGACCCGGCGCTGCTGCGGCCGGGCCGCTTCGACCGGCACATCACGGTCGAGCGCCCGGACGTCGCGGGCCGCGCGCGGATCCTCGAGCTGCACGCGGCGGGCAAGCCGCTCGCGCCGGACGTCGACTTCCTCGCCGTCGCGCGCCGGACGCCCGGCTTCTCCGGCGCCGACCTGGCCAACGTCGTCAACGAGTCCGCGCTGCTCGCCATCCGGGCCTCGAAGGACGAGATCGACCAGTCGGACGTGGACGAGGGCGTGCAGCGCGCGCTCAACGGCGCCGTCCGCCGGACCCGCACGCTGTCGGTCGAGGAGCGCAAGCGGATCGCGTACCACGAGGGGGGCCACGTGGTGGTCGCCGCCGCGACCGGCCGCCTGGACAACGTGCACCGCGTCTCGATCCTGACCCGCGGCCGCAACCTCGGCTCGACGCTGATGGGCGCCGACGACGAGGTCTCCGTCCTGACGCGGACCGACCTGCGCCGCGGGCTGATGATCCACCTGGCCGGGGTGGCGGCCGAGGAGCTGGTGTTCGGCGAGCCGTCGACCGGCTCCGAGCAGGACCTGGTCCAGGCGACCCGGCTGGCCCGCGACATCGTGGCGCGCTACGGCATGAGCGAGAAGCTCGGCAAGATGCGGCTGCTCGCCGTCGACGGGGACGAGTTCCTCGACGGTACGACGTCCCTCGACGCGGTGTCCGGCCTGACCCACCAGGAGGTCGACGCGGAGATCCGCCGGTCGCTGGAGGAGGCGCAGCGCGAGGCGACACAGCTCCTGATCACCCACGAGGCGACGCTCGACCTGCTGGCCGCCCGGCTGGAGGAGGCGGAGACGCTGGAGGGCGAGGAGCTGGAAGAGCTGCTCGCACCGGTGCAGCCGGCGATGGAGCTGTTCGGCAGCCTGCTCGCGCGGTCCCGCAACGGCAACCGCGCGGCGCACGCCGTGCCCGAGCTCGAAGAGGTGTGACGATGCGGCCGTCGAGGAACCCCGAGGCAGCGTTGTACCGGCGCAACGCGAGCCGGCTGACGACCGTGCCCGTCGTGCACGCCACCGAGAAGGCGGAGCAGGTGGCGGCGCTGCCGCTGCTGCGCCGTCGCTCCGGCCGGGCCGAGCTGGTGGCGGCGTGGGCGGCCGACGAGCAGCGCGCGGGCGCCCAGGCCGGGCAGGTCCTCGCGATCCTGCGCGGGTCCGTCGCCGGGCTGGTGCCTCCGCTGGAGGCGCTGGTCGCCGCGCAGGTGCCCGAGCTGCTCGGCAAGGCCGAGGCCGAGCTGAAGCACGCGCAGGGCGCGGTCGCGCACTACGACGAGGCGGAGGCCGCGCTGGCGCGGCTGGACTTCGGCGCCGCGGGCGCGGCGGTCGAGCAGGCGGCGCACGAGCTCGGGCTGTCGGGGCGCGGCTTCACCGTCGCGTTGAACACCGCGCTCGAAGCCTGCGCGGTCCGCGCCGACGCGATGGCGGCGCTGGAGGAGAACGTCGCGGAACGCCGCCAGGCGAAGCTGCAGCACGACACCGCCCGGGCCGGCGGCGACCTGGTCGCCGCCGCCGAGGGCGAGGCGAAGCAGCGCCGGCTACAGGCCGCGGGCTTCGCGCTCGCCGCCGAGCTGCTCGGCAGCCAGGTCCGGCCGAAGCGCGGTGCCGGCGAGCGGCGCGCGGTCGGCCGGGACAACGCGATCCGGGTGCTCTCCCCCGGCGAGTGCGAGACGTTCGACGACATCGGCGGGCTTGCGGAGGTCAAGGAGCAGATCCGGCAGACGGTCGGGACGATCCTGGAACGCCCCGACGAGGCGGCGCGGTACCAGGTCGTGCACAACGGCCTGCTGTTCTACGGCCCCCCAGGTACCGGCAAGAACCTGCTGTCCCGCGCGCTCGCCGGCGAGTACGGCCTGCGGTACGTGCGGTTCTCGCCGTCGGCCATCGCCAGCGCGTACCTGCACGAGGCCGCCGCGAACCTGCGGCACCTGTTCGAGCTGGCCAAGGAGAACGCGCCCTGCGTGCTCTACCTGGACGAGATCGACACCATCGCGTCGAACCGCGGCGACCAGCCGAGCGCGGACCACCGCGAGGTCGTGACCCAGCTCATGGTCTGCCTGGAGGAGTACCGCTCCGTCCCCGGGCTGGTCATCGCCGCGGCGACGAACGACCTCGACCGGCTCGACCCGGCACTGCGCGAGGGGCGCTTCGACGCGAAGATCCTCGTGCCGCTGCCGGACGCCGACGACCGCGCCGACGTTCTCACCGTGCACCTGCGCCGCCGCGGCGATGCCGTCGAGTGGGACGGCCTCGACCTCGCCGCGCTGGCGCGCGACACCGCCGGGTACAACGCGGCCGCGCTGGAGACCGTCGTCTCCCTCGCCGCGCAGGCGGCATTGCGCGACGCGGCGCCGATCGACCAGGCCAGGATCAGCGCGGCCGTCGCGAGCCGCGGCGGTCAGCACCGGCTGACGATCGAGCAGCAGGTCGGCTGGGACGACGTCGTCCTCGACGACGAGACCCGCGACCGGGTCATGGAGATCCTCACGATCTTCGCGCAGCCCGACCTCGCGCGGCAGGTCGGCGTACGACCGCCCGCGGGCGTGCTGCTGTACGGCCCGCCGGGGACCGGTAAGACGACGATCGCGAAGGCGATGGCGAGCCAGTCGTCGGCGAGCTTCTACGAGATGAGCGCCGCCGACCTGCTCAGCAAGTGGGCGGGTGAGTCGGAGCAGCGCGTCGCGAAGCTGTTCGCGCAGGCGCGTGCCAACCGCCCGTCGATCGTGTTCATCGACGAGATCGACGCGCTGCTGCGCAGGCGGTCAGGCGACTCGAACGCGAAGTGGGAGGAGCGCGTTCTCTCGCAGTTCCTCCGGGAGCTGGACGGGCTGACCGGCGGCGAGGGCGTGCTGCTCGTCGGCGCGACCAACCGCATCGACACCATCGACGAGGCGATCGTCGGCCGCCGCCTCGAACCCGTCGAGATCGGCCTGCCCGACGCCGCGGGCCGGCTGAAGCTGCTGCAGCTGCTCTGCCGCGACGTGCAGCTCGCCAAGAGCGTCAACCTCCGCTCGCTGCTCCCGCGGACCGAAGGGATGTCCGGCGCCGAGCTGCAACGGCTCCGCGACACGGCGGGCCGCAAGGCGCTCGGCCGTGCCACGCAGTCCGGGAAGGCCCCGAAGGGCGGCATCTCCCTGACCATGGCGGACTTCGAGGTCGCGCTCCGCGCGCAGCGCTCGTCGGCCAGCCTCGCGACGGTGTAGGCCGTGGTCTCCGTACGGGCGGTGCTGTTCGTGACGGTCGCCGCCCTCGCGCCGGTCGCGCACCCGAGCGAGGCCGCGCCGGTGCCCGCGTGCGTCAACCAGGTGGCCGGGGTCAACGACCGGTGCGAGACCTGGTCGCGCGTCGTCAACGACCGGACGAGCGAGGGCGCCGCCGTCGCCGACACCGCGCGCGGCATCGCGGTCAACAAGTCCGGCGACCGGCTCTACGTCCTCACGACGAGCAACGTCGGCTCCGCGCCGGCGCACATCACGGTGACCGCGCTCAAGCCGGCGAGCCGGGGCGCGACGCTGTGGACCGCACACGCGCCGACGCCGCTGACGACGCGCGCCAAGGCGCTGGCGCTCTCGCCCGACGGCAGGACCGTCGTCGTCACCGGTCAGGCCGACTACCTGCCGAACCTCAACGCGCGCTTGCAGACCTACTGGTTCACCGCGGCGTTCGACGCCGCGACCGGCCGCGCGCTCTGGTCCGCGCTGTTCAGAGCGAGCGGCGCCGACGCCCCCGTCGCGATCGCGGTCAGCCCGCGTGGCGACGCCGCCTACGTCACCGGCACCAGCACGTACATGCAGTTCACCGAGTGGAACACCGTCGCGTACGGCACCCGCACCGGCAAGCGGCTCTGGGGCCAGCGGTACGGCGGCCAGGCCGGGGGCAACAACGTCCCCGCCGCGCTCGCGACGTCGCCGAACGGCGACCGCGTGTTCGTGACCGGCACGAGCGAGCACCCGCAGCACACCGGCCAGCACGTCTGGGACGTGGCCGTCGCAGCGTACGACGCCCGCACCGGGCGCGTCCTCTGGCTGCGCCTCGCGCGGGTCGGCGCGAGCCAGTACCCGACCGCGATGGCGGTCAGCCCGAAGGGCGATGCCGTCTACGTTGCCGGCCACGCGACCACCGGCACGGTGACGACGCCCGTCGCCGAGACGCTCAGGCTGGCGTACGCCACCAACGGCCGCCCGCTCTGGCAGTCGCACCTGGCGCTCGCCACGGCGGTCGACGCGGTCGGCATCGTGGTCTCGCCGAAGGGCGACCGCGTGTACGTCACGGGTGCGCGCTCCGCCGCCGTCGCTCCGGCCGCCGGCGTGCCCGCGCAGCAGGCCACGATCGGCGTCCAGGCGGTCGACGCGCGGACCGGGCGCGCGACGTGGACCGCGTCGTACGCGCCGCCGGCCGGCGCCTCGGCCGTACCGCGCCGGCTGGTCCTCGACCGGACCGGCACGCACCTCTACGTCGCCGCCGACCTGGTCCCCGCGCCGACCCTCGGCTACCCGCTGGTCGTGTCGTTCACCTCCGCGGGCAAGGTCGCCTGGACGGCGCGCTACGACGTCCGCGACCCCGCCGGCGGCGGCACCGGGCTCGCCGGCGGCGTGTCCGCCGTCGACGCGGTCGTCGACGCGGGCGGCCGGCTCTACGTCGCCGTCGACGACGCCCCCGCCGCGCCCCCGGTCGACACCCAGGTCTGCGCCGTTGAGAGCGCGGCCGGCGTCGCGGGATGCGCCACCGCAGCAAGCCACGCCGCCCTCGTCCTCGCGTACGCCGGATAGGAGCAGCCCCGATGCCCAGCGTCCCAGGAACGTCACGCACCGCCAGGACCGTCGTCGCCGTGGCCCTGGTCGGCGCGTGCGCGGCGCTAGGGACGCCGTTCGGCGTCGCCGCGGGCAGTGCGCGCGCGACGTGCGACGCCGTCACGGACGCGGCACGCGGCCGGTGGGCGCGCGTACCCACGCCGACCGGCGTCGTCCTCGCGTCGGTCGAGTCGCTCGACCGCGACCCGTGCGTCCTCGTCGCCGCCGACGAGGGGCACGGCGCGTGGCGCAGCATCGACGGCGGTACGACGTGGCGCAAGGTGGCCGGTGCTCCCCCGCTGACGCGGGTGCTGGCCGCGCGGCTCGGCCGGCCGGGGAACGGCGCGCCCGCGGGCCCGGTCCTCGGCGTCGGCCCGGCGTCGGGAACCGCTGCGGCGCAGGTGTTCGTGAGCGCCGACCGCGGTGCCGGGTACGCGCCCGCGACGGCCGGCCCCGGCGCGCCACTGCTCGCCGACCTCACCGCCGCCGCGAGTGGAGCCGTGGACGACGCGCCCGTCTACGCGCTCGGCCGGTCCGCGGCGACGCCCGTCGCGACCGGCACCGTCCTGCTGCGCAGCACCGACAACGGCGCGACGTTCGCGCCCGTCGCGGGCGCGGCGCGGCTGCTGCCGACGACGCTCGTGGTCAGCCCCGCCGACCCGAACGAGGTCTGGGTCAACCACCTGCCGCCCGGCGGCGGCGGCGGCGCGTGGGTCTCCGCCGACGGCGGCGAGACGTTCCGCCAGGCCTGCTGCGCCGCGGAGCTCGTCAACGACGTCGACGTCGTCCAGGGCACCGACGGTGTCGTGGCCACGCTGCTCGCGACCGATCACGGCCTGCGCCGCAGCGTCGACGGCGGGCAGAGCTGGGACACGATCACGACCGCTCCCGTCACCGGCGTCCGCGGCGCGGCCGGCGGCTCGGTCGTCGTGCAGACCGCCGAGGGCGTGAGCGTCGTGACCGGCGCGCGGGCGCCGGTGCCGCTGCCCGGGCTGCCCGCCACCTGCCGGCCGTCCGGGCTGCGTTCCGGGACCGATGCGCCGGCCGTCCTCCTCGTCGACTGCGCCCACGGCACGTACCGCGTGGTGCTCGGCTCCGCGGACTCCGACCGCCCGGATGGTGGCGACGGAGGCGACGACGGCGGCCCGGGCGCGACGCCGCCCCCGCCGCCGCCCCCGAACGGCTCCCCGGCGGACCTGCCGCCGCCGGAGCCGATGGTGCCGCTCGCCGTCCGGCAGCTGCCCGGCGCGGCGCAGTACGGCGGCGCGGTCGCGTTCGACGGCACCCGGCTGTACTACGACGCCGAGCGGCACGGCGAGGTCGGTGTCATCAACGTCAAGGACGGCACCAGCGCGGAGACGTTGCGGCTCGGCGTCTCCGTGTTCGGGATGACGTTCGACCTCAAGCGCCAGCAGCTCATCTTCACGACGTCGTACGACGGCGGTGACCTGCAGGCGTACGACATCAGGACCGGCACCCTGACCGCGCTCGGTCGCGCCCCGGACAAGGCGCCGAGCTACGACGCGTCGATCGACGGCCTGTCCTGGGTGCCGGAGAGCGGGTCCATGCTCTACCGCGCCCCCCGGGCCACCGGCCTCGACCAGCCGCGTGCCGTCTGCACCATCACCGGCCACTCCGAGCTCATCACCTCCTCCTACGTCGCGAGCGGTGACGGCGGCGGCTACGTCCAGACCGAGGACGACGCGACGCTGTACCGCGTCGGTCCCGACTGCCGGATCCTCGCCGTCTACGTGCACCGCGCGTACTCCGAGGCCAACTACGAGAACGACAGCCTCCCCTGCGACGCGCAGACGTTCTTCCCGAAGACCGCAATCTGGGTCCGCGACACCGCCGTCCACACGGCGACCGCGTTCGCCGTGCCCGCGGGTTACTGCCCGATGGCCAGCCGGCTGACGCTGACCGCGCCCGCCACCATCGGGGCGCACACGGCGACCACCGTCTGCGCCACGTTGGCGAACGCCGTCACCGGCGTGCGGGCGGCCGGGCGGGTCGTGACGCTGCGCGCGGACGGCGCGCTGCTCGGTCGCACCGCGCTCGACGCGGCCGGCACCGGCTGCGTCCCGCTCGCCGCGGGCGGGCCAGGGAAGATCGCGCTGACGGCGGCGTTCGCCGGCGACAGCTCGCTCTACGCCGCCCGCGCGACCGGCACGATCGCCGTCCCGGGCTCCGCCGCCGTACCGCTGGTCCGCCCGGTGCCGCCCCTCCCCCAGCCGCCGGCGCCGCCCGCCGCGCCGGCGGAGCCGCTGCCCGCGCCCGGCGGCAACCCCGTTCCCGCGCCCGGTGGCGCGCCCGCTCCCGCGCCGAACGCGGCGCAGGCGGCGCAGGGCCAGGCGCAGGGCCAGGCCCAGGCCCAGACCCACCCGGTCGCCAACGGGGTCGTCGTGCAGCAGCGGCAGACGCAGCCGCACCTCGCACTCGCCCTCGCGCAGCAGGAGCTGAACACCGCGCAGGACCACGCGATGGTCGCCGTCCGGCGCGAGCGGCCGGACCACACCGCAACGTTCGTCGCCGGCGGCCTGCTCCTCGTCGCGCTCTGCGGCGCCGCCACCTCCCTGCGTCAGGACCGGTCCCTACAGCCGGAACGCGCGGCCCCCACCCGCCGCAGAACCGCCCGGCCGAAGAGACGGGAAACCCGATGAGACGGATCGTCGCGTGCGCTGCTGCGCTCGCCGCCCTGGCGGCGGTCGCGTCACCGGTCACCGCCGCCGCGCCCAAGGCTCCCGAGGCGCCCGGGAGGTGGCAGGGCAGCGTCTCCCCCCGGTACGCCGCGAGCGCGGTCTACGACAGCGCGCGCCGGCAGGTCGTGCTGATCGGCGGCCGCAGCCAGAAGGCCGCCGGCGGCTTCGGCGACACGTGGACCTGGGACGGCACCCGCTGGGCGGAGCGCGTCCCGATGGGCAACGGGCCCTCGGGCCGCTACGACGCCCAGATGGCGTACCACGAGGCCGCCCGCCAGGTCGTGCTCTTCGGCGGCTTCAACGACGCGTCGTTCGGCTACCTCGGCGACACCTGGACCTGGGACGGGAAGCGCTGGACGTCGCGCGCCGGCACGGCACCGCCCAACCGCCGGTACGCGAGCATGGTGTACGACCCCGAGCGGCGGCAGGTCGTGCTGTTCGGCGGGTTCGGCGGCGACGCCTCGACCCCGGAGACGGCCGCGTCCGCGGACTACCTCGGCGACACCTGGACGTGGGACGGCGCGCGTTGGACCAAGCGGGCGGGCGCGGGCCCTTCGCCCCGGCGCAACGCGCACATGGTGTACGACGCGGCCGCCGGCAAGGTCGTGCTGTTCGGTGGGTACGGCGCGGGCACGGATCCGTATCTCGCCGACACCTGGACGTGGGACGGCGTCAGGTGGGTGCAGCAGGCCGGCGCCGGGCCGTCAGGGCGCACCGGCGCGGGCATGGTGTACGACGCCGCGACCCGCGACGTCGTGCTGTTCGGCGGGTACAACATCGACAAGGGTCCGACGGGTACCGGCTGGGCGCCGACGGAGACCTACCTCGCGGACACCTGGACCTGGAACGCCGGCAGGTGGACCAAGCGCGGCGCCGGCCCGTCGGGGCGCGAGGACGCGCAGCTCGCGTACGACGCGACCGCGCGCCAGGTGCTGCTCTTCGGCGGCCAGAGCCAGCCGGCCGCGCCGGGCAACGTCCGGCTGGGGGACGGGCGAACCGTCCTGGCCGACACGTGGACGTGGGACGGCCGCGCCTGGGCCCGCCGGGCGACGACCGGTCCGCACGGGCGCGTCGGAGCGAACCTCGTCTATGCCGCGGGCGCGCGGAAGGTCCTGCTCTTCGGCGGCATCTACGCCTACTCGCCGGACGAGGAGCTGGACGACTCGTGGACCTGGTCGGGCGGGCGGTGGACGCAGACCGCCAGCGTCACACCACCCGAGCGGCAGACCACGCACGTCGCCTACCACGCGGCGGCGCGCCAGGTCCTGCTGTTCGGTGGGTACGACTCCGTTCCGCGCGGTGACACGTGGACGTGGAATGGCGCGGGGTGGGTGGAGCGCTCGGGGACGGCCCCGTCCGCCCGTAACCGCGCCGCGATGGCGTACGACGCGGCGGCCCGCCACGTGCTGCTCTTCGGCGGCACCGCCAGGGACTACTCGCCGACCGCCAGTTTCTCCTCCACCGTCTATCTGGCCGACACGTGGACCTGGGACGGCGCGAAGTGGACGCAGCGCTCCGGTACGGCGCCGCCGGCCCGGGCCGACGCCCCGATGGCGTACGACGAGGCGAGACGCCAAGTCGTCCTCTTCGGCGGCTACGCCGAGGTCCGTGGCCCGGGCGGTACGCCCTACGGCGGGTCCAACCAGTTCCTCGGCGACACCTGGACGTGGGACGGCGCGAAGTGGGCGCAGCGCTCCGGGGCGGGACCGTCGCCGCGGCGCGAGGCCCAGATGGTCTACGACCCGGTGACCCGCCGGGTGGTGCTCTTCGGCGGCTACACCCTCGCGGGAGCCGCCGTCTACCACGCCGACACGTGGACGTGGGACGGCGCGCGCTGGACCAAGGTGTCGGGACCGAGCCCGCGCGGGCGCAGCGGCGCGAGCATGGTGTACGACCCGGCCAGCCGCCAGGTGGTGCTGTTCGGCGGGATGTACTTCGACACCACCGAGCGCTACCTCGCCGACACGTGGACCTGGGACGGGCGGCGGTGGACGCAGCGGTCCGGAGCCGGCCCAGGCCCGCGCGCGTACGCAGCCATGGTCGCCGACCCGGGCTCGAAGAACGTCCTCCTGTTCGGCGGGCTCGGCGACCTCAAGGTCACCGGTAGATACCTTGGCGACACGTGGACGTGGGACGGTCGCCGCTGGGTGCGGCGGACCGGCATCGGCCCGTCGGCGCGCCGCGACGGCGCGGCCGTGTACGACGCCGCCACCGGCGAGGCGCTGCTCGTCGGCGGCACCGGTGCGTTCGGCAACGTTGGCGAGACGTGGCGTTGGTAGTCCACGCAGGAACCCGGCGGCTGCCCGCCGAACCTTGGACGTGTCCTCCGGGGGTGGTGCGTGATGGAGGTGTCCTCGGTTGACCGTTGCGTCGAGCCCGTCGCCGGCCGACGTCCGGCGGTGGCTGCGCGACCTGCGGGAGCCGCACCGGCTCGCCGACCCCGTCATGGTCGGGATGCTCACGTCGATGGACCGCCTGCCCGGCGGGTCCTCGCCGTTGGCGGCCGGCCGCGCGGCGGCCGAGGTCCTGACCGAGGCGATCGAACGGCTGCGCCCGGCGCCGGGTGCGAGCCGTAAGGCGCAGCTCCTCTCCAACGTCTTGCGGACGTGCTTCGTCGACGGCGCGACGCTGGAGTCCGCCGCGGACCGGCTCGGGCTCTCCGTCCGCCAGCTGACCCGCGAGCGCGCCCGCGCGATCGAGCTGGTCCACGCCGAGCTGCTCGCCGGCGTCCGCGACACCACCCCGGACCCGGGCTACCACTTCGAGCCGGTGCCGACGATCGGCGGCGCGCTCCCCCGCCCCGCCCTCGCCGCCGCCCTCCGCGACGCCCGCACCGCGCGCGGCATCGTGCACGTCCACGGGCCCGCCGGCGTCGGCAAGACGACGCTGGTCGCCGAGCTGGCCGAGGAGGTCGCCGAGCGCGTCCCCGTCCTCTGGTACCGCACCCGGCCCGGGGTCAACGACTCCCTGCGCGCCGTGCTCTTCGAGCTCGCCCAGCACCTGCGCGCGCACGGCCGGCCGCGGCTCGCCGAGGTCACCAGCGCGACGTTGCCGACCGTCGACGTCCCGATCCTCAGCCGGCTCGCGATCGAGGAGCTGACCGCCATCGAGACCCTCGTCGTGTGCGACGACTACCACCTGGCCGAGCAGGACCGTTCCATCGGCGGGTTCCTCGAAGAGGCCGCGACCCGGCTGCCAGGACTCGACGTTGTCACCGTCGGCCGCCACGAGCAGCCCCGTCCCCGTTCGGCCACGGCCCTTCGCGTTACCGGTCTCGGTCCGCGCGAGAGCCGGCAGCTGCTGGCCACCCTGCTGCCGTCGGCGACCGCCGAGCTGTCCGCGACCGTGCACGCCTGGACGCAGGGCATCCCGCAGCTCACCCAGATGGCCGCGTCCTGGCTCGAGACCGCGTCGGCCGACGAGGTCGCGGGCGGCATGGCGGCGTTCACCGAACGCGACGACGTCCAGGCGTTCCTCCTCGACTGCCTGACCGAGCTGCTCGACTCGTACGACCGCGACGTGCTCGACGCGGCGAGCATCTTCCGCGACCGGTTCAGCGACGAGGTGCTGGCGTACGTCGCGGGCCGGACCACCGGCGAGGTCGCCGACGTGAGCCGGCGGCTGGTCCGCTACCACATCGCGGCGCGGAGCCGGCAGAGTGAGGTGGCGTTCATCCACGCCAGCGTCCGCGACTACGTCTACACCCGGCTGCCGCACGCGCGGAAGGCGCTGCTGCACCAGCGTGCGGCGCAGTGGTACGACCGGAACGAGCGTTCCGACGAGGCCCGCTTCCACGACGACTGCGCCGCCCGCTCCGCCGCGACCGTCGCGTAGCGAGCACGCGGCTCTAGTCCGCGGAAGACCGAAAGATGGCCTGAACCGGCCATGGCGCGGCGGTAGCCGAGAGCCGACAGTCAGCCGTTGTCGCGCTTCTTGTGCGCTATCTACGGGGGGAATCCACGTGACCGTCCGCCGCTCTCAGTCGCACGCGTCCGTACGTCTCGTCACCTGCGCCGCGGTCTGCGGGGCGCTGGTCCTCACGAGCGCCCAGCCGTTCGCCTACGCCCTCCCCCGCGGTACGACGGGTGCGACCGACCAGCCGGACCCGGAGTTCCTGCCACTGGGCGCCCGACCGTCGAGCAGCGTCGTGCACCCCGTCGGTGACGCGTCGACGGCCGCGCCGAGCACCACGTCCCCGCGCGGCCGCGTCGTGCCCGAGGAGTCCCGGCTGACGTGGGACACGCACCCGTCCTGGCGCCGGACCAAGGGCGAGGCGGCGACGCTGGCGCGCAGCAGCGGCCAGCGGGTGCGGGTCACCGAGGACCTCAAGGCAGACTCGACCACGTTCGCGAACCCCGACGGCACCACGACGCTGGAGCTCACGTCCGGTCCTTCGCGCGTCCGGCGCGGCGACGGCTGGGCGGACATCGATCCGACGCTGGTCCGCCGCGGCGACCGGTACGAGGCGGCCGCCATCGACGGGAGCCTCACCCTGTCGGCGGGCGGTGACCGCGACCTGCTGACGTTCGGCCGCGGCCCGCACGCGGTCTCGTTGGGCTGGCCGACCGACCTGCCCGAGCCGCGCATCGCGGGCGCAACGGCGACGTACCCGGACGCCGCACCGGGCGTCGACATCCTTGTCAGGGCACTGCGGTACGGCTACGAGCAGAGCCTGCTCCTGCACGAGCGCCCCGCGGGCGCACCCGTGTACGACGTCCCGCTGCGCCTGCCGAACGGCCAGACCGCGCGGCAGGCGGGCGGCAACATCGAGCTGCTGGACCGTGACGGAGCAGTCGTCGGCACGATGCCGCAGGGTCTGATGTTCGACGCGGAGGTCGACCCGCACGCCGGCGAGCACACGCACCGGATGCTGGTGTCGACGCGACTCGTGCAGACGCCGACCGGGCTGGTCATCCGGTACGCGCCGGACCCGGTGTTCCTCGCGGACCCGGGCACCGTCTACCCGGTCACGATCGACCCACCGCCGAGCCTCGGGCTCGTCTCTGACACCGAGGTCGACAGTGGCTTCCCGACCACCCAGTACGCGGGCAGCACCGAGCTGCGGGTGGGGACGTGGAACGGCGGCGCCAACGTTCTGCGCTCCTACATCGCGTTCAACACCACGTCCATCGCGGGCATGCACGTCATCAGCGCGAACCTCAAGCTCTGGGAGTTCCACTCGTTCTCGTGCACACCCAAGGTCATGGACGTCCGAGCCGCCGGCGTGTCGAACTCCGCGACCACATGGTCGAACGCGCCGACCATCTACCCGACCGCGTACGACACCAGCCTGTCGTTCGCGCACGGGTACAGCGCCTCGTGCCCGGACGCCCTGCAGACCATCTCCGCGACGAACCTGGTCCAGGTCTGGGCCGACAACGGCCACGCGAACGCCGGCCTGGCGCTGCGGGCGCAGAGCGAGACCGACAACCTCGGCTGGAAGAAGTTCAACTCCGGCAACGCCGGCAGCAACATCCCCGCGATGGAGGTGACGTTCAACGACGTCCCCGTCGTGTCCAGTCTTGTTCCGGCAGCGGGCGCGACCGTCAACGACCTCACGCCGAACCTGAGCGGCATCGTCAGCGACAGTGACGACACGAGCATGACCGCCTGGTTCTACGTCAAGAACTCCGCCGGGGCATGGGTCACGAACGGCGCCCAGCGCACCGGCACGGCGGGCTCGCGGATCACCTACACCGTCGAGGGCGGCAAGCTCGCTGACGGGCAGACCTATACGTGGTTCATGCGCGGCTGCGACGGCACCGACTGCAGCCCGACCACCGCGCCGCGAGCATTCACCGTCAACTACGGCCCGCCCATCGCGCCCGCCACCGTCAGCGCAACTGCGGGGGACGGCACCACGACGGCGAACTGGACCGCACCCTCCGACAACGGCGGCAGCGCGATCACCAGCTACCACTGGGAGCTGCACCGTGTCTCGGACGGCCTGCTGATCAGCCAGGGCAACGTCGACGACCTCGTTCTCACGGCGTCCGACAGCACGGTTGTCAACGGCACCGCGTACTACTGGCGGGTTAACGCGGTCAACGCCGCCGGCTCAGGTCCCGCGCGCAACTCCGCGAACGTCACGCCGTCCCGCACGCCCGGGCAGCCGACGAACGTCGTGGCTACCGCGGGCAACGCCACTAGCACCGTCACGTGGAACGTCCCCGCCTCCGACGGCGGCGCGGCCGTTATCGACTACACGGCCCGCCTCTACCGAACCGGCGTCGTGACGCCGGTCTACACCAGCCCCGCGATCGCCGCGACGAGCCCGCGCACTGCGACCGCAAACGGGCTGACGAACGGCACCGGCCACTACTGGACCGTCATCGCGCGCAACAGCCGCGGCACCGGTGACACCGGCACGTCCAACACCGTCACGCCCATGACGACGCCGGGCGCACCAGTTGCCGTCGCGGCGACCGAGCAGACCAGGCCGGACGACGTCGTTCCCGATCCCGCCAACCCGCCGACGACCGCCGCGGTCACCGTCTCCTGGACGCCACCCGCGAGCAACGGCGGCGCCGCCATCACCAACTACCAGGTCCAGGCGTACGTCCAACCCGCGAACACCGCCGTGTACGCCCAACCCGTCACCGCCTGCGGCAGCTGCACGTCGGTGCCGTTGACCGGCCTCAAGCCCGGGACCAGGTACACGTTCGGCGTCATTGCGCGGAACCAGGTCGGCGGCGGCGCGGAGACCCGGTCCAGCGAGCTGCTCACCCACCTGCCGCCGCGCGTCGTCAAGGCCGTCACCGACACCGCGGCCACACCGGTCGTCACCGACCCGGCGACCGGTCGCCCGCTGGCCGGCCGCGGTGACGCCGTCCGGTTCACCGTCACCGTGACCAACCAGCAGAGCCAGCCGGCCCAGATCGACTCCGTCGTCGACACGGTGCCCGCCGGCGTCGTCCTGAGCGGCCTGGTCACCGTCGACGGCCAGCCCTGCGGCTCCTCGTGCTCGCTCAGCGGCAGCACGCTCACGCTCGGCGGCGGCTACCAGCTCGCCGCCTCGGCCACCCGCACGTACACCTACCTCGCCGTCCTCACCGGTTCCGAGCGCGCCTGCGTCGTCAACGCGGTGAACCATGCCGTCGCACGGGGCCCGTACGGGCTGCACGAGGCGACCGCCGCGACGACGGCGTGCGGCTCGGCGCTCGGCCTCGAGCCGTGGTGGTCCTACCTCACGACCGAGGTCGGCGCGCAGGCGGCCGCGTCCGTCAACGTCGCGAACGGCAACCTCGTCATCCAGGCGAGTGACAGCACACCGGTCCAGGCACACGGCCACCTCGCGTACGTGCTGCGCCGTTCGTACAACAGCCAGGACCCGGCGGCGCTCACGCTGCCCGGCGGGCTCGGCGCGGGCTGGACGTTCAACGTCGGCCAGACCTCGGACCTCGCCGCCGAGGGCGTCACGGCGACCGGTCTCCACGTCCCGCGCGTCGGCAACGTCATCGCGACCCTGACCGACCCGCTGTCGATGACGTTGATCGACCGCGACGGGACCAGGCACGTGTTCAGCCCGAAGGTCGGGCTGCCCGCCATCAGCATCAGCGGGCTCACCGGACCGTCCGCCGTGCTCAACCCCTCGGTCCTGACGACTCCGCCGGGGACGGAGCTCTGCGTCGACGTCGCGTACCAGGCGCCCGCAGGCGTCCACCTCGGGCTCTGGCGGTACGTCGCAATCCAGCCGCAGGCAGGGGCGCAGCCCTGCGCGAACATCGCCGGCCGCTCCCCCGTCGTCGTCGGCTACGCGGCGATGCGCCCGGACCGCCTCCGGACCGAGTTCAATGCCGTGGGCCAGCTCGTCGAGATGCGCGACGGGGCGGGCGTCGCGCTCCGCTACGTCTACGACGCGCCGGTCGCGCCGGACCTGCTCGGGAAGCTCCGCCTCGTGTACGAGCCCCGCAGCTGCACGCCGTCCGGCTCGGCCGCGCCCGGGTGTCGCCAGCTCCACTTCGACTACCCTTCCGCGAACGCGACCGAGGTCACCGACTCCGCGGGCCGCGTCACCCGGTACGAGCTCGGGTTCCCGACCATCGCGGGGCTGCCCGCAGGTGTCGCCGTACTGCGCCGCGTCGTCAACCCGGAGGAGACTGCCGGGCGCGGCACCGACCACGTGGACTACTCGTACCAGAGCGACAGCGACACGACGTTCGGCCCGACCTCGTGCGGCGGTTCGCGGTTGCAGATGTGCTCGGTCACCGACGCACGGGGCAACCGCACGACGTTCCACTACGACACAGCCGGCTCGGCCGCGGCCGGCCTCTCGGCGCTCGGCCGGATCGACCAGGTCACCGACCGCCGCGGCACGGCCACGACCGTCGGGTACCCCGCCGCAGACCGCGTCGTCACCATCCGCGGCGGGCAGCAGCAGCGGGCGTTCACCGGCATCGACCAGTACGGCCGCGTCGCAACGCACGTCGACGGCCCCGTCGGCGACGTCACGCTGCCGGCGTACCAGGCACTGCACGTCACGACCAGGACCTGGGACGGCGCCACCAACTGTGCGCAGCCGTCCGGCGCGCGGGACAACAACCTCTGCCGCGCCGTCGGCACCGGGTCGGCGAACACCGCCAACTCCGGTGAGCCGACCCCCGACGCGGACACGAGCTGGCTGTACAACGAGCAGGGCCAGGTGCTTCGCGAACGCCGGGTCAACCGCGGCTCCGACGGCACCGTCGGCTCACCCGCGAACGTCGACACGACGTTCGGCTACAAGACGCAGTACGTCGGCACCTCCTCCGGCGTCTGGTCGAACGTTCTCGCGACCGACACCATCGCCGGGAGCGGGGCCGTGAACGCGGTGCGGCCCGCCGGACTGACCGGCCTGAATACCCTGTACGCGATCTCCGACCGTACGGAGACGCTGACGCCGCGCGGCAACGAGCCCGGCCGGCCGTTCGGCCGGTACCGCACCGAGTGGGTCGTGGACGCCGACCCCGGCGTGACACCCGGCGCCCCGCCGCCGGCGGCCGGCGCGTGTCCCGAGTCGACGTCGACCGGTTCGAACACCGGGATGGTCTGCCAGGAGAAGGTCCCGTTCGGCGTCGAGTCCGACACGACGGTCGCGACCACGTCGTACGGCTACGACGCGTTCGGCCAGAAGACCCTCAAGCGCACGCCGCGCAACGGCGTGTACCGCTACCTGTACTACGGCGACGGCGAGCAGGATCTCTCCGCGTTCGTCTCCGCCGGTGGTTGGCTGCGCGCCGTCACCGACCCCGTGGGCGAGTACGCCGCGTTCGCCTACGACCGCGCGGGCAACACCGTCCGTACCTGGGACCGGGACGCGACCGACCGGTCGGGTTACGCCACCGCGGCAGCCTTCCCGACAGGGACCGGCATCGCGGGCTTTGCCGAGACCCGGTACGCGCCGGACTCGCTGTTCGCCGACGCCGTCGCGCATCCGTGGCGCTACGTGCGCTGGCAGTTGACGCCGACCGGCGACACGACGCGGCTCGACGTCGACCAGCACGGCGACGTCCTGCGCCTCCGGCCGCCTCGCGGCGAGGGCGCGACAACGTCGCCGTACGACACCATCACGACGTACGACCCCCATGGTCACGCGCTGACCGTCCAACTAGGCGAGGACATCGCGAACGCGGTGCAAGTGGCGTACGTGTACGACGCGTTCGGCAACGTCGCCAAGCAGGTCGACCAGTCCGGCACGCCGACTGTGTTCGCGTACGACCTCGTCAACCGCAGGGTCGGCACGACCGTCCTGCGCGGCCCGTACCCCGTCGACGCGGCCGACGCGCCACCGGCCTGCCGCCGGACGACCGCCGCGGACAGCGCGTTCGGGCCGGACCAGCTCGTCTGCCAGCAGACGACCGCGTACGACCCGCTCGACAACGTCGTCGTCACCGTCGATGCCGACGGGCAGCGGACGACCGCGGTGTTCGACTCCCTGCACCGCCAGAGCGCGACCGTCGCGCCGCGGGCGACGGGCGTGACGCGGCGCAGCGAGACGCGTTACGACGCGGACGGCCACGCGCTGACCGCATGCTCGCCGCGCCAGCAGACCGAGGGGACCGGCGGCTGCACGGCGACGTCGGTCTACGCGACGCACACCGTGTACGACGTCGCCGGCCGGATCGTGGCAACCACGGTCTACCGCGCCGCGGGCCAGGCGCTCACGACCCGGACGACGTACGACGCCGATGGGAACGCCGTCGCCGTCGCGGACCCCCGGCAGGACACCGAGAGCGGCGACCACACCGTCGACCAGTCGTTCGACCTGAACGACCGGCGGGTTGGCAGCGACATGCCCCGCGCGGGCGTCACGACGTTCCAGTACAGCCCGAGCGGGGACGTCGTCGGCGTCGTCGCGCCGGGCGCGACGGGCGACAACGCCGGCAGCGGCGGCTCCGGACGCTCGGTGCGGATCACCGGCTACACGTACGACGCGAGCCACCGCACGGTCGACGTCGTCAGCGCCCTCCAGGTCAGCGTCGCCGATCCGGCCACCGACCCGGACGCCGTACGCGCCGCGACTGCTACCGCGACGACGAACGAGGCGGCGCAGACCAACCTCCGCACCCGGACGGTGTATGACGCCGCCGGAAACTCGGTCGCGACGTTCGGCCCGCGCGCCTTCGCCGAGGGCAGCGTGGCGGCCCCGGACCAGCGGTTCATGCTGCGCACCGAGTTCGATCACAGCGACCGCAAGATCGTCCAGTGGTCGCCGCGCGCGGACGGCTCGCTCGCCGACGATCCGACCGACGACCCGACGCAGGCGGCACACTGCCCGATCTCGACCGGGCCAAGCGAGGGGCTCGTCTACCCGGCGGGCACCTACGTCTGCAAGAGCACCATTGCGTACGACGCCGACGGCAGCGCCGTCGAGGCGCGGATGCCGTCCGCGGCCGGCGACAGCAGCCCGCGGCGCATCGTCTACACGTACACCGAGGACCGGCTGGTGCGGGAGACGAAGGCGCCGAACCCGGCCGCGGACGGCACGCTCGTCCCCGTCTCCACCGTCCTGTACGACGGCTCCGGCCGCCCTGTCTCCACGACCAACGCGCTCGGGCACGTCGCGCTCACCGCATACACGGCCGACGGCCTGGTGCGTAGCGCTCGCGGCCCGGACGGCCCGAGCGGGCTCGTCCACGAGACGCAGTTCGAGTACGACGCCAACGGCAACCGCACCAAGGAGATCACGCCTCGCGCGTCGGCGAGCGACGCGCCGTTCACCGAGACGACGTACTACGCCGACAACCGCGTCAGCGCGGTGTACGCCGGCGGCGACAACGGCGTTCGCGGCGACATCGTGACGAGCTACGAGTACGACGCCAACGGCAACCCGAAGACCGTTACGTCGCCCTCCGC
The DNA here is from genome assembly GCA_030840645.1 of Frankiaceae bacterium. Classification (GTDB taxonomy): domain Bacteria; phylum Actinomycetota; class Actinomycetes; order BP-191; family BP-191; genus BP-191. The sequence continues at coordinate 27,482 of JAVEEC010000094.1, forward strand.
CAACGCGCACGACACCAACAACGTCGCGGGCGACCCGACCGTCAACACGTACACCCAGGACAACCTCGTCCTGACCACGACCCAGCCCGTCGTCGTCGGCGCGGCGAGCGCCACACAGTCCCGCGTGACGACGTACGCCTATGACGCGGCCGCCCGCAAGACCAGCGTCGACGTCGACCTGACCGGCTCACCGGCCGTCGACGGCGCGCCGCAGACGTTCGCGTACTTCCCGTCCGGCCAGCTCAAGACCGAGACCGGCCGAGGCGGCACCGAGAGCGTCGACCGCGCGTACGACGCCAACGGCGCGCTCGTCCGAGCCACCGCGTCCGGCAACGGTGCCGACCGCGTCACGACCGTCGGCTACTACCTCGACGGCCTCCCCCGCCAGGTCACGTCGGGCGGCCGAGTGACGGCGTACGCGTACGACGGCTCCGACGGTCGGACCGCGCTCGGTGAGGGCGACGACGCCGCTACCCTCGACGTCATGCGGTACGCCGTCGACGACGCGGGCCTCGCGGTCTCGATGTCGTCGGCCGAGTCGGGCAGCGTCGACTGGGCGTACAACGCGCTCGGCCAGCGGGTCACGGAGACGCGCGGCGGCGACCGTACCCAGATCTGGACCTACGGCAGCGACGACCTCCTCACCAGGACCGCCGTCACGACCTCGCCGACACTGGCCGAACAGGTCCGCTCCGGCGCCGCGGCGGCCGACCTCGCGTCGTACTCCTACACCTACGACGAGCTGAGCCGGCAGCGAACCCAGAGCTACTACGGCCTCGCCGCGACGAGCCCGGTTGGCGACGTCCCGGCCGGGTCGCCCGTGACATACGGGTATGCGTACGACGCCGCAGGCCGCCTGTCGTCGTTCTCCGACGCGCGCGGCACCAGGACGGTGGCGTTCGACCACGACGGCAACCGCACGGACTATGGCGTCGGCCTCCAGCCGGGCGCCACGCACTTCACCTACCGTGCGGACGACTCGATCGCGTCCAGTGTCGCCGGAGCCGTGACCAAGACGTACTCCTACGACCAGCCGTTCGGCGGCGTCAGCGACGACGGCTGCTCCGCCTACACCTACGACGGGCTGGACCGGCTGACCCTGGTCGACGCCCCCGCCGTGCCCGCACCTGGTTGCCCGACGGGCGACGTGTCGTACGCATACGACGGGTTCGACCGCCAGGTCGACCGCACCGGTACGGGCACCGTCCACCTGGACTACGACGGCACCGCCCAGACCGTCCTCCGGCAGACCGGCGCCGCCGCGGGCACCCTGCACTACACGGTCGACGCGTCCGGCGCCGTCGTCACCGCTCGCCGTGGTGCCGGCCAGGTCGAGCACCTAGCCGAGGACGGCACCGGCTCGATCGGCCTGGTCACCACCCCGACCGTCGGCGTCGCGTGCACCGCCCGCTACGACGCCTACGGCAGCCCCGACGGCAACACCGCGATCGAACCGCTCGGCTCCTGCAACACCGGCACGGCCGAGTCCGACGTCTTCTACCGCGGCAACCGTAAAGACACCACCACCGGCCAGTACCAGCTCGGCGGTCGCACGTACGACCCCGCCAAGGCGACGTTCCTCACCCCCGACTCCTACCGAGGCGGACCCTCCGACCAGAACCTCGGCGTCGGCACCGACCCTCTCACCCGCAACACCTACAGCTACGTCAATGGCGACCCCATCAACCTGATCGACCCATCGGGCCACGAACCCAAGCCAGCCCGCGGCGGCGGCTGGTCCGGAGCAGGCTGCGCCGACCCCGGAACGTGCTCGTCAGACACGAACCGTGAGACTCGGGTGCTACTGCAGAAGAGCGGTGCAGGTGCTGCGGCCAAGATCGCAGCACTCATGCAGTCGTTGGACGAGGCGAAGCGGCGAGATCCCAACGCTTACTGGGATGCCGTGTCGCGCGAGTGTCAGGACTACCACCTGCCGCTGCAGAGCCCCGGCGCTCGCATCTGCGAACAGCTCTATCGCGCGTCGCTGTCGCGGGGGCTGTGGAACCCCCAGCACGACATGCTTCTCGACGCGCTCGGCGTTTACGACCTCAAGCACTGCGCGCTGCAGCAGAAGATCAAGGGGTGTTTCGCACTCGGCGTCAAGATCGCTCTACTTGCGGCGTCGCGGGGCCAGGCGGCCACCGAGGGGGAGGCAGAAGCCGCGGCAGCCGAGGATAGTGTTGGCGCAGAGGTAATAATGGGTCGGCGTGGAAGCCCGATGGACGTTACCCCAGGTACCAACGCGCCCGCCGAGATTGATGGTCTATCCTACAGTGGTCATGCACTCGACGAGATGCAGAGCGAAGCCTTCATGCCGAGCGTGGTCAAGGACGCGATCGAGAACGGGCAGGTGGCGACGGGCGCAAGTGGTCGTGTAGCCTTCTACAGTTCGAGCAACAATATCACAGTGGTTGTCGAAGAAGGAAGGATTGTAACCGTAACCTCCGGGATGTTGAAGATACGATGACGGATTACGAGGATCAGTCGCACGACCTCATAGCCCATGTGCGTGCGTCCATCGATGCGTTCGATGGGAGCCGCTTATCGATTGGACGTCTGTCAACAGATCTCAGGAGCCAGCTTGCCGCTCTCGAATCGGTTGCCGATTCACGGTGGGTCGAAGAGTTGCGTGCGATGCGGAACCAAATCGAGGTTGTCAACGCATTCTTAATCGAGTCCGGCCGCTCTTCACTCAACGAGGACGAGCGTCGCGAGGTGGAGGATATCCTTGGCGTGTTGCGAGCTGCACTCGTCGCCTACTGAGCCGAATAAGACCGCAGGAGCACGGCGTGGGCAAACTTCCTGAAAGAGTCCCGTGACCTGACGCTCCTTGAGTCAGAGCCGCTCGTTGACTCGGGCTATCAAGCGCTCATCGGTTTGGGAGTACTTTCGAGCGCAAGACGATGCGACATCAATTGGTAGGCCAGACGGAGCGTTCGTGCTATGAACGCGACTGGACTCAGCAATTGACTATGACGATTTTCTGATGAGACGTCCGGCCAGCAAGTCGCTTCCGGAAAGGGCGGTCCTTTGTCTCGCGATCGTGACCTCCTGGTTCTGCACGAGCTATGGGTCACATCGAATGGCGCAGAAGGCGCGCCAATACGCCGAGCCGAGCTGGACCTCCGCAGCGTTGACGCCCAAGGGATGGACCTGACCGAAATTGAACTTCCCGGGTCCGATGCCACGGGCGCTGACTTCAAGAGCGTATGCCTAGACGGGGCGCGACTGCGCAAGTGCACTCTGACGAGTGCCAGGTTGACTGAGGCGTGGTTACGTAAGGCAGACCTCGATTATGCGCATCTGCAGAGTGCATGGCTCGATCGCTGTCACGCGTTCCGCATGTCAGCGATCGGCGCAGATCTGACAAGCGCACACCTGGTCGACGCGGACCTTCGGCGCGCGCTGCTCGCGGGTGCGACGTTGGACGACGCAGATCTCACTGGGTCTGATATGGACTACGCGGTCCTCGACGAAGCATCGGTGATCGGCAGTTCATTGCACGGAGTGCGAGGGGCCGTTCGCGCGGACAGCCTGCGGATCGAGCCGAACGTCTGGGTGCGCGACGCGGACCTGCGAATTTGGTGGTCAACGCGGACAGGAGGCGGATCGTCGGTAGTCCCGACGACCGTACGTTAGCGAGCTCTGACAAGCGCTCCGGGCCGCGCCACATCCTCCGATGGCACGCATCTGACTCGAACGGTCGCCGCATGATCTGAACCCGCTTCGCCGGGAACCACGGCCCGTCGCGGCGCGGCGCGGCACGCGGATCTGGCCGGCACGGGGGACGAAGGCCGCTGTTGGGGCAGAACGTTGCGAACCTGGGTACTCACGCGGGACTCTCCCCTCTGGAGGCCCCCACCCGTGATGCCCACTTCGCCGCGCCGCCGGGCGCGTTCCGCGCGCCTCGTCGTCGTCGCCGCGCTCGTGTCCACCCTGGCCGTGATCACGCCCTCGGGCGCCGCGACCTGCGGACCCGGCGGCACGCTCATCGACATCGGCAACGGGTGGCTGGCGTCGCAGCCGCAGTTCCCGACCGGGCCGTCGGCGGTCACGTTCCTCGCCTCCCCCGCGTACGACCCCAACCTCATCTACGCCAGCAACGGCGTCGCCGTTGTCCGCTCGCGCGACGCCGGCTGCGGGTGGAAGCCGGTGTTCACCGCGACCTCCTCCATCGTCGGCGGGACGGCCGAGGTCACGGCGCTCACGGTCCCCAGCTCGGCGAACAGCTCGGCGTACGTCTACGTCGGCGTCACGAGCACGACCGTCGGCGGCCTGACCCAGCCCGCGATCGCCGTGAGCGACCACTACGGCGACAGCTGGCTCCCGGCTGGCGAGGGGCTGCCGGACGTCGGCACGGTCCGCGAGATCGCCGTCAGCCCGCAGGTGCAGCTGGTCGCGTTCGCGGTCGTCGACAACAAGCTGCCCAACGTCGTCCGCCAGACGACGTTGTTCTCCACGAGCGACGCGGGCGGGACGTGGACGCAGCGCACGCCCACGGGCGAGTCGTTCGCGCCGCACGGGCTCCTGGTCGACCCGGTCCGGCAGGCCGCGCTGTACGGCCTCCAGGGCACGCGCCCGGTCCGCAGCCTCGACAACGCCGCGACGTTCGCACCGACGCTGGGCAACCCGGGTGAGGTGGACGAGCTGGTCGCGGCGCCGGGCTCCGGCACGGTGCGCATCCTCGGCAGCCGCGCGGACGGTTCGGGCATCGTCCGCAGCGACGACGGCGGCACGCGGTGGACCACCATCAAGACGCCGACGGCGCCGCGCAGCATCGCGATGGCGCCGTTGCAGGACCTCGTCGCCGTCTCCAGCTTCAACGACGTATGGCTGGAGACCGGCGGCCGCAGGACGACCGTGACACCGGCCGTGGGCGGTGCGCTGACGCAGCTCGCGGTCAGCGCGCCGACGTCCGTCGGCTACGCGGTCACCGCCGTGATGGACGGCGCGGTCGTCCGCGCGAACTTCCTCCCCGGCACGACCACGACGATTCCCCCGTTGCCCGGAGGGCGCCCGGTCCTGCTGCTGCCGGTCACACCGGTCGGGCAGTTCCCCTCCCTGCTGCTCCCCCAACAGTTCTCGATCGCGCTCGCGGCGGGCCAGACGGCGCGGGTGCCGTACCGCCTCCTCGTGCCGCGCACGCCGACGCCGGTCGACGTGATGTTCCTGGTCGACAGCACGAGCAGCTACCAGCCGGTCATCGACGGCCTGCGCCAGTCACTGGCGCGGGTGGTCAACGCCCTCAACGGCGCGGGGCTGAACGCGCGCTTCGGCGTCGGCAACTTCGAGGACTACCCGCCGCCCTACGGCATCGCCGGCGAGACGAACGTGCCGTACGACCTGCGCCGGACGATCGGTCCGAGCGACGCCGACCTCGCGATGGCGATCCAGACGATCGTGGCGCACGACGGCACGCCCGACGGGGGGCAGAGCGCGTACACCGCGATGTACCAGGCGCTGACCGGCGCCGGCGAGAGGATCGACGGTACGCAGGTCATCGACAAGGGTCTCGACGCGGGGTACCGGGCCGGCGCCGCGAAGTTCCTCATGACGTCCACCGACACAGCGCCCCACTACAAGGGGCAGTCGCTCAAGCGCACCGACGGCTCGCAGGTGATCCAGCCGGGTCCTTCGTTCGAGGACGTCGTCGCGGCGCTGCAGGCGCACGGGGTCCGCTCCGTCGGCATTCCCGTGCGCTACGAGGACGGTCCCAACGCCGTGCCCGCGCTGCGGGAGCTCGCGACCGAGAGCGACGCCGTCGCCCCCCTCGGCGGTGTGGACTGCGACGGCAACGGCACCATCGACCTCAACACGAGCGACCCCCTGGTCTGCATCCTCCCCGCGGACGGGTCGGGCGCGGCCGGCGGCCTCGCCGCCGCGATCGTCGGCCTGGTCGCGGGCGTTGCCGACCCGAAGCCGGTCGCCCTGCGCGTCAGCCGCGGCGCGACGCGCGCGCGGATCCTGTCTCGCACGGTCAACGTCGTCGACCTGCACGCGGACAACGCGCTCGACTACGACGTGGAGCTCAGCTGCCCGCGGGCCGCCGCCCGCACGTACGACATCACGCTGTCGGCGTCGTCGCCGACGCGCTACCTCGCCGACGGCGGTGTCGCGCTGTCCTGCGGCGGGCTGCCTGGCGCGATCCGGGTCGAGCCGTCGGTGGCGGACGGGCCGCTGCCGCCGCGTGCCGCGGCCGCGAACGCCGTCTCCAACCCGAACGTCAACGTCAACACGAACGTCAACTCGAACCCGAACCCCCACCCGAACCCGCACGTGAACCCGGTCGCGAACGCGAACACCGGGCTGGCCGTGAACGAGGAGCAGCAGGTCCAGCTCGCGCTGGTCGCGGACGAGGGCCTGCGCGGGGGTACGGACGAGGTGCTCGCGATGAGCGGTCCGGATCGCAGCCGGGACCCGAGCCCGGCGTTCGGACTCGCGACGGCCGCCATGCTCGCGGGCGCGAGCGGCGTCGCCGTGCGCCGGCGCCGCAGGACCGCGTACGCCACCGCGCGCCGCTGAGCCCGCGCCGGCTCACGCCGAGGCGTGAGGGCGCTACTCGCAGTTGAGACAGGTGGAGTGGTCCGCGTCGGTGATGCACCGGACCTGCTGCGTCACGCAGTTCGCGACGAGGGTCGGCAGGGCCTGGGCGCCGACGACGGAGGCGATGTCCGCGTCGGAGAGAACGGTGAGGGTCTCGCGCTTGAGTGCGAGCGAACGGCGCTGCGTCATGAGGGGCTCCTTCGGGGGCGAGTGGATTGCCCGGATTGTGCCGGGTGGGCCGGGCGGCGTCCAACCGCCGGAGTTGGCCGTTCGCGCCCGTTCCGCGGGTGCCCGCGGCTACAGTCGCAAACGGGTCATGACGGCAGCGCGGAGGGGTGAGCATGGACCGGCCACCACCGGCGCGCGCGAGCCTGCTGCTGCTCGCTGCGGCCCTGGTCGCGGCCGCCGGGTGCTCGGTCGGCAAGGACGCGAAGCCGGGGCGCGACGTGTCGTCGTTCAAGATCAAGGTCGGCGACTGCGTCGTCCCGCCGAACGAGATCAAGGCCGAGCTGAGCAAGGTCCGCGTCGTCTCCTGCGCGACCAACCACACCCAGGAGGCGTACGCGCTGGTGGACTACGTGCCCGCCGGCGGCGCCTCACCGGCGTCGGTCTACCCGGGCGACGAGGTGCTGAAGAAGTACGCCGACGGCGCCTGCGCGCAGCGGTACGAGGGCTACGTCGGCGTCGCGTACGCCGACTCCTCGCTGTTCTTCACCTACCTGCTCCCCTCCGCGCGCGGCTGGCAGGGCGGGGACCGGTCGGTGGTCTGCTTCGTCACGACGACCGGCAAGCCGCTCACCAAGTCCGTCAAGGGCAGCAAGATCTGACTGGAGGGCTCGACGTGGGCAATCCGAACGCCGTGATGGCGGGGATGATGCAGTGCACGTTCGGCGTCGCGCCGTCGACGCTCGTCGTCATCCCGAAGGGCCCGCCCGTCATCATCGAGGGCCGGCCCGCGGCCACGATCCTGGACATGGCGCCGATGGCGAACATCCCGCCGTTCGGCGTGTGCAACTCCCTCGCGAACCCACTGGTCGCCGCTGCGACGGCGGCGGCTCTCGGTGTCCTGACCCCGATGCCGTGCACGCCGATCCCGGCCGGGCCGTGGAAGCCGGGCGCGGTCAAGACGATGATCAACGGCAGCCCCGCGCTGACCGCGGGATGCACGCTGAACTGCGCGTTCGGCGGCGGCGTGATCAGCATCGTGAACCCCGGCGCGACCATGACGACCAGCGGGTGACGGGACTGTCACCTGCCGGGCGGTCAAGTTCGCGACACCAATTTCTGCATTCGCCTGATGCCGGCCCGGGCGAGGCATATCTTGCGCTCAACCGCCCATGGGAGCGGCTGCGAGGGTCCCGGCCTGGGCCACTCTGAAAGGGGTGTTGCCGGGTGCCTACTTACACCGCACCAGGCGTGTACGTAGAGGAAGTGGCCTCGTCCCAGAAGGTCCTCTCCCCCGCGGCAACAGCGATCGCGGCGTTCGTCGGCTTCACCGAACGCGCGCCGAACGACGACCCGAACGACCCCGAGGGCCTCGCGCCCCGGCTGGTCACGAGCTGGTCGCAGTACGAGCAGCTGTTCGGCAGCTTCGCGCCCGGCTGCGTCCTGCCGCTGAGCGTCTACGGCTACTTCCAGAACGGCGGCGCGATCGCGTACGTGTGCCGCGTTCCGAACAACAAGCCGGCCGGCCTGCCCGCGCAGCGCTCGCTGCCGGCCGCGGACCGGGCGCTCGGCCTGCCGCTCGTCGTGACGAGCGTCGAGCCGGACGCCGACATCTCGATCGCGGTGGACGCGTTCGACGGCGGCGAGGACGCACCCGACGGCCCGGCGCCGTTCACGATCAACATCGTGGAGCGCGGCGAGGTCGTCGAGAGCTACCCGAACCTCACCCTCGACGGCGGCGACCGCAACGCCGCCAAGGTCATCAACGCGACCTCCACCAAGGTCAAGGTCGAGGTGAAGCTCGACAAGAAGGCGGACCTCTCCTCGCTCCTCGACGTCCTCAAGCCCGGCCTCTACCCGATGGAGAAGGCCGCGCCGGTCGCAGTGCCCGTGCAGGGCAAGAGCTTCGCCGGGTCCGAGTCCGCGCGCCGCGGCATCAACGGCCTCGCCGTCGCCGAGGACGTCACCATGGTGGTCGTCCCGGACCTCGTCACCGCCGCCCGCAAGGCCGACGGAACGCTCGACCTCGGGCTCTGGAAGGCCGTGCAGACCTCGCTGATCGCACACTGCGAGCAGCACGGCAACCGGATGGCCGTCCTCGACGCGCCGCCCGGCATGAACCCGCAGCAGATCATGGAGTGGCGCTCCGGCGTCGCGATGTACGACTCGGCGTTCGCCGCGCTCTACTACCCGTGGATCAAGGTCGAGAACCCGATCGGCGTCAACGGCGACCGCGAGGTCTTCATCCCGCCGTCCGGCCACATCGCCGGCCTCTGGGCGCGCACCGACGAGTCCCGCGGCGTGTGGAAGGCCCCGGCCAACGACACCATCCGCGGCTGCCTGGACATCGAGCGTTCGATCACGCAGAACGAGCAGTCGCTGCTCAACCCGATCGGCATCAACTGCATCAGGCCGTTCGGCACCCGCGGCATCCGCGTGTGGGGCGCGCGCACCCTCGCGTCGGACACGGACTGGCGTTACATCAACGTCCGCCGGCTGTTCAACATGATCGAGACCACGATCATGGAGGGCACGCAGTTCGCCGTGTTCGAGCCGAACGACGTCACCCTCTGGGAAGGCGTGAGCCGGACGCTCACCGGCTTCCTCCGCGGTCTCTGGACGGCGGGCGCGTTGTTCGGCGACTCGGCCGAGCAGGCGTTCTACGTCAAGTGCGACTCCGAGACGAACCCGCCCGAGTCGATCGACATGGGCAAGCTCGTCGTCGAGGTCGGCATCGCGCCGGTCAAGCCCGCGGAGTTCGTGGTGTTCCGCATCAGCCAGCAGAAGCAGGTCGCGGGATAACCCGCGCACCCCGGACCCTTCGACCTGAGGAGCAGCCTTGCCGAACGACCTGATCACACACGACCCGATGATCTCCCAGAACTTCTTCCTCGAGATCGACGGCGAGGTCATGAGCGTGCTGTCCAGCATCTCCGGCCTCGACATCGAGGTGGAGGTGGCCTCGCTCCAGCAGGTCGGGAAGATGGGCAAGATCCAGATGGTCCGGACCCTGGGCAACCAGATGAAGGCCCCGGACCTCTCGCTCACCCGCATGGCGCCCGCGGACAGCAAGAACGACAAGCTCTGGAAGTGGTTCAACGAGATCCGCGACAAGGGCATGCTCATGGGCGACCGTTCGAAGAGCCGCAAGAACGGCTCGATCGTCATCTACGACACGACGAACGCCGAGGCGTGCCGGTTCAACTTCTTCAACGCGTGGCCCAGCAAGATCTCGACCGACCAGCTCAGCGCCGACTCGCACGAGCCGGTGAAGGAGACCATCACCCTGCAGTGCGAGCGGCTCGAGCGGGTCAAGTAGCGCTATGGCGATGGCCACCGAGTACGAGTTCGTCCTCCCCCGGGGGTACGTCGACGGGCGGGGTGCGGTCCACCGCACCGGCACCATGCGCCTGGCGACGGCGAGGGACGAGCTGGAGCCGCTGCGCGACCCCACCGTCTCGGGACCGGACGACCCGCGCCTGACCGTGCTGGTCCTGGCGCGGGTCGTGACAACGTTGGGCACCCTCGAGCTCGTGACGCCGCACGAGATCGAGGGGCTCTTCACCGCCGACATGGCGTTCCTCCAGGACTTCTACGGAGTCATCAACTTCGGGAGCCAGGAGGAGTACGAAGCGCTGCTCGCCGAGCAGCAGCAGAGCCCGCCGCCGCCCGTACCCGTCTCCCCGTCCGCGGCGGCGTCGCCGCCCGGCGGGGACCCGGCGGCGAGCGTCGAGGACGCCGCATCTCCCGCTGTCCCCGCGCCGAGCCGGCGGGCGCAGATCGAGGAGATCGGCGCCACGAGCAGGTAGCCATGCTGCGGTACCCGCCCGAGGCGATCTGGCAGGAGGTCGCGTTCCTCGCGTACCACCTGCACTGGCCGCTCGAC
>JAVEEC010000089.1 GCA_030840645.1 Frankiaceae bacterium
AATCCGCTGATCTGCTGCGCGACGCCCAGCACGGCGCCTCGCGGCGTTGTCGTCGGCGCCGAGAGCGCTGCTCTCGACCCCTCCTCCGCCTTGCGATGCACCGCCCTGGACGCCGCTCGCGACGATCCCGGATTGAGAGACACGCCCTAGAACGGCGGCCAGGGCACGGCGGGCCAGTCGGCGCTCGGGTACGGGAACCGCTTCGTCGCGAGCAGCCGCTCGACCCGGCCGACCGTCGCCGCGACCTCGGGCCCGGACAGCAGGGTGCGCAGCGTCTCGCCGAGCTCGCCGCCCGTCAGGTCGGTCCGCAGCGCGTCCAGCACGGCCAGCTCCTCGGCCGCGAACCGCCGCCCGCGCCAGCCCCAGAGCAGCGTGCGCAGCTTCTCCTCCTCGTTGAACGTCACCCCGTGGTCGACGCCGTAGACGTGGCCGCCCGGAACGGGGAGCAGGTGCCCGCCCTTGCGGTCGGCGTTGTTGACGACCGCGTCGAACACCGCCATCCGCCGTAGCGCCGGATGGTCCTCGTTGACCAGCTCGACCAGGTCCACGTCGATGTCCGTGTCGATCCAGAGCTGCACCATGCCCTCGCCGAGCGGCCCGTCCCGGAGAACGGTCGGGGGTACGACGTCCCACCCGGTCGCCGCCGACACCGCAAACGCCGCCACCTCGCGGAACGCCAGCGTCCCGTCGGGGAAGTCCCAGAGCGGTCGTTCGCCGCGGCTCGGCTTGTAGACGCAGTGCGCGGTCGTGTCGCCCTTCGTGATGGCGGCGTACAACGTCGTGTTGCTCGCGTCGACCAGCCGCCCCTCGATGGCGAGCTCGCCGTCGCGGAGCAGCTCGATGGTCGTGTCGCTAATGGCCGTGGCCGTTGAGGCGCGCGCAGATGTGGCCCTCGGGGTCGAGGGGGCGACCGCAGAGCGGGCAGGGCGGGCGGCCCGCGGCGACGACGCGCAGCGCCCGCTTGACGAACGCGCGGGCGAACGCCGGCGTGATCCGCACCCGCAGCACCTCGCCCTCGGCCTCGTCGTCGTCGTCCTCGACCTCCGGCACGTCCGGCGCGTCGGCCGCGTCCGTCACCTGGTGGGCCTCGACCACGACCATGCCGTCCTCGCCGTCCCACGCGATCGCCAGCGTGCCCGCGCGGAACTCCTCGAGGATCGGCTGGTCCAGCGGCGCCACGTCCTCCAGCTCGGCGGGCGGCTCGACCGGCGCGTCGCCGCCGCGGCGGCGGACCTCGTCCAGCAGGTCGGCGAGGCGTTCGGCCAGCACCTGCACCTGGGTCTTCTCCAGGGCGACGCTCGTGACCCGCTCGCCGTCGGTGGCCTGCAGGAAGAACGTGCGCTCCCCCGGCTGGCCTACGGTGCCCGCGACGAAGCGGTCGGGTCGGTCGAACTCGAACACCTGGCGCGGCATGACTACAGACCCTAGCTACGCGCCCGCGCCGCCGCCCACCGCCGCGTCGGACGAGGCGCGGCGGCGGGACTTCTTCTTCGGCGGCAGCAGGTCGTCCACGCCGCCGCCGGTGTCGTTCACTCGCAGCACGAACGGCCGCAGCTCGGTGTAGCGGATCACCGTCACCGAGCACGGGTCGACGGTGATCCGCTGGAACAGGTCGAGGTGCATCCCCATCGCGTCGGCGACGATCGCCTTGATGACGTCGCCGTGGCTGAACGCCGCGTACGTCGCGTCCGGGCCGAGCCGCGCGTTCCAGTCGCGGACGGCGTCGACCGCGCGCGCCGAGACGGCTCGCAGCGACTCGCCGCCGGGGAACGTCGCCGCCGACGGGTGCGCCTGCACGACCTTCCAGAGCGGGTCCTTGGCGAGGACCTTCAGCTCCTTGCCCGTCCAGTCGCCGTACCGGCACTCGCCGAGCCGATCCTCGACCGTGACCTCGCGGCCGAGGGCCGCGGCGGTCTCCGTGCAGCGTTCGAGCGGCGAGGAGAGCACCGCCGCGAACGGCACCGGCGCCAGCCGCGCGGCGACGGCAGTCGCCTGCTCGCGGCCGCGATCGTTCAGCGAGACGCCGGGCGTCCACCCGGCCAGGACCGGCCCGGTCATCGCCGTGAGGCCGTGGCGTACCAGCACGAGGGTGGTCATATGGTGCCGGGCCGCGCGCCCGAGACGATCAGCAGCAGCACCACCGCCGCGGCTGCCAGCCGGTACGCGGCGAACGCGCCGAACGAGTGCCGCCGCAGGAACGTCAGCACCCCGAACACCGCCAGCGCGCCGCTGACCGCGGACGCCGCGATGCCGACGGCGAACTGCAGCCCCTGCCCGGCGAGGCCGCCGTTCGAGCCGATCGACAGCGCCGAGTACAGCCCGGCGCCGAGGATGATCGGCAGGCTCATGAGGAACGAGAACCGCGCCGCCGCGTCGCGCGTCACGCCGAGCGCGCGCGCCGCCGTGATCGTGATGCCCGAGCGCGAGACGCCCGGCATCAACGCCGCCGCCTGGGCCACCGCCATCGCGGCGACCTGACGGCCCTGCAGGTCCTCGTACCCGGTGGCCTGCGGGGCGCGGCGGTCGACCGCCCAGAGCAGCAGGCCGAACGCCGCGAGGAACACCGCGATCTGCCACGGCTGCCCGAGGCGCTCGGCGATGACGCTCTCGAGCAGCGCCCCCGCGACCGCGCCGGGGATCGCGGAGAGGACGAGGAACCACGCGAGCCGCTCGCGCGGCGAGCGCACCGCCCGCGCCGCCAGCGAGGAGAAGAACGCGCGGACCAACGACCACAGGTCGCGCCGCAGGTACAGCGCCGCCCCGACGAACGTCCCCATGTGCAGCGCCACGTCGAAGAACTTGTTGCCCTCCTTGGCGCAGTACACGCCCTTCCAGCCGGCCGCCCACGGCACCAGGATCAGGTGCCCCGACGACGAGATCGGCAGGAACTCCGAGACGCCCTGGGTCAGCCCGAGCACCGCCGCCTGGAACACCGACAGGTGCAGCGCGACGTCAGGAGGGCAGGCGCTCACAGGCCGGCCTTCGCCATCGCCTCGACGGCGGTCCGCAGCCCGGCGACGCGCTCCTCCAGCGTCGTGCCGACCGGCGTCAGCGTCAGCGTCGTGACCCCCGCCTCCGCAAACGCCGCGAGCCGATCCGCGATGCGTTCCGCGGGACCGAGCAGCGACGTCTCGTCGACGAACTCGAACGGCACCGCCGCCATCGCCCCCGCGTAGTCGCGGGCGAGGTACGCGTCCTGGCAGCGCTGCGCGGCCTCCTCGTAGCCGTAGCGGCGGGCGAGGGCGTTGTAGAAGTTCTGCTCGCGCGAGCCCATGCCGCCGACGTAGAGCGCGGCGTACGGCCTGATCGGGTCGGCGCACGCGGCGACGTCGTCGCCGACCGACATCGGCACGGTCGGCACGACGTCGAACCCGTCGAGCGTGAGCCCCGCCTTTGCGCGACCGGCGCCCACCGACGACAGGAGGTCGGTCGCGTGCTCCGGCGAGAAGAAGACCGCGAGCCAGCCGTCCGCGATCTCACCCGCCAGCTCGAGGTTCTTCGGGCCGACGGCGGCGAGGTAGATCGGGATGCGGTCGCGGACCGGGTGGACGATCAGCTTCAACGCCTTCCCGGGCCCGTCGGGCAGCGGCAGCGGGTAGTGCGGGCCCGGGGCGGTGAGGCGTTCGCGGGTCAGCGCGCGGCGGACGACGTCGACGTACTCGCGGGTCCGGCCGAGCGGCTTGTCGTAGCGGACGCCGTGCCACCCCTCCGACACCTGCGGTCCCGAGACGCCGATGCCGAGCCGGAACCGGCCGTTCGACAGCGCGTCCAGGGATGCCGCGGTCATCGCTGTCATCGCGGGCGTCCGCGCGGGGATCTGCATGATCGCCGACCCGACGTCGATCGACTCGGTCTGCGCCGCGACCCAGGTGAGAACGGTCACGACGTCGGAGCCGTACGCCTCGGCGGCCCAGGCGACGGCGTACCCGAGACGGTCCGCCTCGCGCGCCAGCGCGACCCCGTCGCGGGCGTCCTGCGCCGTGCTCCAGTACCCGAGGTTGACGCCGAGTCGCATGGCGGGAACCTACAGGTAGCCGCCGGCCATGCCGGGCGCCGCGAGCGTCGCAGCCTGCTCGACCGGCGACCCCTCCTCGCGGAACGTCCGCCCGCCGAACCTGCTCTTGATCTCGTCGTCGTAACGGTCCGCCGTACCCGCGATCGTCGCGACGCCGCGCGCCAGGGTCGCCTCGTCGAGCTGCTCGGCGGTCAGCACGTGGTCCAGCCAGACCGCGCGCTTCGCCGTGTCCAGCGCGAACCTCCCGACGGCGAGGCTGAGGTTGAGGCCGAGGAGGAACGCCGGCAGGTCGCCGTCGACGGGCACGTCGAGGTTGGTGATCGAGAACACCCGGACGAGAACGGTCCCTTCCACGAGCCGCAGCGACACGAACACCCGGACCGAGCCCGCGTCGACCGCGTACCCGCCGTCGTTCAGCCGGACCAGCTCGGGGAACATGCCGGCGAGCACCGGCTCGATCCTGGCCCGCGCGGTCGCGAGGTCCGTCTCGACCCCAGTCGCGCGGCGGCCCGGCGACCGGCGCCTGAAGTCCTCCAGCGCGGCCCGCGTGACGGTCCAGTGCACGACGCCGCCGGGACCCGCCGCCGCGTCGAGTGCGAGCAGGTCGGTGAGCCGCGCGAGGACGCCGTGCACGTCGTCGTCGGCGGTGCCGGCAGGCACGGCGAGAACGCCGTCGACGGCACCGTCGGCGTACTGCACCGCGACCGTCGCGGCCCGCTCCCCGCCGGCGCCGAGCAGGTCCCACGACTCGGCGGAGGCCGTATGCAGCGTGCGCCGCAACGTCCACGCCCCGGGTCCGGGGTCCGGCGCGGGCTCTGGCGGGGTGGACGGCTGCTCGGTCACGTCGGCGAGCGTACGTCGTCCGGCCCGGGTTCGGCGGTAGCGTTCGCTGCCATGAAGCACCGGCACCTCGGCCGCAGCGGTCTCGTCGTCTCGCGCCTGGCGCTCGGCACCATGACGTGGGGCGGCGACACCGAGGACGACGACGCCGAGCTGCAGCTGCGGGCGTTCCGCGAGGCGGGCGGCACGCTGATCGACACCGCCGACGTGTACGTCAAGGGCGAGAGCGAGCGCGTCCTCGGCCGCCTCCTCGCCAAGGAGGGCGGGCGCGACGAGGTCCTGATCGCGACCAAGGCGTTCGGGACGACGGGGCCCGGGCCGATGGGGCGCGGGCTGTCCCGCGGCCACCTGCTCGCCGCGCTCGACGCGTCGTTGCAACGCCTCGGCACCGACTACGTCGACCTCTGGCAGGTCCACGCGTGGGACGGCGGCACGCCGGTCGAGGAGACGTTGACCACGCTGGACACCGCGGTGCGCTCGGGCCGGGTCAGGTACGCCGGCATCTCGAACTTCACCGGCTGGCAGCTCGCGAAGGCCGCGGAGCACCAGCGGGCACGGTCGCTGACGCCGCTCGTGTCGGCGCAGATGGAGTACTCGCTACTCCAGCGCGGCATCGAGCGCGAGGTCGTCCCCGCGGCCCTCGACGCGGGCGTCGGCATCCTGCCCTGGTCGCCGTTGGGCAGGGGCGTGCTGACCGGCAAGTACCGCAGCGGCCGGGTCCCCGCCGACTCGCGCGGGGCGAGCGAGAGCTACTCGTCGTTCGTGGAGCCGTACCTCGAGGACGACCGGACGCACATCGTGGACGCCGTGCTGACGGCCGCCGACGGGCTCGGCGTGACGCCGCTGGCCGTCGCCCTCGCCTGGGTCCGCGACCGGCCCGGCGTGGCCGCGCCGATCGTCGGCGCGCGCACCGCGGGCCAGCTCGCCGCATCCCTCGCGGCCGAGTCGGTGACGCTGCCCGACGAGATCAGGACGGCGCTGGACGACGTCTCCATGCCGGCGGCGTCGTACCCCGAGCGGCTGCCGTTCACCAGCCGCCACGACGACGTGGAGGCCTAGCTCCGGGCAGGAACGCCTCCCCCGACGCCGAATCGGGATGGTCATGATTCGACTCCGTCTTTCGCGCGCCGCGCTCGGCGCCGCCCTCGTCCTCGGCGCCGTGTCGCCGGTGGCGTTCGCGCACGCCGCCGTCAGCGCCCCCGGCGCGGGCGACGCGACCGTCATCGCCGTCCTCGACTCCGGCATGTCGCCGTACCACTGGGACTACGCCGCCTCGAAGATGCCGCAGGCGCTGAACCGGGACAAGAGCGACGACCTGCCGCTGAACGTCTCCCCCGACAAGTGGCTGCCCGGCTTCCCGTCGCCGAAGTCGTTCAAGAGCTACCAGCCGTTGAAGCTCTCGCTCGACAAGAGCGACGAGATCGCGTCGATGCAGGCGCTGCACGACAAGGACAAGAAGACCTGGGACGCGTTCAAGCCCAGCGGCCCGGCCGGCGTGAACTACTACTGGGTCCCCGACACCAAGGTGATCGGCGCCGTCAGCTTCGGCCCCGAGCAGCCGTCGGCCGTCGCGGCGACCACCGCCGGCAACGCCGCCCACGCGCAGGGCGTCGACGACCCGCTGGGCAACGTCTACCCGTACATCCCGTTCTACGGCGTCGGCGGCGACGAGCACGGCATGGGCACCTCCAGCGTCTCGACCGGCAACATCTACGGGACCTGCCCTGAGTGCCTGCTGGTGTTCCTGCAGTTCACCGACGACGCGAGCGGCAACCGCGCGATCGAGTGGGCGATGAACCAGCCGTGGATCGACGCGATCAGCAACTCGTACGGCTTCCACACCGCCGGCACGGCGACGACCCGCGACAACGTCTACGGCGGCGCGAACTTCGACCTGCAGAAGAAGGCGAGCCAGCGCGGGCAGACCATCTTCTGGTCCGCGGGCAACGGCTACGAGAATGCGTTCGTCACGCCGAACCAGACTCTCCTCTCCTCGCAGAAGGGCCCGGACTGGATCGTCACCGTGACCGCATCCACGCCGACCGGCTCCGCCAACCAGACCGGCGCGGGCAAGCCCGCCGACGTCACCGGCGTGGGCGACAGCTACCCCAGCGCGTACAGCTCGAAGCGCGTGACCGGCGGCGGCGCGTTCAGCGGCACGTCGAACGCCACCCCCACGATCGCCGGCACGTACGGCCGTGCGCTGTACCTGGCGCGGCGCGCGATGAAGGGCGCGTCCCGGATGCAGGCCGGCGGCGTCGTCGCGAAGGGCGCGTTCGCCTGCGGCACCAAGCGCCGGACCTGCGAGCTCGGCGACGGCGTGCTCAAGGCGACCGAGCTGCGTTCGCGGCTGCTGCTGTCGGCCCCGCACCGCAGCAAGGGCCACGCGCCGGGCGGCCTCGCGCCGCAGCCGTTCAAGGCCGACGAGCGGTACGCCGCCGAGGGCCACGGAACGTACCTCGCCAGGCAGAAGGCCGACGACACGATCTGGCTGGCCGAGTTCGCGCTGATCCTCAAGCCGCTGCTCGGCACCGCCGCCGCGCCGGCGAGGCCGGCGGACGAGCGCGACTGGATGGTGGTCGACTCCTGGTGCCGCCAGCACATCTGGGGCGCGTGGGACGGCGGCTACTACGTCACCGGCAAGACCCCGCTCCCGGCCGACGACGCGAGCGGCCACCCGACGCGGACGTCGTACAAGAACGGCTGCGCCGGCCTGACCCGCCCGCCCAAGGTCCCCGCGGCCTGACCGCGAACGCCGGTCCAGCGCCCGCCCAGCGACGCTGGACCGGCGCTCGCCCGGCTTGCTACCGGTGGGTAGCGCCTCAGCAGGTGCGCAGGAAGCGGTCCAGGACCCGGGCGCCGAACTCCAGCGCATCGGTGGGCACGCGTTCGTCGACGCCGTGGAACATGCCCGCGAAGTCGAGGTCGGGACGCAGCCGCAGCGGCGCGAACCCGAAGCCGCGGATGCCGATGCGGCTGAACGCCTTGTTGTCCGTCCCGCCCGAGAGCATGTACGGCACGATCCGCGCGCCCGGGTCCTCGGCCTTCAGCGCCGCGCCCATCGCGTCGACCAGGTCGCCGTCGAACGTCGTCTCCAGCTCGATGTCGGTGTGCTGGTACTCGACCTGGATGTCCGGCCCGAGCACCGCGCGCAGCTCGGCGTCGAACTCGTCTGCGAAGCCGGGCAGCGTGCGGCCGTCCACCTCGGCGTACGCCTCGGACGGGATGACGTTCACCTTGTAGCCGGCCTGCAGCATCGTCGGGTTGGCGGTGTTGCGCAGCGTCGCGCCGACGAGACGGGCGAGCGGGCCGAGCTTGGCGACCGTGGCGTCGAGGTCGTCCTCGTCGAGCTCGATGCCGAACACGTCGCTGATCTCCGCGAGGAAGCGCCGCATCGTCGGCGTCACGTGGATCGGGAACGGCGTCGTGCCCAGCCGCGCAACGGCTTCGCACAACGTGGTCACGGCGTTGTCGTCGTTGATCATGCTGCCGTGCCCGGCCCGGCCCTTCGCCGTCAGCCGCATCCAGCGCATGCCCTTCTGCGCCGTCTCGATGAGGTAGAGGCGCAGGTCGTCGTTGACCTGCAACGAGAAGCCGCCGACCTCGCTGACCGCCTCCGTCGCGCCCTCGAACAGCTCCGGGTGGTTCTCCACGACCCAGCGCGAGCCGTAAAGACCACCCGCCTCCTCGTCGGCGAGGAAGCAGAAGATCAGGTCCCGCGGCGGGACGATGCCGCCGCGCTTGAAGTCGATCGCCGTCTTGAGCGTCATGGCGACCATGTCCTTCATGTCGACCGCGCCCCTGCCCCAGACGCAGCCGTCCTCGACCTCGCCGGAGAACGGATGCACCTTCCAGTCCTCGGCCGCCGCGGGAACGACGTCGAGATGGCCGTGGACGAGCAGCGCGCCGCGCGCGCTGTCGGCGCCCGCCAGCCGCGTCACGACGGTGGTCCGGCCGGGCTCCGACTCGACCACCGTGCACTCGTACCCGGCGTCGGAGAGCGCGGTCGCGACGTACTCGGCGGCGGGGCGCTCCTGGCGGCCGGGGTTCGACGTGTCGATGCGGATCAGGTCCCGGCAGAGCTCGACGACGTCGGTCACGGTGGTCGCTCCTCGTGGTCGCTGGCGAGCGCGCCGTTGGTGGGCGGGGCGCCGTAGGAGGTATCTTGTCGCCTCGCGCCGGTCCGCGGGGAGCCCCTCGGCCGGAGCACCACGTCCGAGTGGCGGAATAGGCAGACGCGCTAGGTTGAGGGCCTAGTGCCCGCAAGGGCATGGGAGTTCAAGTCTCCCCTCGGACACCACCCCCGCCCCAGCCCCGGCCGACCTCGTTCTGTGAAGATCACCACGCTCGACCGGGGCCCGACTTCCTGCACAGAACGCGCGGCGCGTCGCGGTCCGCGGGCCGTCACGCTAGAGTCCGCCCTCACAACCGAATACCGCACGTCGTGCGGGGGAAGCCGGTCGAAGTCCGGCGCTGACCCGCAACCGTAGGCCGCCCGCGAGGGTGGCGAGCCGGGATACCTGCCCGACGCGCAATTGGCTCCCACGAACAACCGTCGTGGATCGCGGGCAGGAGCCGGGTCGGACGACCTCACCCTGCCCTCCGCTGCCTTCCGGCGCGGGGGGCAGCGCCGTCCTCACCGGGCTGCGCGCGGTCCGGAGAGGCTCCGCCGTGACGCTCCGCCCGCTCGCCCTCGCCGTCCTGCTCTGCCTGCCCGCCCCCGCCCGCGCGGCGACGCCGCCCCCACCGCGCGAGGCCCGCTGGGCCGCGACCTGGCTGGCCGACCGGATCGGCTCGAACGGCGCCGTCACCGCCCTCGACGGCAAGGCCGACCCGGCGACCACCGTGGTCGTCGGCCTCGCGCTCGCCGCCGCCGGCACGGCGCCGAAGACGCTCGACGCCGCCGCGACGTACCTCGGCAACCACATCGACGAGTACGCCCGCGCCAACAACGCCGACCGCCCCGGCGCCCTCGGCCGCCTCGCGATGCTCGCCGCGGCGAGCGGCCGCGACCCGAACGCGTTCGGCGGAACCGCGCCGACCAACCACCTCATCGACCGGATCCTCGCGACCCGCACCCTCGCCGGGCCGAACGCCGGCATGTTCGCGGACCCGATGTACAGCGGCGTGTTCAGCCACGCGCTCGGCCTGCTCGGCGTCGCGACGGCGCTCACCCTGACCACTGACCAGCAGGCCGCCGTGACGTCCGCGCTGGACTTCCTCGTCGCGCAGCAGTGCGCCGACGGCGCCTGGCAGAACGCCGCCCGCGTCGTCGTCGCCGGCATCGCGCTGACGCAGTGCGGCACCGGGGCGAACGGCCCCGACACCAACACTGCATCCCTTGCGGCGCAGGCGTTGGCGGCGTTCCGTCGCGCGGCGAGGACCGACCCGCTGCAGTGGCTGGACGCGGCGCAGAACGCCGCCGGCGGCTACGGCTACCTCCCCGGCGGCGCGACCGACGCGGACTCCACGGCGCTCGCGGTCCAGGCCATCGTCGCGAGCGGCGGCAGCCCGACGTCGGCGCGGTTCACGACCGGGCGGACGTCGGCGTACGCGGCCCTGCTCGCGTTGCAGGTCCGCTGCGCCGGGCCCGCGAAGGACCGCGGCGCGTTCGCGTACCAGCGCGGCTCCGACGGCTCGCTGAAGCCGAACCTCTACGCCACCGCCGAGGCCGTACCCGCCATCGCGCTCAAGCCCTTCCCCCTCACCCGTCCCGCGGCGACCGTCGCGCGGATGCCCGTTCCCTGCACCCACACCTAGGAGGCACACGCCATGAAGCTCCGTTCTCTCGCCGTCGCCCTGACGGCGCTCACCGCGGCACTCGGCGGCGCCGCACCGGCGCACGCGGCGACCACCGTGCCGGTGTCGTTCTCGCTGTCGGCGGCCGCGTACGCGCCGACCGGCGCGGCCTGCGGGCTCACCATCGACCAGGGTGCCGACGGCATCGCGGTCCTCGACGCGGCCGTTGCGGCGCACTGCATCACGTCGTACGCCGTCGTGACGTTCCCCGGCTTCGGGACGTTCGTCTCGTGCATCGACGAGGTGTGCGGCACCGCGCTCACCGGCACCACCGGCACGTACTGGAACATGTACGAGAACGGCGCCTCCACGGCGTACGGCGTGGACGGGTTCGTCGCCGACGCGGGCGACGACCTCGGCTTCGCGTACCGCGCCTACTGCTTCGAGGCCGCCTGCCCCGCGCTGTAGCGCCACGGGGTGCGCCGCCCCGCCCGGCCCACCCCGCTAGGGCGTGTCTCCCAAGCCGCTGAACTGCTGCGCGACGCGACGATCCCGGATTGAGAGACACGCCCTAGAGTTCCGAGCCATGACGCCCGAGGAGTTCTACGCCCGCGCCGTTGCGCACGCCGACGGCGAGCGCCGGCTGCCGATGCCGGCGCAGTCGATGTGGGAGATCTTCCCCTTCGAGCTCGACGGCCTGCGCACCAAGCCGCTGGACCCGCCGGTCCTCCCCGAGCCGCCGCGCAACGGCGAGGGCGGCACGCCGTGCCGGGCCTGCGACCACCTGGACGAGGGCGTCGCGTGGAGCGACGAGCGCTGGGTGCTGACCGGGTTCGGCGAGCCGCTCGGCCTGCCGTTCGGCGCCGCGCTGATGCCGAGGGCGCACCTCGACCTCGGCGACCTCGACGAGGTCCACGCGGCGGAGCTGGGCATGCTGACGGTTCGCATAGACCGGGCGGTCAACGCCCTCGACGGCATCGGGCGGGTGCACGTCAACAAGTGGGGCGACGGCGGCGCGCACCTGCACCTGATGTTCTTCGCCCGGCCGGCGGGGCTGCTCCAGCTCCGCGGCTCGAACCTCCCGCTCTGGGAGGAGATGCTCCCCCGCTTCCCCGAGGAGGAGACGGCGGCGAACCTCCGTACGGTCGCCCGCGCGCTCGCCGCCGACGGCGGCGTCGCGCACGGCTGAGCGCGCGGCGCTACGGCAGGACCACGCTCACGGGGGGCGTGCACTGCGGGACCTGGTAGGACAGGCCGAAGCACACCACGCCGGTGGAGGTGTTGACGAACGCGCCGCCGAGCGGCTGGTAGTGGCCGTTGGTGCCGTAGCTTGCGCCGGCGCCGGCACCGTTCTCGTTCGCGGTCACGCCGACCTGGACCGGCGCCTCGCTCGCGTGCGCGGGCACGGCGGCGAACGTCGCGGCGGCGACCGCCAGGCCGCAGAGGACTCGCTTCATCGGGGCTCCGTCGGGGTGAGGGGAACGCCGGGCGGACCGGCGCCTGTGCCCCGCCCATTCGACGCGCGACAGCGGGAGTCCTGTCAGGACGCGGCGGCGGCCTGCGTGACGTGGGCGACGAGGTCGTCCGGCGTGAACGGCTTGGCGAGGAAGCTCACGCACCCCGCCTCCACCGCGCTCTCGGCGGCGCTGGCGTGCGCGGAGAACAGGATCACGTTCAGCT
The DNA here is from genome assembly GCA_030840645.1 of Frankiaceae bacterium. GTDB lineage: Bacteria > Actinomycetota > Actinomycetes > BP-191 > BP-191 > BP-191. The sequence continues at coordinate 12,275 of JAVEEC010000089.1, forward strand.
CGTCCAGCCGCCCCGACGAACGCAGCTCGTCGAGCACCTGCCAGCCGCTGAGGTCGGGCAGCCGCAGGTCGAGCAGCACCACGTCGGGCACGCGGTCCGACAGGTAGTCGAGGGCCCCGCGGCCGGTGTCGCGGTCGTCGACCTCGAAGCCCGCGAGCGTCAACGCGAGCCGGCAGATCAGCGCGATGTCGGGCTCGTCGTCGACGACCAGGACGCTGCTCACCCCGCCGCCCGGAGGGTCACCACGAACCGCGCGCCGCGGGGCTCCCGCGGCTCGTGGTCGAGGTGGCCACCGAGCGCCGTGGCGAGGCGTTGGGAGATGGCGAGGCCGAGCCCCGAGCCCGGCGTCCCCGTCACGGCGGCCGACCGGCTGAACGGCTGGAACAGCTCGCCGAGGATGTCCCCCGGCACGCCGTTCCCGTCGTCGGTGACGCTGATCCGCACCTCGCCCTCCCACTCCTCGGCGCGCAGCTCGATGGTGGGGCCACCGTACCGGTACGCGTTGGTGAGCAGGTTGACGACGATGTCGCTCAGGCGGTCCGCGTCGGCCAGCACGGTGAGGTCCGGCGCGATCACGACGCTCAGCAGCGCGGGGGTCGGCGGCGGGGCGGTCTCGACCGCGAGGTCGATCACCCGCACGACCGAGGTGGGCGAGAGCTGGACCGGCACCCGCCCGGCCTCCAGCCGCGACAGGTCGAGCAGGTTGGTCACGAGCTGCCGCGCCCGCTGCCCCTGCCGCCCGAGCGCGTCGAACACCTCCGCGAGCTCGGTGTCCGTCAGCCGGTCGCGTTGCGTCGCCAGCAGCGTCGCCATCCCCGCGACGGTCGTGAGCGGGGTCCGCAGCTCGTGGGCGGCGTTGGCCACGAAGTCGCTGCGGAGCTGGTCGAGCCGCCGCGCCTCGGTCACGTCCTGGGCGGTGCCGACGAGCGCGGTCACCGCGCCGCTCGCGTCGTGGAGCGCCCGGCCGCGGGTGTGCATCCAGCGGATCGAGCCGTCAGCGCGGAGGATGCGGTAGTCGCCGGTGTACTCCTCACCGGTCGCGACCGTGCGCCCGATCCCCGCGTACGCATCCGCCCGGTCGTCGGGGTGGATGGCCGCGCCGAGGCTCTCCTGCGTCAGCGGATCGCCCCCGGGCGCCCGGCCGTGGATGCGGTACATCTCGTCGGACCACTCGATCACGCCGGTCGCGAGCTGCCAGTGCCAGCTGCCAAGGTGGGCCAGTCCCTGGGCCTCGTCGAGCGCCTCGCGCGCCGCGACCTCGCGCGCATGGGCCACCGTACGTTCCAGCGTCACCTGGACCAGGCCGCCGACCGTACGCAGGAGGTCGAACTCGTCCCGGCCGAAGAACGGCGAGTACGCGCTGGTCCAGAGCTCGAGCCGCCCGCCCGGCAGCACCAGGCTGAGGTGCTCGGCTCCGAGCTGCGTGACGCCCGGGGCGATGGGGCGCGCGAGGCCCTCGCGCGCGGGCTGCGTCCTCCCCGCGCTGCCGAGCGGCAGCGCGTCGCCGTCGCGGTAGATCGCGACCCCCTGCGCGCCGACCAGCTCGGCGAGGCGCGGTAGCAGGTCGTCGACGACCTCGTCCGGCCGGGTCGCCCGTCCCAGCGCGACGAGCGCGCCGTGCATCCCCTCGACGTCGCGGGCCCGCCACATCCGCACCATGCCGCGCGGCGGCGCGTACCCGCAGAGGAAGAGCACCGCGCTGATGATGCCGACGACCTGGACGACGACCGTGAGCCACGTCGCCTCCGCGGTCGGCGAGAGCAGCGCGACCACGACCGCGCCCGCCGTCGCCGCGGCGCCGATCGCGAGCATCTGCATCCGTCGCCGCGCGACCGTGGGCAGGCCGCGTCCGGACCGCCAGAGCCGGGTGCTGACGATGGCGCTGAGGACGACCCACTCGAGGCCGATGAGGACCAGGTAGACGATGATCGCCGCGGGGCGCCGGTTGTCACCCGGCTGGGCGAACGGCACCGTGAACGTCGCCACCAGCACCGCCGCGACCAGCGCGTGCGCGACCACCCGCTGCCTGCGGGTGGTGCGCTCGAACGTCTCCATGAACCGGTACAGGAAGTACGGGAACAGCATGACCGCCGCGACCACCAGCCGCTGCGCGAGGTGGACCAGCGCGCTGTCCGACGTCTGCGGGAGCAGGTCGCCGGCCGCCAGCGCGACCGCGACGACGCCGAACGTCGCCGCGAGCCACGCGCGCGCGGCGCCGCGGCGGCTTACCCAGCGGCGGAGCGCGACGAGGGCGACGAGCGTGAACACGGCGAGCTCGACATCGCGCAGCGCCTGAACGGTGGCGGTCATCGCGGGGGCCGGCCTCCAGCTAGCGGGTAGGAAAAGCATCGCGGTGCGCGGGTTCGCCCGCTATGGCTCGAACGGGTGGTTATCGGGACCGCGCCCCGACTCGCCGGGTACCGTTCGGCGCGTGCCCGACCCGCTCCGGGGCCGGCTCCTGGTCTCGACGCCGGGGCTGCGCGACCCGCACTTCGACCGTTCCGTCGTGCTGCTGGTCGACCATGACGAGAACGGCGCCCTCGGCGTGATCCTGAACCGCCCCTCCGCCACCCCCGTCGCCGACGTGCTGCCGTCGTGGCAGGACCTCGCGTCGGACCCGCCGCTGGTGTTCGCGGGCGGGCCGGTCGACGGCACCGCCGCCATCTGCCTCGGCAGCACCCGGCCCGGCGTCGACACCGAGGCCGTCCGCGCGGTGTCGCCGACGCTCGGCGTGGTCGACCTCGACAGCGACCCGGCCCTGCTCGCGGCCGACGTCGCGTACGTCCGCATCTTCGCCGGCTACGCCGGCTGGGGCGCCGGGCAGCTCGACGCGGAGATCGAGGCGGGCGGGTGGTTCGTCGTCGACAGCCTGCCGGGGGACGCGTTCACGGCCGCGCCCGGCCAGCTCTGGCGGGTCGTGCTGCGGCGGCAGGGCGGGCGGCTGGCGTTCGTCGCGACGTACCCGGAGGACCCGGGCGCGAATTAGCGTCGCGCGTTGTCACACCCCCCGGGCAGACTGCGTCCGTGGCTCGAACCCCGCTCTCCAGCGACGTCCGCAGGCTCGTCGCGGGCAACACGCTGTCCGCGCTCGGGACCGGGTTCACGCTGCCGTTCCTGCTCATCTACCTCAACCGCGTCCGCGGCTTCCCGCTCCAGACCGCCGGCTTCGCAGTGGCGCTGCTCGGCCTGGTCGGGCTGGTGAGCGTGCCGTTCATGGGGGCGTTGAGCGACCGGGTCGGGCCGTGGCGGGTGCTCGTCGGCTCGCTGGTGCTCGACGCCGTCGGCACGGCCGGGCTCGCGCTCGTCACGAGGCCGTGGCACGCGTTCCTCACGCTCGCCGTGCTCGGCCTCGGCCAGGCCGCCGGATGGCCGGCGCAGAACGCGTTGATCGCGGCGCTGGTGCCGTCGGAGTCGCGGCCGCGGGTGTACGCCGTCCAGTTCGCGCTGCTCAACCTCGGTATCGGCATCGGCGGCGCGGTCAGCGGGCTGCTCGTCGACCTCACGCGGCCGGGGACGTTCCAGCTCGTCTACCTGGTCGACTCGCTGTCGTTCGTCGCCTACGCGCTCCTCCTCCAGCGCATCCGGCACGTCTCGGTGGCGCCGCTGCTGACGCCGGAGGAGCAGGCGTCGGGGTACCGCGACGTCGCCAGGGACCGGGTGTTCCTGCGGCTCTGCGGCGTCATGCTGCTCATGGCGATCGCGGGGTACGGCCAGGTCAGCGCCGGGTTCCCCGCGTTCGTCAGCGGCGTCGCGCACGTGTCGCCGCGGGTCATCGGGCTGGCGTTCGCCGCCAACACCGCCGTCATCGTCGCGGCCCAGCTAGTCGTGCAACGCCGCATCCAGGGCCGCCGCCGTACCCGCGCGCTGATGTGGGTGGCGGTGATCTGGGCGCTGTCCTGGCTGGTGATCGGCTCGTCCGCGCTGCTGCACGGCGCCTGGCCGGCGGTCGCCGTGGTGGCGGGGCTCGGGCTGTTCGGGTTCGGCGAGACGCTCTGGGCGCCGACCGGCGCGACCATCGTCAACGACATCGCCCCACCCCACCTCCGCGGCCGCTACAACGCCGTGTCCAGCCTGACCTGGCAGGCGTCGTCGGTGGTCGGGCCGATCGTGGCGGGGGCGTTGCTCGGTGCGCGGCTGCCCGCGGTGTTCATCGGCGGGCTCGTCGGGCTGCTCTGCGTGGTCGCGGTGCTGTCGGTCGGCCTGGAGCGGTACCTCAGCCCCGGGCAGAACGGCCTGCCCGACCTCGACCTCACCCTCGGGGAGGTGCTGCCCGTGCGGTGACCTCGCTCCGCGCGCCACGCGCGCGCCCCACACCGGTCCGGGTGAGCGGTGCTGCCCCCGCCCCTCGCGCCAGGGCGTCTACGGGCCCAGCAGGCCGAGCAGCTTGCGGGTCAGGAAGCGCATGCCCGCGAACGTCAGGTGGATCCCGTCGTCCTGCCGGGCCGCGACGCCCTGGACGGTGTCGCTGTACTGCCCGCCCACGGCGTACAGCGCCCAGCTGTCGACCCACCGCACGCCGTTGACGGCGCGGGCGGCGGCGGCGGTGGCGCCGTTGAGCTGGCGGTAGCACGCGGTCGTCGCGGCCTCGCGGGCGATCGGGAGGCCGACCCAGAAGACGGGGCGCTGCGCGGCGCCGGCGTACGCGCGCATCAGGTCACCCGCGCGCCGGCGGTACTCCGCGACCCACCCGGCCGACCCGACGGCTGTCCACGCCCCGGTCCCGCCCGCGCGGAGCGGCTGGCAGTCGTTCGCCCCCAGGAACACCACGACCAGGCCCGGCTGGACCGACCCGACCTGCTCGCGGGCGTGCGCGGTCCAGTCGAAGTAGTCCGGCCGTGCCATGCCGGTGCTCGGGCGGCTCTCGATCGCTGTCGGGCGCGTTCCGCGCGCGGTGGCGACCTGGCGACCGAGGTAGTACGCGAGCGAGTCCCCGGTCACGAGCAGCCGCCCGCGACCGCCGCCCGCCGGGACCGGCGGCGCGGGCAGCGCGGGCGCGCGCGGCGGCTTGGGGGCGGCGAGGCGGAGGTCGTAGCGCGTCGTCCCTGCGTCGTACGCCGTGTCGGCGGGCCGGACCACGCGGTACGCGAACGCCCCGCCCTTCGCGTGCCGCACGGTGAACGCGTACCGGCTCGCCGCGGACAGCGCGACCACGGCGGCGGTTCGCCAGCCGTGCCCGTCGCGGACGTCGAGCCGGACCGGCCGGCCCGGCCGCGCCGGGGTCACGACGCCGCGGAGAACGGTGCTCCACCCGCCGTTCGCCGGCCTGGTCGTCGCGGCGACGCTGACCCGTTGCGCGACGCCGACCCGGACCGTCTCCGACATCGCGGGCACCAGGCCGGGCTCGCCGGCGAAGCGCATCCACACCGAGGACCCGGCCGCGGGCCGGAACAGTGCCGACACCCGCCCCTGGCCGTCGCTGGTCGGCGTCCCGACGACGGCGGCGGCGGCGGGCTGGTCGGCGCGGGCGGCGATCACCTCGACCGCGCGCCCGGCGACCGGGGCCCCGGACGCGTCCCGTACGACGCCCTCGACCCGGACCGTCCCGCCGTACGGCACGGCCGCGGGCTTCACAGCGGCCCGGAGCGTGACGGCCGCCGGCGTGGCGGGGACGCGGGCGCGCCCGGAGCCGCGTTCGACGTAGGCCGCGGACGCTCCCCCGGCGAGCGCGACGGTCACGGCGACCGCCAGCACACCCGTACGGGACGGCCACCAGGGCCCACGGATCACCGACAAAACCCCCATGCATCCCACGACGACGTCGGCGCATCGTCCCACCTGGGCGCGGCCGCCGCGCCCCCCGTACGGCGTGTCAACGGCGACATTCGCCTAACCCGGGGGCGACGACACGGGGCTACTCATGAGGTACGGCGCGGCGCGGCCCGCTACCGTGAACGCCACCACGCACGAGGGGAGGCCCGCGAATGTCACGCAGCCTGCTCCTCAACGCGTCCTACGAGCCCCTCTGCGTCGTCCCCTCACGCCGTGCCGTGGTCCTCGTCCTGACCGCGAAGGCCGTCGTCATCGAGGCGTCCGACGTCGAGCTGCACTCCGAGCGCCTCACGGTCACCGAGCCGGTCGTGATCCGGCTGACCCGGTACGTCCGCGTTCCGTACCGCTCGCGCGCGCCGCTGTCGCGGCAGGGGGTGTTCTCCCGCGACGGGCACCGCTGCCAGTACTGCGGCGGCAGCGCCGAGACCCTCGACCACGTCGTCCCCCGCTCGCACGGCGGCCGCCACGTCTGGGAGAACCTCGTCGCCGCCTGCCGCCGCTGCAACCACACCAAGGCCGACCGCACCCTCGACGACCTCGGCTGGTCGCTGCACCGTTCGCCGATGGCGCCACGCGGCGCGCAACGCCTCCTGCTCGGCCACGGCCGCTGGGAGCCCGCGTGGACGCCGTACGTCGGCGTCGGCGCGACCGCCTAGCGACGTCTACGCGACCGGCACGCCGAGCGTGGTCGCGGTCGGCGAGAGCGGAACGTCGTCCTTCGCCGGGTACGTCCCCAGCACCCGGTCGCCGACGTGGCTGGTCACGCCGTACCAGTAGTTCTCGTTGCGGAAGTGGTGCAGCCGGTGCGCGCGCCACACGCCGCGGTAGAGCCGGGAGCGCGGCTGGTAGTCGGTGTGGATCAGCCAGTGTGTCCACTCGTACAGCAGCGTCAACGCCGTCGCCACCGCGACCCCCGTCGCGACCGGCGGCCAGAACATCGCCGCCAGGGCAAGCAGCACGGCGTCGACGGCCGCGTAGTACCGGATCGTCCGCAGCGGGATGAAGATGTACTTCGCGTCCTTCGGCGCCTGGTGGTGCCGGACGTGCAGCCGCCCGATCCGCAGGTCGACCCGGCGGCCGAGGATCTCGCGCGGGCGCCAGTGCAGGACGTACACGTGGATCAGCCACTCGGTGAACGGCTGCAGCCCGACGAGCGCCACCGCGACCACCAGGTCGCGCCAACGCCAGCCGCCGAGCGCGACGCGGAACGCCACCGTGGCCGCGAGCATCCCCGCGAGCCACCGCGCGGTCGGGAACGTCACGAACGCGCGGACCGCCGAACGCAGGTCGAGCGGCGCGGGGCGAGGGCGGGTGCGTTCGGCGACGGCGGGCACGGTGGACCTCCTCGGCTGCGCTGCTCCGAGAAGTGTCGCGCGGCCCGCCCGGGCGGACCAGCCGGCGGGCGGACGAGCCGCCGCTACGCGGCCTCGAGCCGGTCCAGCTCCTGGCCCGCGAGCCGGTCGGCGGCGAGCATCGCGAGGCAGGCCTGCAACGCCTTCACGCCGACCGCCTGCTCCTCGCGCGTCGGCTCGGCGGTCGTCACGAACCGCTGCAGCACGTGCCCGCCCACCAGCACCACCCGGCTCCACGGCGACCTCGGCCGGCGGGCCGCCGCGCTCACCACCTCGACGGACAGCGCGAAGATCAGCACGAACGTCAGCAGGCTCCACGCGCCGCGCGTCGGAACGGGCAGCAGGCAGGCGGCGACGAGGACGGCGACGACGTTGGTGCCGCACCGGTCGTGGATGCGCGGCGCGGCGAGCACCGCGTCCAGGTCGTCGAGGTCGCTGCCCCGCTCGTACGCGCTCACGGCCTTGTGCTCCGCGCCGTGGAACCGCCACATCGACGACGGCATGACGACGCGCAACGCCGCCAGCTGCGCGCCCACCAGCGCCACCGCGGTCAGCCCGCTCTGCCAGCCCCACACCGTCGACGCGCCGAGAGAGCGCGAGAGGACGGCGTTGACCAGCAACGGACCGGCCACGAACAGCGGCAGCGCCCAGCGGACCCGCCGGGGCAGCTGGCGGTTCCGTCCGGTGCCGCCCATCGCCCGCAGCCCCCGGAACAGCGCCGGCCCGAGCCCGGTCAGCACCCGGAGCAGCGGCACCGCGGCCCACCGGTTCTCGGGCAGCCGGCCCAGCTCCAGTGACCCGTCGATCCGGGCCACGGCCCACACGTCGCCGGCCCGCATCAGCACGCCGTCCGACAGCGCCTGCCCCCCGACCTTGGGCGGCACGGTCCTGGTCTTGGGCGGCGAGGTCCTGGCCTTGGGCGAAGCGGTACGGCCCCTGGGCGAGGCGGTACGGCCCTTGGGCGGGCGACGGGTCACGGCGCGGCTCCGGAACGGACAGGAGGGACGGGGCGGACGAAAGCGCTCGAACGACTGGCTCGGGCACCACGGTAACCCGCCCCACGCGAGCCCACGCGCCGAATCCGGAAAGGTGACGGACGCCTCACCCTGTCTTGGCCGCCGCCGGAAACGGGTATCAGGCGGACCAGACGGGGCCGACGACAGGAGGCGTGCTGATGTACATCGGTGGCGGCGTTATCGCTCTCATCCTGATCATCCTGCTGCTGCTCTGGCTCTTCTGACCGCAGAGCCAGAACGCGGGAGCCGGACGTTGCTGGCACCGCACCGGCCGGCCCACCCGGGTCAGCCGGTGAGGTGCCAGTCCGCGTTCAGGATGGCGAGCATCCGCCGGGCGAGGAACGCGGCACCCGCGACGGACAGGTGGATGCCGTCGCTGTTCCGCATCCGCCGCACCCGCCCCGACTCGTCGGCGAAGTCGTCCTGGTAGTGCCCGTTCGGCGCGTACATCGCCCAGATGTCGACGAACCTCACCCCGGAGACGCTCCCCGCGGCGCGGCGGACGGCGTCGTTCATCACCCGGTAGATCCCGGTCAGGCGCGCGGACCGCGCGATGGGCATGCCGATCCAGTAGACCGTGCGGTGACCGTTCGCGAACGCGCCCATCACCGCCGCCGCCCGCTTCTGGTACTCCGCCGCCCACTCCGCTGACCCGGCCTGGAGGATGCGGCTGCCGACCTTCATGTTCTGGCCGTCGTTGCCGCCGATCATGAACGACACCGCCTCCGGGTCGCGCTCGGCCGCGAGCTGCCGCGCGTACGCCGGCCAGTCGAAGAAGTCGTCGCGCACCAGACCGGTCGAGTACTTCGGGACCGTGCAGCTCGCGACGACGTGCCGCTCGGCGTTGGCGTACGCCGCGAGCTGGGGCCCCTCCGACTCCTGGAGCGAGTCGCCGGTGATGAGCAGGTCCAACGGCGCCTGGGGCGTGATCGTGCGGGGGTGCCCGCCGGTCGACGCCGCGGGCGGCGTCTCGCACCTGCGGTTGGTCGTGATGCCGCCAGAAGGCGGCTCGGTAGGTCGGGCGGACGCGCCCGGCGGCGACGACGAGCCCACGGGCGGCCCGGTCGCCGGCGACGTCGTCGCGACGGTGGCCGGCGTCGTGACGACGATCGAGGGCGGGAGGGTCGTCGACGTGGGGACCGCGCGCCGCGTCGCCGGCGAGGCGCAGCCGGCCAGCGCGAGCAGGCACGCGAGCAGCGCGACGGCGAGGGAACGAGCGTCTCTGAGCACGGGAGAGACGGTAACCGACCCCTGTGACGAAACTCAGCCCGACGCGTCCGGGAGGCCCGCGACGATCTCGTCGACGATCGCCGCGACCGGCCGGTCGTCGACGTCCACGACCCGCGACGCCAGCGCCGCGAAGCCCGGCTCGCGCTCCGCGGCGAGCACCGCCATGGCGTCCGGAAGGGCCGGCCCGGCGTCGAGGAACGGCCGCCCCGACCCCGCCCGCACCCGCGCGGCCAGGACCGCCGGCGAGGCCCGGAGCCAGACGACGTGCTCCCCCGCCAGCGGTGACGACGGGTCGAGCGCGGCCGAGCCGGGTGCCGCGACGACGAGGGGCAGCGGCGCGGCCAGTGCCGCGACCAGCACACCCGCCTCGGCCGCGTGCAGCCCGGCGGTGCCGTTCGCGGCGAGCAGGGCAGCGGGCGTACGCCCGGTGAGCCGGTGCAGGGCGGCGTCGTTGTCCCAGTACCGCCAGCCGAGCCGCGCGGCGAGGGCCCGGCCGACCGTCGTCTTGCCCGCGCCCATCATCCCGACGAGCACGATCCGGCCGGCCACCACGGCACGAAGCATGACAGGACGCGGTGCAGGGAAGGTCACGTTCCGGGTCCGGATGCAACGAACCCGGTAGTGTGGGCGTCTCTCCCATAGGCCGGTCGCCCATGACCGCACGGGATGAGCCGCGTCCGGACGGGCGCGGCAGGGAGGTCGATCGTGGTTCGGGTACCCCGCAAGGCGAAGGTCGCGCTGACCGTCGCACTCGTCGCCGTGCTCGTCGGCGCCCCCACCGGCGTCGGCTACGCCGCCTACCAGCAGGACGCGTCGATGCGCGGCCTGCTCCCCGCGGGCAGCGTCGTCGGCGGCGTGGACGTCGCCAAGCTGGACCAGGCCACCGCGCTCGCCAAGGTCCGGGCCGTCGTCGAACGCGACTTCGACCGGCGGGTCACCGTCGAGATCGCCGGGCACCCGTACGCCACCAGCCTCCGCACCCTCGGCGTGACGAGCGACGTCGACAAGGCGGTCGCCCGCGCGTTCCGGACCGCCGCCAACGGCAACTGGGTCACGCGGGCCTGGCACCGGCTGGTCGACGGCTCGTCGGCGCCCAGGGAGAACGTCAAGGTCACCAGCTACGCGCCCGCGAAGGTCGCCGCGATCGTCGAGGCCGCCGCGCACGACCTCTCCTACCCGGCCAAGGACGCGACCGTGAAGTCGGTCGGCGGCTGGCTGAAGTTCACGCCCGCGACGCCCGGCCGCACGATCGACAAGCAGGCCGCGACGACGGCGTTCCGCAACGCTCTGAAGGACGGCCGCGACCGCACGCTCGACCCGGTCGCCGTCGCGCCGGCCGTGCCGACGATCGACACGGCGATCCTGGTCCGGACGGGCGAGAACAAGCTCTACCTCTACAAGAACGGCACCATCGCCAAGACGTTCGGCGTCGCGACCGGCTCGCCGCGCTATCCGACCCCGTACGGCCGGTACGAGGTCGTCCTCAAGCGCTACCTGCCGACCTGGGTCAACCCGCACTCCGTCTGGTCGCGCAACGAGCCCGCGCGGATCGGTCCCGGCCCGAACAACCCGCTCGGCACCCGCGCGATGAACCTGTCCGCCCCGGGCATCCGCATCCACGGCACGCCGTCGGACCGCTCGATCGGGTACTCGGTCAGCCACGGCTGCATCCGCATGCACATGCGCGATGTCGAGGCCCTCTACCCGCTGGTCCCGACGCACGCGCCGGTGTTCATCGTGAAGGCGGGCCCGCCGCGCCTCGCCGGGTCCCCCACCGTCGCGGGCCCCGCCAACGCAGCCGACGGCGGATGAGCGACCCCGCACTCCTCGAAGCCGTGCTGGCGAAGGACGCCGCGCTGATCGAGGGCGTCGCCGCCGGCCAGTGGGCGCTGCCGACACCCTGCACCGAGTACGACGTCCGCACCCTCGTCAACCACATCGTCGGCTGGCTTGAGGTGTTCGCCGCCGGGGCGAACCAGCGGGCGCACGACGGCAACGCGGACGGGTTCACGACCGACGACCCGGCGGGCGACTTCACGGCCGCCGCCGCCGACCTCGTCGCGGGCTGGCGCAGCGTCCCTGCCGACCGGCCGGTCAAGGTCGCGACGACGGACGTGCCGCAGGACAGCGCGTTCGCCATGACGCTGATGGAGTACGTCACCCACGGCTGCGACCTCGCCCTCGCGACGGGGCAGCCGGTGCCGTTCGCCGACGACGAGCTGGAGACCACGCTGGCCGCCGCGCGCACGACGCTGCCGCCGCAGTACCGCGGCCCGGGCAAGGCGTTCGGCGACGAGGTCACGGTTCCGCACGACGCGCCGCCGCTCGACCGGCTGCTCGGCTTCATGGGCCGCGCGCCGCGCGCCTAGGCGCGCCGCGCCACCACCCAGTCGAAGGCCGCCACCCGGCCCTCGCCCTCGTCCTCCCGCACGTTCTCGACGCTGTCGACGACCAGGCCGCCGGACTCCAGCGCGGCCACGGTCGCCGCGCGGCCGATCGCGCCGAAGAACATCGGCACGCCGAGCCACCCCTCCTCGACCCCCTCGTCCGGCGTCACCGGCACGCTGGTGACGAGCACCCCGCCGGGCCGCAGCCAGCCGCCGAACGACGCCAGCAACGGCGCGTGCGCCGCCACCGGCAGGTGGCCGAGCGCGAAGAACGACGCGATCGCGTCGACGGAGCCGGGCCGCACCGAGAGCCTGGTCATGTCCGCCTGGACGAGCGCCGCGCGAGGCGCGTGCCCGCGCGCCAGCGCGAGCTGTCCGAACGACACGTCGACGCCGACGACGCGGTGCCGTTCGGACAGCATCCGGGTCGCCGGATCGCCTGGGCCGCAGCCGAGCTCGAGCACCATCGAGTCCGGCGCGAGCATCGACAGGAGGCGTTCGACGAACGCGATCCGCACCCGGCTGGCGTGCGACCACGCGTGGTAGCGCGGGCCGATCGCGTCGTAGCCGGCGCGGACGATCGAGGCGGGGTCCATCCGCGCATCCTCCCGCAAGTACGCTGCGCGGCATGACCAGGGCCGCCGTCCTCACGTCGACCGGCACGCCGTTGACGATCGAGGAGATCGACCTCGCCCCGACCGGCGCGGACCAGGTCCGGGTCCGGCTGCACGCGACCGGCGTCTGCCACTCCGACCTCTCGATCGTCACCGGCGCGCTGGGCCACCCGCTGCCCGCGGTGCCCGGCCACGAGGGTGCGGGCGTCGTCACGGAGGTCGGCGCCGGCGTCACGTCGGTCAGGCCGGGAGACCACGTCATCCTCAACTGGACGCCGTCCTGCGGCGCCTGCTGGTTCTGCGCGAAGGGCGAGCCGTACCTCTGCGACCGTGCCGGGGCCGACGCCGTCAACGCCCCCTACGCGAGCCTCGGCGGCACCCGGCTCACGCCCGTCCTCGGCAGCGCGGCGTTCGCCGAGGAGACCCTGGTCCTCGAACGCGCGGTGGTCCCGATCCCGGCCGGCGTGGCGTTCGAGGTCGCGGCCCTGGTCGGCTGCGCGGTCACCACCGGCTTCGGCGCGGCGGTCAACACGGCGCGGGTGCAGCCCGGGGACACCGTGGTCGTCATCGGCTGCGGCGGCGTCGGGCTCTCCATCGTCGAGGGCGCGAAGTACGCGGGTGCGACGACCGTCGTCGCCGTGGACGTCACCGACGACAAGCGGGCACTCGCCGCCGACCTCGGCGCGACGCACACCGTCGACGGGACCGCCGCCGACGTCGAGCGGCAGGTCCGCGACCTGACCGGCGGCCGCGGCGCGGACCACGCGTTCGAGGCGATCGGCCGGTCGGCCACGATCAGGACGGCGTACCGCGTCACCCGGCGGGGCGGCAACACCGTCGTCGTCGGCGCGGGCCGCCACGACGACCTGGTGTCGTTCAGCGCGCTGGAGCTGTTCTTCCAGGCGCGCTCGCTGATCGGCTGCGTCTACGGCTCCGCCGACGTCGCCCGCGACTTCCCGAAGATCCTCGGGCTCTACGCGGACGGCGCGCTCGACCTCGACCGCCTCATCACCAAGCGGATCGCCCTCGACCACGTCAACGACGCCCTCGCTGCGATGGCCGCCGGCGAGGGCGCCCGCACGGTGATCGTGTTCGAGTAAGAGGGCGCTGCTAACCCGCCGTGAGGACGTTCAGCGACGAGCCCGCGCGGAACCACGCGATGTGCTCGTCGCTCATCGTGTGCGTCGTGTCGAACTCGTCCGCGGTGCCGTCCGCGTGCCGCGCGACGACGCGCACCGGGCGCCCGGGCGCGAGGTCGGCGAGCCCGACGACGTCGAGCCGGTCGTCCTCGCGGATCACGTCGTACGACGCCGGGTCGGCGAACGTCAGCGGCAGCATCCCCTGCTTCTTCAGGTTGGTCTCGTGGATGCGCGCGAACGACCGCGCCAGCACCGCGACACCGCCGAGGTAGCGCGGCTCCATCGCCGCGTGCTCGCGGCTCGACCCCTCGCCGTAGTTCTCGTCGCCGACGGCGACCCAGTGCAGCCCCTTGGCCTTGTAGTCGCGGCCCACCGCGGCGAACGCGTCGCGGTCGCCGGTGAGGACGTTGAGACCGCGCCCGGCCTCACCCGTGAACGCGTTGATCGCGCCGATGAACAGGTTGTCGCTGATCCGGTCCAGGTGGCCGCGGTAGCGCAGCCAGGGACCGGCCGGGCTGATGTGGTCGGTCGTGCACTTGCCCTTCGCCTTCATCAGGACGGGCGCCCCGAGGAAGTCGTGCCCGTCCCACGCCGGGAACGGTTCGAGGAGCTGGAGCCGGTCGCTGTCCGGCCGGACGACGACGGCGACCGCCGAGCCGTCAGCGGGCGGCGCGACGAAGCCCGCCGCGCCCGGGTCGAAGCCGTTCGCCGGCAGCTCAGGCGCCGACGGAGGTTCGAGGAGGAACGTCGTCCCGTCGGCCGCCGTCACCGGGTCGGTCATCGGGTTGAAGTCGAGCCGCCCGACGAGCGACTGCGCGACGACCAGCTCCGGCGAGGCGATGAACGACAGCGTCTCGGCGTTGCCGTCGTTGCGCTTCGGGAAGTTGCGGTTGTACGAGTTGAGGATG
>JAVEEC010000141.1 GCA_030840645.1 Frankiaceae bacterium
GTCGGTAGGGTTGCGGCATGGCAATCACCAGGGCGGAGGTCGCGCATCTCGCGCGGCTGTCGCGGCTCGCGTTGAGCGACGAGGAGCTGGACCGGATGGCGTCGCAGCTCGACGTCATCCTCGGCGCCGTCGCGCGGGTCGGCGAGGTCGCCGCCGCCGACATCCCCCCGACCAGCCACTCCGTTCCGCTGACGAACGTGTTCCGGCCCGACGAGGTCCGCCCGTCGCTCCCGCCCGAGGCCGCGCTGTCCGGCGCGCCCGCGGCCGAGCAGGGCCGGTTCCGCGTCCCGCGCATCCTGGACGAGGAGTGAGCGACCTCACGCGGCTCACCGCGTTCGAGATCGCGTCGGCGGTCGCGTCCGGCGAGGCGTCGGCCGTCGAGGTGGCGCAGGCGCACCTCGACCGGATCGCGGCCGTGGACGACATGGTGCACGCGTTCCTCCACGTCGACTCTGCCGGCGCGCTGGCCGCCGCCGCGCGCGTCGACGCCGCGCGCGCGGCGGGCGAGGCGCTGGGGCCGCTGGCTGGCGTGCCGCTCGCGTTGAAGGACGTCTTCACCATGTCCGGGGTGCCCACGACCTGCGGCTCGAAGATCCTCGAGGGGTGGCGGCCGCCGTACGACGCGACCGTCACGCGCCGCCTCAAGGAGGCGGGCGTCGTCATCCTCGGCAAGACGAACATGGACGAGTTCGCGATGGGCTCCTCGACGGAGAACTCCGCCTACGGTCCGACGCGCAACCCGTGGGACCTGGACCGCGTGCCCGGCGGCTCGGGCGGCGGGTCGTCGGCCGCGGTGGCGTCGTTCATGGCGCCGTTGGGCATCGGCACCGACACCGGCGGCTCGATCCGCCAGCCCGCCGCCGTCACCGGCACCGTCGGCGCGAAGCCGACGTACGGCGGGGTGTCGCGGTACGGCCTGATCGCGTTCTCGTCGTCGCTGGACCAGGGCGGTCCCTGCGCGCGGACGGTGCTCGACGCGGCGCTGCTGCACGAGGTGATCGCCGGGCACGACGTCATGGACTCGACGTCGATCTCCGCGCCGGTCCCGCCTGTGGTCGCGGCGGCGCGCGCCGCGGACGTCAGCGGGATGCGGATCGGCGTCGTGCGCGAGTTCTCCGGCGAGGGGTACCAGCCGGGGGTCGAGACGCGGTTCCGCGAGGCGGTCGCGGTGCTGGAGTCGTTGGGCGCCAGCGTCTCCGAGGTGTCCTGCCCACACTTCACGTACGCGCTGCCGGCGTACTACCTGATCGCGCCGAGCGAGTGCTCCTCCAACCTCGCGCGCTTCGACGGCATGCGGTTCGGCCTGCGCGTCGGCGACGACGGGACGCGCGACGCCGAGCAGGTCATGTCGCTGACCCGCGACGCCGGCTTCGGCGACGAGGTCAAGCGCCGGATCATCCTCGGGACGTTCGCGCTGTCGTCCGGCTACTACGACGCGTACTACGGCCAGGCGCAGAAGGTCAGGACGCTGATCACCCGCGACTTCGAGCGGGCGTTCGAGTCGGTGGACGTCCTCGTGTCGATGACGACGCCGACGACGGCGTTCCGCATCGGCGAACGCGCCGACGACCCGATGGCGATGTACCTCGCCGACCTCTGCACCATCCCGTCGAACCTCTCCGGCGGCGCGGCCATGTCGGTGCCGTGCGGCCTCTCGCCCGACGACGGGCTGCCGGTCGGGTTGCAGATCATGGCGCCGGCCCTGGCCGACGACCGGATGTACCGCGTCGCGGCGGCGTACGAGGCCGCGTCCGGCGGGCCGTTGACGCGGGAGGTGCCGGCGCTGTGAGCGTTCTCGACGACGTGCTCGCGACGTGGGAGCCGGTCATCGGCATGGAGACCCACGTCGAGCTCGGCACCGCATCGAAGATGTTCTGCGGCTGCTCGACCGTCTTCGGGGCGCCGCCGAACACCCACGTCTGCCCCGTCTGCCTCGGCCTGCCGGGCTCGCTCCCGGTCGCCAACGAGGCGGCGATCCGTTACACGGTCATGATCGGCCTCGCGCTGAACTGCTCGATCGCGCCGTGGTGCCGGTTCGCGCGGAAGAACTACTTCTACCCGGACATGCCGAAGAACTACCAGATCAGCCAGTACGACGAGCCGCTCTGCGTCGACGGCTGGATCGAGATCGACGGCGAGCGCATCGGCATCGAGCGCGTGCACCTGGAGGAGGACACCGGGAAGTCGCTGCACGTCGGCGGCGCCACCGGCCGCATCCACGGGGCCGACTACTCGCTCGTCGACTACAACCGCGCCGGCATCCCGCTGGTCGAGATCGTCACGCGGCCTGACATCCACTCCGCGGAGGCCGCGCGGGCGTACGTCACCGAGCTGCGCGACATCCTCCGTACCCTCGGCGCCAGCGACGTGAAGATGGAGGAGGGGTCCCTGCGCTGCGACGTGAACGTGTCGTTGCGCCCCCGCGGCTCGTCCGTCCTCGGCACCCGCGCCGAGGTGAAGAACGTCAACTCCCTGCGTTCCGTCGAACGCGCCGTTCGCCACGAGGTCGGGCGGCAGGCGGCGCGGCTGGAGGCGGGGGAGCGGATCGTCCAGGAGACGCGGCACTTCCACGAGAACACCGGCACGACGACCGAGGGGCGGTCGAAGGAGGAGGCGCAGGACTACCGCTACTTCCCCGAGCCCGACCTCGTCCCGATCGCCCCCGACCCCGCGTGGGTGGCGTCGTTGCGCGACGGGCTGCCGGAGCTGCCTTCGGTCCGTCGGTCGCGCCTGGTCGGGTCGCTCGGCCTGGCGTCGTCCGACGTCGACGCGATGACGCGGGCGGGCGTGCTCGACCTGGTGATCGAGACGGTCGCGTTGGGCGCCTCGGCGGCCGAGGCGCGGAACTGGTGGCTCGGCGACCTGCAGGCGCGGGCGAACGCCGCATCCGTCGACGCCGGCGACCTCGGCGTCACGCCGGCGCACGTCGCGCGGGTCTGCGCGCTGGTGGCGGCGGGCGACCTGTCGGCGACGATGGCGAAGGCCGTGTTCGACGGCGTCATCTCGACTGGTTCGGACCCGGACGCCGTCATCGCCGAACGCGGGCTGAAGCAGGTCTCCGAGGAGGGCGCGCTCGGCGCGGCCGTCGACGACGCGATCGCCGCCAACCCCGACATCGCGGCGAAGGTCCGCGACGGCAAGGTCGCCGCCGCCGGCGCCCTGGTCGGCGCCGTGATGAAGGCGATGCGCGGCCAGGCGAACGCCGCCACCGTCAACCGCCTCGTCCTCGAGCGCCTCGGGGTTGCTGACGGGTAAGCAAAACCCAGCGGCGGGGTAAGTAGGGTGCCGGACGAACCGTGCATAACGGTCGGCCATGCGATGCCCCCGCGCTCTGGCCCTGTCCCTCCTCCTCCTGCCCGCCCTCCCGATTCCCGCGTCCGCGACGCCGGCCGGCACCTGCCTGCCGGTGCCCGTCGAACGCTGCGAACGGTGGACGGCGACGTACGACGATCCGACGATCGAGTCGCCGTACCGGTCCGACCAGTTCGCGCAGGACGTTCTCGTCAACACGACGACGGTGTTCGTCGTCGTGAAGAACGTCAGCCTGCTCCCGTCCGACTTCTCCAAGTCGCCCGGCGCCGCCGTCGTGGTGGCGTACGACCGCGTCACCGGCGCGGTCCGGTGGACCCTGCAGCGGCGGGAGCGCACCTACCTCAGCCCGCACCACGCCGCCCTCTCGCCGGACGGCTCCCGGCTCTACCTGACCGGCGCGGCCTACAACGGGTACCCGGTCGGCGCGACCGACTCGCGGATCTCCACGAGGGCGTTCGACGCGGCGACCGGCCGCGAGCTCTGGGCGGCGTCGTGGGACGGGCGGCCCGACGGCACCGACAACCCGAAGGGCATCGTCGTCGCGCCCGACGGCAAGGAGGTCTACGTCACCGGCGTGACGACGACCAAGGACGGCGACCTCGACTACGTGACGATCGGGTACCGCGCCGACGGCCGCCAGCTCTGGGCGGAGAAGTACGCGGGGCCAAAGAAGAAGGGGATGGACGCGCCGTTCGGCATCGCGGTCACCCCGGACGGCCGCACCCTCGTCGTCACCGGGTGGAGCGACGGCGTGGTCGAGTACGACGCCGACTACGGCACGGTCGCGTACAGCCTCGTCAGGGGCCGGTCGGCGCGCCTCGCCTGGGTGGCGCGGTACGACGGCATCGGCGCGCACAAGAGCGACCGGGCCATGGCGGTCGCCGCCGACGGCGACCGCATCTATGTCACCGGCGACTCCTGGGCGGGCACGACCGGCAGCGGGTACGACTACGCCACGGTGGCGTACGACGTACGGCGCGGCCAGCAGGTGTGGCAGGGCCGTTGGTCGGGTGGGCGGGGCGGGTTCAACTCGCCCGTCTCGGTCGTGGCCGCCGCCGGCCGCGTGCTCGTGTCCGGTCAGGCCAGCGCGGCCTCCGCGGACGACGCGAACGACACCGGCACCGTCGCGTACGACGCCGCCACCGGCCACTCGGTCTGGTCGGCGACGTTCGGGCCGCCGCACCACGACGACTTCGGCCGCGGGCTCGCCCTGTCGCCGGACGGCGCCACGGCGTACGTCGTCTCGCGCGACGTGCCGATCGTCCAGTACACCGCGCTCGCCCGGCTCTCGGTCGTGGCGTACGACACCGCGACCGGAACGTCGCGCTGGCAACGGACGATCGACGCGAGCCCGGGGGACGCGCTGGCGGGTGCCGCCATCGCCGCCAACGGCACCACGGTCGCCGTGGTGGGCAACATCACCCGCAGCGCGAACCCCGCGGGCGCCGAGAACCAGAACGTCTACGACGTGCTGACGGCGGTGTTCGCGCCGTAACCCCGTCCCTCACACCTCCAGCCGCTCTCGGGTCGGCCCGCGGGGCCGGCCGGTCAGGATGTGGCCGTCCGGCTTCGCGACCTCGACGACCCCGTCCGGGAGCAGCGTGAGCGCGTGGGCGCGCTCGTGGACGACGTGGTGGTGGTACCGGCAGAGCAGGACGAGGTTGTCGGCGTCCGTACGGCCGCCGTGGCGCCAGTGCACGACGTGGTGCGCCTCGCAGAACGACTGCCCCCGTGCGCAGCCCGGGTAACGGCAGCCGCCGTCGCGCAACGCGACGAACTTCCGCAGCCCGGCCGGGACGGTCCTGGTCGCGCGGCCGAGCTCGACCGGAACGGCGGCCGCGTCGAGCAGCAGGCGGCGCCACTGCGCGTCGCAGGACAGCCGGTCGAACGCCGCCGGCGTGAGGGCCTGGTCCCCGACGCTCGGGGGCGGGGCAACGTCACCGGCCACCGTTGCGGCGTGCACGACGACCTCGGGCCGGACCGCGTCGGACAGGGACGACGGACCGCGAGCCACCGCGACCTGGACCAGGTCGGTGAGCGCGTCGGCGCGCTGCTGGTCGCGCGTCCTCGCGTCGTCGACCGGGTTGGCGGCGAGGAGCGACGCGACCGCCGACTCGATCAGCGCGCCCGATTCCGGGTCGAGCATGCCCTGGATGCTGCGCATCCCGGCGAACGTCTCGCTGATCGAGAGCCAGCGGGCGTCGTAGCGCCGCTCGGTGTCGCGCTCGAACTCCGACGGTGCGACGCGCGCGACCCAGTGCCGGACGACGGCCGCGAACCGGCCCGAGTCGAGGGCGCGCGCCGTCGCCGTGAGGAACGCGTCACCCGCGGCGACGGTCTCGTCGGACAGGATGCGGGTGGCGGCGGAGGCGATGCGCAGGTGCGCCGCGGAGACGGCGCCCTCGGCGAACGCCGCCGCGAACGCCGGCCACCGGTCCAGCGAACGGCTCAGCGCGACCAGCGAACGCGCCTCGCGCTCGGACGCTCCTGCGTGCGAACGCAGCCACGCCGCCGTCGAGGCGCAGCCGAACGCGTCCGCGGCACCGCGCCGGTCGAACGCGCGCACCGCCGCCGCCTGGGCGGCCGCGACCCGGCGCGCGAGCACGTCGAGGGCGACGATCCGCTCGCCGAGCGCAACGTCGTCGAGCGATGCGAGCGCGGCGGCGCCGTCCAGGACGGAGGCGTCGAGCGCGTCGCACATCGTCGGCCACCTCCCGTCTCGACGCGGCACCGATCGATCGATCGGCACCGACGGAGACGCTAGAGAGGGGGTGTGACAAAAACCGCTGCGCCCCAACGGTTCCTGGGCGGTTTCGCACCGAGCGTACGGTTCCGCCATGAAAATTCTCGCTGCGGGGACGCGCGCGGCGGCCGCCGCCCTCGCCGGGGCCGCGGTCCTCCCGAGCCCGCACGCCGCCGACGCCCACCCCAGCGACCCGACGATCGTCACGCGCATCGACGCCGTCGAGCCGCCGCTCCCGAACGTCACCGTCGAGGTCCGCGACGGCGTCGCCGCGCAGCTGCTCGTCGTCAACGCCACCGCGACGCCGGTCGAGGTCACGGCGACGGGCGGCGAGCCGTTCCTGCGGATCGGCCCGGCCACCGTCGAGGCGAACGTCGGCTCGCCCGACTGGTACACCAGCAACGCGCCGTTCGGCACCACGGCCCCGACCCGTACACCGACCCGCTGGCGCGTCGTCGCGAAGGGCAGTGCGTGGGGCTGGTTCGACCACCGGCTGCACCCGCGGACGCGACCGCTCACGCCAGAGCTGCGCAACGCCAGGCAGCGCGTCCGCCTCGCCGACTGGACCGTCCCCCTCCGTTACCAAGGCACCACGCACACCGTCCGCGGCCACGTCGAGTACCGCCCGGTCGTCGGCGCGTTCCACACGACCGTCGAGCACGCGCCGCCGAACCTCACGGCGGACGCGCTCGACGGGCGGGTGCCCGGCCTGTTCCTCCACTGGAGCGGGTCCGGCGCGATCACGATCCGGGGGATCGCGAACGAGCCGTTCGCCCGCCTCACCCCGCAGGGCACCGAGGTGAACGACGCCAGCGAGACCTGGCAGGAGTCCGAACGCCTCAGCGGCAGGCCGCCCACCGCTCCCGCCGACCCGACGAATGCGCGGTGGCGGCGGGTCGGCACCACCCCGCAGCTCACCTGGCTGGACCGGCGGCTCGCGTATGCGCCGGGCGTCCCGCCGGACGACGTCGCCCGCGCGAGGAAGCGCGCGACGATGGTCGAGTGGGACGTCCCTGTCGACGGCGCGGGCCACCTCACCGGCACGACCACCTGGGTCCCGACCGCGGCCGGCGGACCCAGGAGCAGCACGAGCCGGGTCCCGTACGCCGCCGCGCTGGCCGCCGTCATCGCCGCCGTCGCCGCCGTCGCCATGCTCCGCCGGCGCGCCGCGAAGCCGGGGCACCGCGAGGTAACGACGACCTGACCGTTCTACGCAGGGAAGGGGCGCCGCGCGTCGAACCGGACGAATGCCCCAACACTGCGGAGGTCCACGATGCGTACGACGGCCGGCCTGCTCGCCCTCCTGCTCGCGTCGAGCGCGGCACCCGCCCTGCTGGCGCCGGCCGCGCAAGCCGCCGACCCGGCCGTCACCGGGAGCTTCAGCCAGCCGTTCGAGGAGGCCGGGCCGAAGTGCGCGAAGGACGCCGCGGGCCACACGATCTGCAAGCCGGCCGGCGTCTCCGCGGTCGCGCTGCCGGACGGGACAGTCCTCTACTGGGACGGCCTGGAGGGCATGGAGGACGTCCGCTACAACACCGTCCTCGAGATCGGCGACACCGCGCAGGACGACCTGTCCCGGGTCCTCGACCTCCGTCGCGCAACGCCGACCTGGTCGAAGCCGCAGCCGAACACCGGCGGCACGCCGAACGCCGGCGTCGGCGACGAGTACCTCCCCGGGGTCCCGCACAACAACGACCGCACCGACAACGACGGCGACCTGTTCTGCTCCGACCAGGTGCACCTCGCCGACGGGCGGGTCCTGAACGTCGGCGGCACCGGGTACTACCTCGAGCCGGGCGTGCCCGGCGTGCCGTACGGCCTGTCCGAGCTGGAGGGGCTGAAGGCGTCGCGCATCTTCGACACGGCGACGCACACCTGGCGCGCGGCCAAGGGGCACCTGTCGTACGGCCGCTGGTACCCGAGCCTCGTCACGCTGCCGGACGGGCACGTCCTCGTCGCGAGCGGCGTCACCAAGCTGATCAAGCCGATGTACCCGAGCCACCCGGCCGACAGCGGCACGAACGTCAAGCAGACCGAGACGTTCGACCCGCGGACCGAGACGTGGACGGCCAACCCGGCGAGCGCGAGTCGCTCACTGCCCCTCTTCCCGCGGCTGCACCTACTCCCCGACGGCAAGGTGTACTACGACGCCGCCGGGCAGACGTTCAACCCCGACGGCCAGTCCTACGACGAGGCGCTGTGGAACACCGCCGCCGTCTACGACCCCGCGACCCAGACGTGGCGCGACCTCGGGCTGCCGGCGTTCGGTCCTGTGCTCAAGGGGTTCCGCGGCTCCGGCTTCTCGCAGCAGCTGACGCTGCGGGCGCCGTACACGAAGGCGGAGTTCCTCTCCGCGGGCGGCGTCTACGGCGTCACACCGGGGACCTACGCCGGCACCGACACGTCGACGCTGAACACCGTCGACACCGCCGCCGGTGAGGCGTTCACGACCGAGGCGACCGGCACGCTGAACAACGAGCGCTGGTACTCGACCGGCGTCACGCTGCCGACCGGCCAGGTGCTCGCGTTCTCCGGCGCCGACCGTGACGAGGTCGTCGCGCCGGGCAGTGGAACCGCTGTCACGCAGGCCGAGATGTACGACCCGGCGACCAAGACCTGGACCGCGCTCGCCAGCGGTCACAAGGGCCGGACGTACCACAACACCGCGATCCTGCTGCCCGACGGGCGGGTCCTCGTCGGCGGCCACGCGCCGATCAACACCGGGTACGCGTTCCCCACGAACGACGGCCGGGCAGCGCTCGGCCTGTCCGACGCGTTCCGCGACCCGAGCTTCGAGGTGTTCTCCCCGCCGAACCTGTTCTACGGCGCCCGTCCGGTCATCCGCGACTACGACTGGAGCCAGCGGTACGGCAGCCGCACCGAGATCGAGGTCGGCCGCGACGCGCGCGACGTCGCGAGCGTCGTGCTGGTCCGCAACCCCGCGCTGACGCACTTGATCGACGGCGACCAGAAGGTCATCGAGCTGCCCATCACCGCGCGCCACGGCGACAGCGTCACCGTCGCGACGCCGCCGTCCGCGAACGTCGCGCCGGCCGGCCCGTACTGGCTGTTCGTCAACAAGCGGACGGCCAAGGGCCTGACGCCGTCGGTGTCGCGGCAGGTCTACGTCGGCGCGCCGGTGCCGCCCGCGCTGCGCGACGACATCGCCCGCAACAACGCCGCCGCCCTGCGGGCCGAGCTGCGCGACGACCCGCGCGAGCGCACCGACGGGCGCGACCTGACGTCGCCACGCGAGCGGACGAGCGGGCGCGGTACGCCCGCGCAGGTGACGGCGGCGTCGCCGGCCGCGGACCGGTCGGTCCGACCGGCGACCCGCGCGGTCGCGGCCGGCAGCCCGAGCGCGCGGGTGCCGTACGCGCTGCTCGCGCTCGCGGCGGCTGCGGGTGTCGCGACGGCGCGGCGGCGGTCGGCCCGCCGTTAGGTCAGCGCGCGGCCGCGCGGCGGCGCCGCAGGGCCACCGCCGCGAACGCCGCCAGCGCCGCCGCGACGACGGGCAGTGCCGCCTCCAGGCCGGTCGCCGGCAGCCCGCCGCCGCCTGAGCCGCCTGAGCCGCCTGAGCCGCCTGAGCCGCCTGAGCCGCCGGAGCCACCCGACCCGCCGGACCCGCCCGCGCTGCCCTTGCCCAGCAGGAACGTGAACGGCGGCGCGCCGTCGATGAAGTTCGGGATGTCGGGCGCCGTCAGCTCCCCGCCCTCGGGCGTCGTGACGGTCTGCGCGTTCGGGCCGAGCTTGGTCGCGGTGAACCCGGTGACGCTGTAGAGGCCCTGGCCCTTCGACGGCGAGCCGACGAGGCTGAGCGGGACGGTCCAGACGATCGTGTCATCGGCGATCTGCCCGGGGACGGTGTGGTCCTCCGGGTACACAAAGTACTTCGCGTGCGTCGAGTCGATCGACGCGGTCGAGCCGGTGAAGTACGTCGGCGCACCGCCCTGCACCGACTCCATGCCGACGTAGTAGATGTTGCCGTCGCCGGGCTGGTCGTACTGCGGCGCGGCCCAGCGGACCATCCACTCGCCGGTCGTCCCGCCGAGCGTCGGCGACACCGACAGCGACCCGGCCAGCTCGCGCTGCGCGACCTGGAGCCGGATCTCGAGGTGCTCGGCGTCCGGCTGCGTGATGCTGGCGCTCTTGACGTCGAGCGCGGGCGGGGCGTCGGTGTCGGTCCCGGCGGTGCTGAGGAACGCGTCCGGGTAGCCGTCGCCCGTCGGGTCGGCGGCCGAGCCGGTGCGGTTGTCGGAGGCGCCGCTCAGGTTGCCGACCCCGGCGTCGAGGCTGGCGCCGCCGGTCTGCCGCGCGAGCATCACCGGTCCGGCCGCCTCGGGCGGGCTCTCGCCGCAGCCCTGGCAGACGTCGACGTTGCGGTCGGCGGACGTGTCGTCGACGTAGCTCACGACCGCCTCGCCGCGCGTGCCCTGCTGTACCTCGAGGTAGTCGCCGAGGCTGCGGTCGGGGCTGCCGCCGAGGCCCTGGGTGGAGATGTTGCCGAACTTCACCGGGTGGTCGCTGACCTTCACCTGGGTGAAGTGCGGGTGCACCGCGAGCCCGTCGAGCGTCTGCGCGAGGTAGACGTTCCACGTGCCGTGGTCGAGGGTGTCCGGCCCGAACTTCCCCGCCTCGGACGGCTGCGCCGCGCCGTACCACGCGATGGCGGCGCGGCCCGGCGTGCCGGCGGTGATCCACGGGAACACGTTGGTCCCGAGCGCGGTGCTGCTCACGCGCGTCGGTGCGGACCAGTGCTCGCCGCCGTCGATGGACTTCGCGTAGTAGACGGTGCCGCCGTTCTCGCCGGCGACCAGCTCGTCCCACGTCGCGTACAGATTGCCGCGCGTGTCGGCCGCGGCGACGGTGAACGCGTTGACCGTGTGGCCGGCGACGGCCGGGCGCACGACGGTGTCGTGCCAGTTGGTGCTGACGCGGTTGACGTCGGTGGGGTCGAACGCCGTGACGTCGGTGCAGTGGTCGGCGGTCGTCGCCGCGGTCGCCGTCGCCACGGCGAGCGGGCGGCAGATCGAGAGGATGAACGCCTTGCCGTCGGCGCTGTTGTGCGCCACGTAGATGCTGTGCCGGTACGGGCTGGTCGTGCTGTTGTCGACGACGACCGGGCCTGGCAGCCCTTCGTCGCCGGAGATGACGGTCGCGGGGGTCGGGCAGACGGTGGTCGTCGAGCAGCCGAGGTTGCTGCCGTAGTTGGAGCCGTCGACGGACTGGTTGATGACGAGCTGGTTGTCGCCGGTGTTCTGCGCGACGTTGTCGTAGGTGAAGTAGATGCGCGCGTCGGTGGCGCCCGCGCCGATGGTCGAGACGCCGCCGTTGTTGTCCACGGCGAGCCACTGCCGGTCGACGCCCGCGCCCTTGACCGACGAGCAGGACGCGGTGAACGTCCGGCCGCCGTCGGTCGACGTGGCGTTCGAGAAGTTGGTCAGCCCCTGGAGGTCGGAGAAGAAGAACTGCCCGTCCGCCTGGTTGAGGATCGCCTCGGTGTCGCCGCCGCCGACGCACGCCGTGTCCTTGCCGATGGCGTTGCCCTCGCTGAGGTGGAACGAGTGCAGCCCGTCGTCGGAGCGTTCGATGAACGACTGCGTGGTCGAGAAGCCGAACGGCCAGGTGACGTACCCCGCGCCGGTGCCGCCCGCGTGCCTGTCGATGGCGACGTCCGGCTCGAAGCCGGGGCGGAAGTGGTCGACCACGACCGGCGTCGCGAACGTCGGCACGCTCGACGCGGCGTGCGACTGCGGCGCGGCGACGACGGCCGCCGCGGTGATCGCGAGGCAGGCGGCGGGGAGGAGGGCGCGACGGGCGGACTGCATGGCGGGTCCTTCGGGTCGGGTCGGTGGCAGAACCAGCGTAACCCCGGCATACCGGGGCTTATCGTGGCCATCTGGACGAACGAATCGGTCGCCCGTGAAGTGCCCAGCGGGCGCGGTTAGGGTCCTCGGTGTGACCGAACGCCGCCGCAGCGCCGAGGTGACCCAGGGCGACGAGCGCGCGCCTGCCCGCGCGATGCTGCGCGCGGTCGGGATGACGGACGGTGACTGGGACAAGCCGCAGGTCGGCGTCGCGTCGTCGTGGAACGAGGTCACCCCCTGCAACCTCCCGCTCGACCGGCTCGCCAAGGAGGCCAAGAACGGCGTCCGTAACGCCGGCGGCTTCCCCCTGGAGTTCACGACCATCGCCGTCAGCGACGGCATCTCGATGGGCCACGAAGGCATGCGCGCGTCGCTCGTGTCGCGCGAGGTGATCGCCGACTCGGTCGAGCTGGTCGTGCACGCCGAACGCCTCGACGCGACGGTCCTGCTCGCGGGCTGCGACAAGAGCCTGCCGGGGATGCTGATGGCGGCCGCGCGGCTCGACCTGCCGAGCGTGTTCCTCTACGGCGGCAGCATCCTGCCCGGCCACCTCGCGGACGGCACGGCGGTCACCATTCAGGACGTGTTCGAGGCGGTCGGCGCCTGCGCGATGGGCACCATCACCCGCGAACGCCTCGGCGAGATCGAGCGCGCCGCGTGCCCGGGCGAGGGCTCGTGCGGCGGCATGTTCACGGCCAACACCATGGCCTCCGCCGCCGAGGCGCTCGGTATGGCGTTGCCCGGCAGCGCCTCCGCGCCGGCGCCAGATGCGCGCCGCGGGGCGCTCGCGGTCGCGTCAGGCGAGGCCGTGGTCCGGCTGGTCGAGAGCGGCATCACCGCGCGCCGCATCCTCACCAGGAGCGCGTTCGAGAACGCCGTCGCCGTCGTCATGGCGCTCGGCGGGTCCACCAACGCCGTGCTGCACCTGCTCGCGATCGCGCACGAGGCGTTCGTCGACCTGACCCTCGACGACTTCGACCGGATCGGCCGCAAGGTCCCGCACCTTGCCGACGTGAAGCCGTTCGGCCGCTACGTCATGACCGACGTCGACGCCGTCGGCGGCGTCCCCGTCGTGATGCGCCACCTGCTCGACGCGGGGCTGCTCGACGGCGACGCGCTGACCGTCACCGGCAGGACCGTCGCGGAGAACCTCGACGCGCTGACACCCGCACAACCGGACGGCGCTGTGCTGCACCCGCTCGCCGACCCGATCCACGCGACCGGCGGCATCGCGGTCCTGCGCGGCTCGCTCGCGCCGGACGGCGCGGTCGTCAAGACCGCGGGCATGGACGCGTTGGTGTTCGACGGAACGGCGCGGGTGTTCGACGGCGAGGCGGGCGCGATGGCCGCGGTCACCGAGGGCCGGATCGGCGCGGGCGACGTCATCGTCATCCGCTGGGAGGGCCCGAAGGGCGGGCCGGGGATGCGCGAGATGCTCGCGGTCACCGCGGCAGTCAAGGGGGCGGGGCTCGGCGCCGACGTGGCGCTGCTGACGGACGGGCGGTTCAGCGGGGCGACGTTCGGGCTCTGCGTCGGCCACGTCGCGCCGGAGGCCGCCGACTGCGGCCCCATCGCGCTGGTCGCGGAGGGCGATCGGATCGTGCTCGACGTGCCCAACCGCACCCTCGACCTGCTGGTCGACGACGAGACGTTGCGACGCCGCCGCGAGGCGTGGGCGCCGCTGCCGCCGCGGTACGAGCGCGGCGCGCTCGCGAAGTACGCGCGGCTCGTCTCCTCCGCCTCGCGCGGAGCCGTCTGCGACTGAGGTTGCTTGACCGGACCGCCCGGATGCGTGGCATAGTGCACGACATGCACCTCACCCGGGACCTCGTAATCCCCTAGCGCGCCTTGCACCGCCAGGCGCGCTGACCTCTCGCACTCGCGGGAGGTTTTTTGTTTCCCGGAAACGCTGTCGCAGGAGGCACGGATGGAACGGATGACCGGAGCGCAGAGCCTGGTGCGGGCGCTGGAACAGGCGGGCGCGGAGGTCGTGTTCGGCATCCCTGGCGGCGCGATCCTCCCGGCGTACGACCCCCTGATGGACGCCAAGACGCTGCGGCACATCCTCGTCCGGCACGAGCAGGGCGCGGGGCACGCGGCCGAGGGGTACGCGCAGGCGACCGGCCGCGTCGGCGTCTGCATGGCGACCAGCGGCCCGGGCGCGACCAACCTCGTGACGCCGATCGCGGACGCGTACATGGACTCGGTGCCGCTCGTCGCGATCACCGGGCAGGTGCCTTCGTCCTCGATCGGGACGGACGCGTTCCAGGAGGCCGACATCTGCGGCATCACGCTGCCGATCACCAAGCACAACTACCTCGTGCAGGACGCGGCCGACATCCCGCGCACCATCGCGGAGGCGTTCCACATCGCGTCGACCGGCCGCCCTGGCCCGGTGCTCGTCGACGTGCCGAAGGACGTCCTCCAGGCGGCTACGACGTACGACTGGCCGGAGACGCTGGACCTGCCCGGCTACAAGTTCGCCGGCAAGCCGCACGGCAAGCAGGTGTCGCAGGCCGCGCGGCTGATGGTCGAGGCGAAGCGGCCCGTCCTCTACGTCGGCGGCGGCGTCCTCAAGTCGCGCGCCGCGGCCGAGCTGCGGGTCCTCGCGGAGCTGACCGGCATCCCCGTCGTGACGACGCTGATGGCGCGCGGGGCGTTCCCGGACAGCCACCCGCAGCACCTCGGCATGCCGGGCATGCACGGCACCGTGGCCGCCGTCATGGCGTTGCAGAAGGCCGACCTCATCGTGTGTCTCGGCGCGCGGTTCGACGACCGGGTGACGGGGAAGCTGTCGACGTTCGCGCCGGGAGCGGCCGTCGTGCACGCCGACATCGACCCGGCCGAGATCGGCAAGAACCGCGCCGCCGACGTGCCGATCGTCGGCGACGCGCGCGAGGTCATCGCCGACCTCGTCGTCGCGGTCCAGGCCGAGACGCAGCGTCCCGACCTCGGCGCGTGGTGGGCCGAGCTGGACGCGTTGCGGAGCAAGTACCCGCTCGGCTACACCGAGCCGGCCGACGGATCCCTTGCGCCGCAGCATGTCGTGCAACGCCTCGGCGAGATCTGCGGACCCGAAGCGGTGTACGTCTCCGGTGTCGGGCAGCACCAGATGTGGGCGTCGCAGTTCATCTCCTACGAGCACCCGTACACCTGGCTGAACTCCGGCGGCCTCGGCACCATGGGCTACGCCGTTCCCGCCGCGATGGGGGCGAAGGTCGGGCGGCCTGATGCGCTGGTCGTCGCGATCGACGGCGACGGTTGCTTCCAGATGACCAACCAGGAGCTGGTCACCTGCGCGGTCGAGGGCATCCCGATCAAGGTCGCCGTCATCAACAACGGCAGCCTCGGCATGGTCCGGCAATGGCAGAACCTGTTCTACGAGTCGCGGTACTCCAACACCGACCTCAAGTACGTCCCCGACTTCGTCAAGCTCGCGGACGCGTACGGCTGCGTCGGGCTCCGTTGCGAGTCGGCCGCGGACGTGGACGCGACGATCGAGAAGATGCTCGGCGTCGACGACGTGCCCTGCGTCGTGGACTTCCGGGTCGGGCAGGACGCGCAGGTCTGGCCGATGGTGCCGGCCGGTACCTCGAACTCCGAGGTCCAGTACGCGCGCGACGTGCGCCCCGACTTCTCCGAAGGGAGCGAGGGATGACGCGCCACACGCTCTCGGTCCTGGTCGAGAACAAGCCCGGTGTCCTCGCCCGCGTGAGCGGTCTGTTCTCGCGGCGCGGCTTCAACATCGAGTCGCTCGCGGTCGGCCCGACCGAGCACCCCGACGTGTCGCGGATGACCATCGTGGTGGCGGTCGAGGATCAGCCGCTGGAACAGGTGACCAAGCAGCTCAACAAGCTGGTGAACGTTCTGAAGATCGTCGAGCTGGACGCCGCCCAGTCGGTCCAGCGCGAGCTGCTGCTGGTCAAGGTGCGGGCCGACGCGACGACCCGCTCGCACGTGCTGGAGACGGTGCAGCTGTTCCGCGCCAAGGTGGTCGACGTCGCGACCGACGCGGTGACCGTCGAGGCCACCGGCACTGCCGACAAGCTCGAAGCGCTGATCCGGGTGCTCGAACCGTTCGGCATCCGCGAGCTCGTCCAGAGTGGTCTCGTCGCCGTCGCGCGAGGCAGCCGTTCCATGACCGACCGCGCGCTGCGCGCCGCCGAGAGGACCGCCTGACATGCCCGAGATCTACTACGACGCCGACGCGTCGCTGGACCCGATCCGTTCCCGTCGCGTCGCCGTGCTCGGCTACGGTTCGCAGGGCCACGCGCACGCGTTGTCGCTGCACGACAGCGGCGCCGACGTGCGGGTCGGGCTGCCGGCGTCGTCGAAGTCCCGGGCGGCGGCCGAGGAGGCCGGCCTGCGCGTCCTCACGCCGGAGGCGGCGTGCGCCGAGGCGGACCTCGTCATGGTGCTCGCGCCGGACACCGTGCAGCGCTCGCTGTACGCCTCCGCGATCGAGCCGTCGTTGCGGCCGGGGCACGCGCTGTTCTTCGCGCACGGGTTCAACATCCGCTTCGGCCTGATCACGCCGCCGCCAGGTGTCGACGTGGCGATGGTCGCGCCGAAGGGCCCTGGTCACCTCGTGCGCCGCCAGTTCGAGGCGGGGCGCGGCGTGCCGTGCCTCGTCGCCGTCGAGCAGGACGCGTCGGGGTCGGCCCTGCCGCTGGCACTGTCGTACGCCAAGGCCATCGGCGGGACGCGCGCGGGGGCGTTGCGGACGACGTTCACCGAGGAGACGGAGACCGATCTGTTCGGCGAGCAGGCGGTCCTCTGCGGAGGGGCGACGGCGCTGGTGCAGGCCGGGTTCGAGACGTTGGTGGAGGCGGGGTACCAGCCGGAGGTCGCGTACTTCGAGTGCCTGCACGAGCTGAAGCTGATCGTCGACCTGATGTACGAGGGCGGCATCTCGAAGATGCGCTGGTCGATCTCGGACACCGCCGAGTACGGCGACTACACCCGCGGCCCGCGCGTCGTGAACGCCGAGACCAAGGCCGAGATGCGCCGCATCCTCGACGAGATCCGGTCGGG
The DNA here is from genome assembly GCA_030840645.1 of Frankiaceae bacterium. GTDB lineage: Bacteria > Actinomycetota > Actinomycetes > BP-191 > BP-191 > BP-191. Next base: position 16,957 of record JAVEEC010000141.1, read on the forward strand.
CGCGTTCGCCAAGGAGTGGGTCGCCGAGGACGACGCCGGCCGGCCGGTCTACGACAAGCTCGCCCAGGAAGGCGCGGCGCACCCGATCGAGGAGGTCGGCGCCCGCCTGCGCCCCCTGATGTCCTGGATCGACCGCTGACCCCGACAGTCGCACTGGTGAGTAGCGACGCCGGCGTTCACCGAACGCCGTGTGCGCCGAGCCGTGGCTCACCAGTCGCGATGGCCAGTGCGGCGCGGACGGCGGCCACGACGGCGCGCGGCCGGTGGAACACGTCCGCCCAGGAGAAGCGCAGTACCTGCACGCCGCGGACCCGGGCGAGCTCGTTGAAGCGGGCCACGTCGGCCTGGTGCTGCTCGCGCGTCGAGTGGAATGCGTACCCCTCGACCTCGACGGCCACCCCGGCCGGGAACCAGAGGTCGACGCGGATCCTGCGTCCGACCAGGTCGACGAGCACGACCTGGCTGCGCGGCCGGAGCGCCGCGTCACGCAGCACGAGCCGTGCCTTCGACTCGGCGACCGAGCCGCTGCGCGGGTCGAGAAGGCAGAACGCCACCCACGCGCGCCGCGTATGACGGCGACCGCGCAGGGCGTCGAGGCGGTCGGCGACCGCGTCGAGCGTGACGACGCCGGCGCGGAGCAGCCCGTCCACGCCGATCACCGCCTCGTCGCGGGGGAGCGCGCGGAGCAGGTCGGTGGCGGTCCGCGCGGGCGACGTGAGCCGGATGCCGTTCGCGGTCAGGACGTCGTCCGGCGCGAGCGTCCAGCGGTAGAGGAGGCCGTCGGGGACGTCGTAGCGGCCGGTGCCGGCCGCGGTGAAGTCGAAGCCGGCCGCCAGCACGTCGCCGCCGTACAGGGCGGCGGCCGTCCGGTGGCTGGCGACGACCGGGTGCCGCAGCTGCTCGGCGCGAACGCGAGCGGTCAGGTCGCCGGCGCGGTCGGGGCGCGCGTACGCGCTGGGCGCGAGCCGTACCCAGCCCTCGTCGCGGAGCACCGCCCGCAGCCGCGACCAGTCGTACCCGAGCCGCGCGGCGGCGGCGACCGTCACGACGCCGTCGTGCGCGTCAGCGAACCGGTGCAACGGCGACTCCACGCGTCCACGGTGCCGGACTCCGGACGCTCGTGGCAGCCCCCGCCGCTATCTGTGGACAACTCTCCGTCGCTACTGGTGAGTAGCGACGGAGCCGTTCACCAGTCGCCGCGTACGCCCAGCCGCTACCCACCAGTAGCGAACGGGTGGGGGCTCGGTAGGGTCCGCGCATGACCAGACCAGTGGTGCTCGTCGCGGAGGAGCTGGCGCCGAGTGCGCTCGCGCTGCTGGGTGACGAGTTCGAGGTACGCCACGTTGACGGCGCCGACCGGGCCGCGCTGCTGCCCGCGTTGCGCGATGCCGACGCCGTCATCGTGCGCAGCGCGACCACGATCGACGCCGAGGCGCTGACCGCCGCGCCGCGCCTCAAGGTCGTCGCGCGGGCGGGCATCGGGCTCGACAACGTCGACGTCCCCGCCGCCACCAAGGCCGGCGTGATGGTCGTCAACGCCCCGCAGTCGAACGTCATCTCCGCCGCCGAGCACGCGATCGCGCTGCTGCTCGCCGTCGCGCGCAAGGTCCCCCAGGCGGACGCGAGCCTCAAGCAGGGCAACTGGCAACGCAGCAAGTACACCGGCACGGAGCTGGCCGGCAAGACCGCTGGCGTTGTGGGCCTGGGCAGGATCGGCGTCCTCGTCGCGCAACGCCTGTCCGCGTTCGGGATGCGGCTGGTCGCGTACGACCCCTACGTCCCCGCCGGGCGCGCAGCGCAGATGGGCGTCCGCCTGCTGCCGCTGGACGACCTGCTGCGCGAGTCGGACGTCGTCACGATCCACCTGCCCAAGACCAAGGAGACGGCCGGGCTGATCGGCGAGCGCGAGCTGGCGCTCACCAAGCCGGGCGTGATCCTGGTCAACGCCGCCCGCGGCGGGCTGGTCGACGAGCACGCGCTGGCGCAGGCGTTGAAGGACGGCCGCGTCGGCGGCGCGGGCGTGGACGTGTTCAGCACCGAGCCGTGCACCGACAGCCCGCTGTTCGCGTTCGACAACGTCGTCGTCACGCCGCACCTCGGCGCGTCCACGACGGAGGCGCAGGACAAGGCGGGCACCGCCGTGGCGCGCAGCGTGCGGCTCGCGCTGTCCGGCGAGTTCGTCCCTGACGCGGTCAACGTGCAGGCGGCCGGGGTCATCGCGGAGGAGATCCGCCCGGCGCTGCCGCTGGTCGAGAAGCTCGGCCAGATCCTCACCGGGCTCGCCGAGGGGCTCGTCGCCAACGTCACCGTCGAGGTCCGCGGCGAGATCGCCGTGCACGACGTCAACGTCCTGCGGCTCGCGGCGTTGAAGGGGGTCTTCGGTCCCGTGGTCGAGGAGCCGGTGACGTACGTCAACGCCCCGCTGTTCGCCGAGGACCGCGGCGTCACGGTGGACCTGACGACGAGCGACGAGAGCCCCGACTACCGCAACCTGCTGACGTTGCGCGGCACCCTCGGCAGCGGCGAGCAGGTCTCCGTCTCCGGAACGCTGATCGGTCCGCGCCAGGTCGAACGCCTCACCGAGGTCGACGGCTTCGACGTGGACCTGACGCCGACCGACCACCTGGCGTTCTTCCGCTACCACGACCGCCCGGGCGTCGTCGGCGCGGTCGGCGGCATCCTCGGCGACGCGGCCGTCAACATCGCGAGCATGCAGGTGAGCCGCACGCAGCAGGGAGGGGACGCGCTGATGGCGCTGACGGTCGACACGGCGATCCCGGAGGAGGCGTTGCGGCGCATCGCCGAGGCGGTCGGCGCGCACTCCGCGCGCGGCGTCGACCTGCTCACGACATGAGCGGCGCCGGCGTGGTCCAGACGCGCGACGGGCTGCGGCTCGCGTACCGGCTGGTCGGCAGCGGCCCGCCGCTGGTCTGCCAGCCGGGCGGCCCGGGCCGGGCGGCGACGTACCTCCGGGACCTGGGCGGGCTGAACGACGGCCGCACGCTGGTGCTCCTCGACGCGATCGGCACCGGCGCGTCGGACCGCCCGGACGACCCCCAACGCCTCGGCTACCAGCACCTCGCCGACGACCTCGAGGACGTACGCGAGCACCTCGGCCTGGCGACGATGGACCTGCTGGGGCACAGCGCGGGAACGGTCGTCGCGCAGGTGTACGCCGCCGCCCACCCGGAGCGCATCAACAGCCTCGTCCTCGTCACGCCGCCCGGCTGGCTGCAGGGCACGCGTCCGGAGGACGTACCGGCGATCGTGAACGCCCGTCGCGGCGAGCCGCACCTGGCCGAGGCGCTGGCGGCGTGGGACGCCTGGGACACCGCGCCGGAGTCCGAGCACCGGCGGCTCGAGATCGCCGCGCGGCCGCTGTTCTACGGCCCGTGGAACGACGTGACCGCGGCCCACGCGGCCGGTGCGGACAGCGAGATGGACGCGGTCGCGGAGGCGCACTTCACACCCCCGCCCGGCACCGTGGACGACGCCGCGATCGTTGCCGCACTGATGAGCGTCACGGCGCCGGTCCTGGTCGTCGCGGGCAGCGTCGACGCCGGCCCCGGCGTCAAGGCGGCGTACGCGGTCGCGGAGTCGTTCCCGAACGCGACGGTCGAGGTGCTGGACGGGCTCGGGCACTTCCCGTGGGTCGAGCAGCCGGCGGCGTTCACCCCCGTAGTCCAGGCCTTCCTCGGAGGGTTACCGTCATGACCATGGACGCCGCCCCCCTCGACCTCGTGGTCGAGCTGACCTCGACGCCGCGGGACACCGCGGAGCGCGCCGCGCTGCTGGCCGAGCCGGGGTTCGGCAAGGTCTTTACCGACCACATGGCGACCGCGACGTGGACGGCGGCCGACGGCTGGGGCGGCGCGACCGTCCGGCCTTACGGCCCGCTGACGCTGGACCCGGCGACGTCGTTCCTGCACTACGGCCAGGCGATCTTCGAGGGGTTCAAGGCGTACCGGCAGCCGGACGGCTCGGTGGCGACGTTCCGGCCGGAGCTGAACGCCGCGCGCTTCCAGCGGTCGGCGAGCCGCCTGGCGCTGCCGGAGCTGCCGGTCGACTGGTTCGTCGGCCTGGCGGACGCGCTGATCACGACCGACCGCGACTGGGTGCCGAGCGGCGGCGAGGCCAGCCTCTACCTGCGGCCGTTCATGCTCGGCACCGAGGTCGCGCTCGGCGTGAAGCCGAGCGGCGAGGCGTTGTTCGTCCTCATCGCGTCGCCCGCGGGCGCGTACTTCGCGGGCGGGCTGAAGCCCGTGACGATCTGGCTGACCGAGGAGTACGTCCGCGCGGCGCCCGGCGGCACCGGCGGCGCGAAGTGCGCGGGCAACTACGCCGCCAGCCTGATCGCGCAGCAGGAGGCGATCGCGAACGGCTGCGACCAGGTCGCCTTCGTCGACGCCGTCGAACGCCGCTGGGTCGAGGAGCTCGGCGGCATGAACCTGTTCTTCGTCCACGACGACGGGTCGATCGTCACGCCGGAGCTGACCGGCACCATCCTCGAAGGCGTCACGCGCGATGCGCTCATCACGCTGGCCGGCGAGCTGGGGCACAAGGTGGACGAACGCCGCGTCGACGTCGCCGAGTGGCGCGACGGCGTGGCGAGCGGGCGGGTCGCCGAGGTGTTCGCCTGCGGCACCGCGGCGGTGATCACGCCGGTCGGCACGCTGCGCTGGCGCGGCGGCGAGGCCGTCACCGGCGACGGCGGGACGGGCCCCGTGACCACGAAGCTGCGCGAGGCGCTGCTCGACCTCCAGCAGGGCCGGACGCCGGACACCCACGGCTGGCTGCACTCCGTCTGCTGACATACTTCGCGCCATGCCGATCACCCCGACCAAGAAGATCTGGATGGACGGCGAGCTCGTCGACTGGGACGACGCCACCATCCACGTGCTCAACCCCACGCTGCACTACGGGTGGGGCGTGTTCGAGGGCCTGCGCGCGTACGCGACCGAGCGCGGCCCGGCGGTGTTCCGGCTGACCGAGCACATCGAGCGGCTGTTCCGTTCCGCGTCGATCTACTTCCTCGAGCCCGAGTGGACGGTGGCGCAGCTCGTCGACGCGACCAGGAACCTCGTCCGCGTCAACGAGGTGGAGTCCTGCTACATCCGCCCGCTGATGTACCTGGGCTACGGCGAGATGGGGCTGAACCCGCTCCCCTCCAAGACCAAGGTGTCAATCGCCTGCTGGCCGTGGGGCGTCTACCTCGGCGAGGAGGCCGAGACGAACGGCGTCCGCGCGCGGGTCTCCTCCTGGCAGCGGCTCGGGCACAACACCATCCCGCCGGCGGGCAAGGGCACCGGCCAGTACCTCAACTCGTCGCTGGCCAAGGTCGAGGCGTTGAAGGCCGGCTACGACGAGGCGATCATGCTGACCCCCGCGGGCAACGTCGCCGAGGGGTCCGGGGAGAATCTGTTCGTCGTGTCGAGGGGAACGCTCTACACGCCGCCGGTCGTGGACGGCGTGCTCGCGGGCCTGACCCGCGACTCGGTCATGACGATGGCACGCGACGAGGGCATCGAGGTGGTCGAGCGGAGCATGACGCGCACCGACCTGTACTTCGCCGACGAGGTGTTCTGCACGGGCACCGCGGCCGAGGTCGTGCCGATCGTGGAGGTCGACGACCGGCGGGTCGGCGAGGGCGTTCCCGGGCCGGTCACCCGGCGGCTCGTCGGCCTCTACCGGCAGGCCGTGACCGGCCGCCTGGACCGCTACAAGGACTGGAACGAGTACGTCCGCGACTGAGGTGCCGGTCGAGGCGCGTGACCGCTGGGCCGCGATGGGCCGCCGCGAGCGCGGCGCGCTCGTCGACGCGGTCCGCGCCGGGCGCGCGGTTGACCGTGCCGACGCGGCGGTCGCGGTGGCGTTCGCCGACCGCGAGCTGGCCCGGCTGGCGCGGGTCGCCAGACCGTGGCGGCTGAACATCTGGCGGGCGCTGCACGGCCTGGCCGCGCTGTGGTTCCTCGTGCTCGCCCTGCCGCAGGTCGCGGCCGGGTACTGGCTCGCGGCGGCGGTCTGCGGAGCGTTCAGCGCGGTGTTCGCGGCCTCGGCCGTGCTGGCCAGGCGGCGGCTGGCGCGGCGGACAGGTCTCGTGACCCGGTCCCGCAACCTCAACGCCTGACGCGGCAGGAACCCGTTCGGCCGCGTCGAACCGGGGCATATCGCCCGGTCCTCGGGCGTGTACCCCTCACCCGCAGGAGGACTTCGTTGTCCCGTACCTTCCGTCTCGCCCTGGCCGCGTGCGCGCTGGCCTCCGTCGGCCTCCCGGCGCTCGCGAGCGCCGAGCCGCCGCCGCCGCGCCCGGTCTGCCAGCTGCACTTCCGCGACCAGACGATCTCGAACAACATCGGGCTGCCCGACGTGACCTACCCCCAGCCGTACTGGATCTGCTAGTAGCGATCCGCCGCCGCCCCCCGGCTCGTTCTGTGAAGATCGCCACGCTCAAGAGGGGCGAGATTCCTACACAGAACGGGACGGGGGCGCGGCACCCTCTCAGCCCTCCACCCTACGAAGGAGCACGCACCATGCGATCGTTCCGTACGTTCGGTCTCGCGGTGGCGGCGTTCGCCGTCGCGGCGACGCTGTCCCCCGCCGCTCAGGCGAGCACCAGCCCCGGCACGTTCTGCAAGCTCTGGTGGCCGCACAAGCCGTCGGTCACCGACAACGGCAACGGCACCTACACCGTTGACCCGGGCGAACGCCCGCAGTGGGTCTGCTGATGGCCCGCACCGCGATCCGGCTCGCCCTCGCCGGCGCGTTCGTCGCGGCGGGCCTCGCGCCCGGCGTCGCGAACGCCGGCGACCCGCCGCCGTCGACGTTCTGCACCGTGCACTGGCGTCCGATGTACATCTTCACGGACGACGTGCCGGTGACCCTGTACCAGCCCTACATGGTCTGCTAGGAGGACTCGTGCGTTTCTCCGTCCTGCTCCGCGCCGGCCTCGCGGTCGCCGCTGTCGCCGCGCTGGCGGCGCCCTCGGCGGCCAACGCGTGGACGTGCAGCCCGCGGGTGCGCCCGCACACCTACACCGTCGGCGACCACGAGGTCGCGGCGTACGAGTACTACATGGTCTGCTAGGAGTGTTCGTGAAGAAGATCCTGCTCGCCGCGGTCGCGGTGGCGCTGTCCGGCGCGACGATGGCGTCGGCGGCTCCGCCCGGGGACGGTCCGCACGCCGGTCCGTGCCACGTGTACTGGAACCCGTCACCGGTCGACGTACCCGGTGGCAAGGGCACGCCGTTCCTGTACTGCGACTACTAGCGGGCCGACCGGCCGCTGCGTCGAGCCGCGCTGCGGGCCGACCGGGTAGGTTCCCCGCGTGCGCATCGCGAGGTTCAGCGTCGAGGGCGAGGTGTCGTTCGGCGTCGTCGAAGGGGACGGCGTCGCGGCGCTCGACTCCCACCCGTTCGGGCCGCTGGTCTTCACCGGCGACCGGTACGCCCTCGGCGACGTGCGGCTGCTCGCGCCGGTCATCCCGAGCAAGGTCGTCGCGATCGGCAAGAACTACGCCGACCACGCGCGCGAGATGGGGGGCGAGCCCCCGGCCGACCCGGTCATGTTCCTCAAGCCGTCGACCGCCGTCGTCGGCCCGGGGGACCCGGTCGCGTACCCGCCCTCGGCCGGCCGCGTCGACTACGAGGGCGAGCTGGCCGTCGTCGTCGGGCGGCTGGCGCGCGACGTGCCCGTCGCCGCCGCGCTCGACGTCGTTCTCGGCTACACCTGCGCCAACGACGTGACCGCCCGCGACCAGCAGCTCGCCGACGGGCAGTGGACGCGCGGCAAGGGGTACGACTCGTTCTGCCCGCTCGGCCCATGGATCGAGACCGCTCTCGACCCGGCCGCGTCCCGCGTCACGACGACGCTCAACGACGAGGTCAGGCAGGACGCGCCGACGTCGCTGATGCTGCACGACGTGGCCGCGCTGGTGGCGTTCGTCACCTCGGTGATGACGATGCTGCCCGGCGACGTGATCCTCACCGGCACCCCGGCCGGCATCGGGCCGATGGTGGTCGGCGACACGGTCTCGGTGACCGTCGACGGCGTCGGCACGCTGACCAACCGGGTGACGGCCCGATGACCGGCATCCGCACGCGCTTCGCCCCGGCGCCGTCCGGCGACCTGCACGTCGGCAACGTGCGGACGGGGCTGTTCTCCTGGGCCGTCGCGCGGCATGCCGGCGGGAAGTTCGTCTACCGGATCGAGGACACCGACGCGACGCGGGCGACCGACGAGGCGTTCCACGCCGCGGTCGACGTGCTGCGCTGGCTCGGCATCGACTGGGACGAGGGGCCGGTCGTGGGCGGCCCGCACGAGCCGTACCGCCAGTCCGAACGCTTCGAGGTCTACGCGGGCGTCGTCGCCCAGCTCCAGGAGTCTGGGCACGCGTACCCCTGCTTCTGCACGCCGGAGGAGATCACCGCGCGCAAGGCCGCGCGCGGTGACAAGACCCCGGGCTACGACGGGTTCTGCCGGGACCGCACGGACCACCCGGACGGGCCGGCGACGATGCGGTTCCGGATGCCGGAGGGGTCGACGACGTGGGACGACCTCGTTCGCGGCGACATCACCATCGACCACAAGGACGTGCCCGACTTCACCATCATGCGGTCCAACGGCCACCCGCTCTACATGCTCGCGGCGACCGTGGACGACGTGCTGATGGGCATGACGCACATCGTGCGCGGCGAGGATCTGATCGCGGCGACGCCGCGGCAGATGGCGATGTACGCGGCCATGGGGGTGCCGCGCGAGTCGTTCCCGGCGTTCGGCCACCTGCCGTTGATCGTCGGCGAGGACAGCAAACCGCTGTCGAAGCGCAACGGCGAGGTCTCCATCGCGTGGTACCGGCGCAATGGCTTCCTCCCCGAGGCGATGCTCAACTACCTCGCGCTGCTCGGCTGGTCGATGCCGGGGACCGACGAGGAGGTCTTCACGGTCGACGAGATGGTGGCGGCGTTCGACGTCTCCCGGGTGTCCAAGAACCCGGCGCGCTTCGACCTGAAGAAGCTCGAAGCCATCAACGGCGAGCACATCCGCCGCCTCTCCGAGGGCGACCTCGCGGCGCGGCTGCTGCCGGTGCTGCAGGACGCGGGCGTGCTGGGCGACGTCGTGCCGGAGGACGCGCACGAGACGTTGCGTTCCGCGATCCCGCTGGTGCAGACACGGCTCGCGCGGCTCACCGAGGCGCCCGACCTGCTGCGCTTCCTGTTCGCGGGCGACGCGTTCGAGGTCGACGGCGCGGCGGCGGCCAAGACGCTGCTCGGCGAGACGGTCGGGTCGCTGGACGCGGCGCTGCGCGCGCTGGAGGCGTTGCCGTCGTGGGACGCCGCGTCGATCGAGGCGGCGCTGCGGGCCGCGCTGGTGGACGGGCTCGGCCTGAAGCCGAAGCACGCGTTCGGGCCGTTGCGGGTGGCGGTCACCGGGCGGACGATCTCGCCGCCGCTGTTCGAGTCGATGGAGCTGGTGGGCCGCGACGTCACGCTCGCGCGGCTGCGTTCGGCGATCGTCGACGTCCGCGGCTTCTGACACCGCGACCGCGGGGGCGGGCGTCGGGTCGGCGCGAGGCTTTGGCGGGGGCGCGCGGGTCCGGTAGGCTGCGACGGTTCCCGAAGCCGGTACGCCGGGCGAGAGTCCGGACGCTGGCGGCTGGGATGCAATGGGGTATGGGGTAATTGGCAGCCCGGCTGATTCTGGTTCAGCTAGTCTAGGTTCGAGTCCTGGTACCC
>JAVEEC010000033.1 GCA_030840645.1 Frankiaceae bacterium
CGCTGCTCTCGACCCCTCCTCCGCCTTGCGATGCACCGCCCTGGACGCCGCTCGCGACGATCGCGGATTGAGAGACACGCCCTAGAGGCGGCGCCAGATCGCGGTGCCGTTGGCGAGCAGCGCGAGCAGCGCGACCCCCGCCAGCGCCATCGGGAAAGCCTTGGGGCGCAACGGTCTTGCCGCCACCGTGACCACGTCCGCCGGCGCGACGCCGAAGTGGAACGTCGTGTCCACCCGGCCCGAGCCGTGGTGGCCGAGGTAGGGCGCGTACTGGTCGTCGCGCGCGGCGGCGGCAGCGGCCTCGACGAGCTGGGTGAGGGCGGCGCGGGTCTCGTTCTGCGTCGGGCTCCGGTGCAGCCACTCGGCCCAGGTGCGCCCGCGCGGGGGCTGGAGCGTCCGCGGGTCGAGGGTGGGCACGGCCGTCAGGTCGAGCAGCAGGCGGCCCGCGGCGGGGGCGCGGAGGACGAACTCGGCGGTGCCTTCGAGCACGCCGTCGACCTTCAGCCCGCCGGTGACCGGCGTGGACCCGGGGCCCTCGCCGGTCGCGCCGGCACCGTCGACGCGCAGCGTCCCCGTGACGCGGAACGGCGCCACCGTCAGCCGGTCGCGCGGCGGCCCGACGCGCGTCGCGGGCAGCGTGAGCGGGAGGCCGCGCCCGGCCATCGGCGGGGCGACCGTCGTCCGCGACGTGGCGTGCTCCAGCAGGGCGTCGAGCGGCCCGGCCAGGTGCTCGGGCGCGACGTCGCCGGTCGGCAGCGACACGCCGTTGCCGGTGCGGTTGACGACGCGGACGACGACCTCGCCCGGCCCAGGCAGGGCGCCGCCGGGCGCGATCCGCCCTGCGCCGCGCCAGGCGATCTCGACGCGCAGGGGGAGCAGCTCGGTCTCGACCGCCGGGTCGAGCGTGAGCCGGGCGGCGAGGGTCTTGGACCCGCTGACGAACCCCTGCCAGATCACCGCCTCGCGCTTGAGCACCGGGTCGAGCGTGTCGTCCAGGGCCTCGGCGTCCTGCGCGGTCGCGCGTTCCCAGACGATGAACTGCCCCGTGCCCGACAGCACCAGCCGCTGCGTTACGCCGACCGCGCCTGGCGTGCCGTCCGGGCCTACGAGCACGCTCACCCGCTCGGTGTCGTCGACCCGGCCGGGCACGATCGAGCGCTTGAGCCGCTCCGGCCGGTCCGGGAACGTCCCCTGCGGCGGCGGGATCTCGCCCACCGGCTTCGGCAGCGCGAGTACGGCCCGCGGGACGGCGTGCGCGGCCCCGGCGGCGACGAGCGCGAGGGCACCGGCGGCGGCGAGGGCACGCGTACCGGCTCGGCCCATGCGCAGATCGTACGTTTCAGGGTCCGGCGGGTGGGCAGGGTCGCCCCTAACCAACGAAGCCTTGTCCGGCCGCACGCGGGCGAGTAGACACAGCCGCGGGTCCGCGTATCCAGCGCGTCGGCTCGCTCCGTAGACCGGAAGGGACGTCGTGGACCAAGCCGCCGCCCGCCGGCGCCTGAGCGCCCTGCTGGCCGAGATCGACAGCTCGTCCGCGACGCTGCTGGCCGAGCACGGGGACCCCGGAGAGCTGTCGCACATCGACCAGCACTCCGCCGAGGCCGCGACCGACCTCTCCGAGGTCGAGCGCGAGGAGACCGTGCGCACCATCGTCGCCGGCCAGCGCCAGGAGGTGCTCGCCGCGCTCGCGCGGCTCGACGCGGGGACGTACGGCGTCTGCGTCGAGTGCGGCCAGCCGCTGCCCGAGGAACGGCTCGACGCCCGCCCGGAGGCGGCCCGTTGCGTCAACTGCCAGCACGACCTGGAGATGGCCCGATGACCCGAACGTTCCGTACGGCGCCCGAGGCCGTCCGGCGGGTACGCCGCGACCCCCGCTTCCGCGCCGCGCTCGACGCCCGCATCCCGGAGGCGCAGTGGCGCAGCCGCGGTGAGTGCCTCCGGCACGACCCCGAGCTGTTCTTCCCGAACGCCGCCGAGGACCCGGCCGACGCGCTCCGCGTCTGCGGCGAGTGCGAGGTCGCGGGGCCCTGCCTCGCGGCCGCTCTCGACGTGGGCGAGTGCGACGGCGTCTGGGGCGCGACCACCCCCGACGAGCGCCGCGCGATGCGCGCCGCCTGGCCCGTCCCGCAACGGGTGAGCGGCTAGCGCCCGCGTGCCGCCTCAGCGCCGGCGGGCGGCCGCCACCAGGTGGATGCCGGTGGACTCGCCCTCGCGCTCCTTGGCCAGCGCGATCTCGGTCTCGACCAGGGTGTCGAACGACGCGGGGTTCTGCGCCAGGGCGCGCGACACGGCCTCCTGCGACAGCACGCTGCGCGGGCGGACCCACTCGACGTCGTAGCCGAAGTCGGTCAGGACCCCCTGCAGCTCCTCCGGCCAGAAGCAGCGGGTGATCGAGCCGTCCTCGTTCGGGACGAGAACGACGTCGGCCGACGGCACGTCTGCCAGCTCCGGCCACCGCCCCTGCTCGGCCAGCCTGGCCAGCCCGAGGACGAGGGAGTCGACGCAGATCAGCAGCCGCCCGCCGGGCTTGAGGACGCGGTGCAGCTGGCCGAACGTGTGCTCGGTCGCGAGGTGCTCGGACAGCGCGCCGGCCTCGGCCAGGATCGCGTCGAGCGACGCGTCGCGGACCCACGACAGGTCGGACGCGTCGGCCGCGACGGCCTGCACGCCCGCCTCGCCGAGCGACGCGTCGGGGATCGCGCAGACGTGCAGGACCCGGTGCCCGGCCTCGACGGCCAGCTGCCCGAACCGCGCGCCCCCCGCGCTCATGTCGAGCACCACGCCGGGCGGCTCGGAGATCAGCCACTCGCGGACCTGCCGGGCCGCGACGGCGTCGTAGAACCGCCAGTACCCGGGGTGCACCTCCGCCTCGGGGGAACCCCCCGAGCCCGCTCTCGCCGGCCCCACCTCGTGCTCCACGCGGCCACCTCTACCCTGGTCGTCAGACATGCGAAACCGCCTCGACCTCGCCACCCCCCACGGCCCCGCTCGCGTGGTCGTGGACCCCCCGCACCCCTCTCGGACGAACGGCACCGCCCTGCTGTTCCACGGCGCCGGTGGGGACATGACCGCCCCCGTGCTGCTCGCCGTCCGCGACGTTCTCGTCGCGAGCGGATGGACAGTAGCAAGGCTGGACCAGCCGTACCGGGTCGCCGGGCGCCGCGCCCCCGCGCCGGCGTGGCAGCTCGACGCGGTCGCGCTGCTCGTGGCGGGCGCCGTACGCGGGGAGGGGCCGTTGCTGCTGGCCGGCAAGAGCAGCGGCGCGCGGGTCGCCTGCCGTACCGCGAAGGCCGCAGGGGCGGCCGGTGTGGTCGCGCTCGGCTTCCCGCTGCACCCGCCCGGCCGGCCGGACAGGAGCCGCGCGGACGAGCTGCTGCACGCGGGCGCGCCGGTGCTCGTGCTGCAAGGGGAGAGGGACGCGTTCGGGTCACCCGCCGAGGTGCGGGCGGCGGTGGGCAAACGGCGCGGGGTGACGCTGCGCGAGGTCGCGGGCGGGGACCACTCGTTCAACGCCCGCAGGGCCGACGGCCGGAGCACCGCGGACTGCCTCGCCGAGGTCGCGGCGGCGACCGACGGCTGGGCCGCGCGGCTCGGGCGGCGGGCCTACCCGGCGACGTAGACCAGCGCGGCCACGGCCTCGGGGACCTCCACGACGCCGGTCGACGTCGTCAACGACACCGTCCCGCCGCCGTGCCCCAGCACCGTGAACGTCGACCCCGGCGTCAGGTCCGACTCCTCGAGCAGCAGCAGCCCGGCCGGGTCGGCCTCGAGCTGCTCGTCGATCCTGCGCACCTCGGCCTCGGTGCCCTCGGCGAGCGAACGCATCGGGATCGTGCCGGACAGCGGCGCCGAGTGCTTGGAGCCCGGGATCGGGTTGCCGTGCGGGCAGGTGCCGGGATCGTCGAGCAGCGCGACCAGGTGGCGTTCGAGGTTGTCGGAGATCGCGTGCTCGAGGCGGCACGCCTCCTCGTGGACCTGGTGCCACGGGACGTTCAGGACGTCGACCAGCAGGCGCTCGGCGAGGCGGTGGCGGCGGACCATGTCGGTCGCGTACTTGCGGCCTGACTCGGTCAGCACCATCGCCTTCGACGCGTCGAGCGTGAGGTACCCCTCGCGCTCCAGCCGCTTCACGGTCTCGGAGACCGACGGGGCGGACACGCCGAGCCGCTCCACGATGCGCGCCCGCATCGGCACGATCCCGGCCTCTTCGAGCTCGTAGATCGTCTCGAGGTACTCCTCGACCGCGGGGTGGAAGTCGCCCATGCACCGAGTCTACGTGCCGGGAATCGACCGGACGGGGCCGGCGTTCAAGCCGCCATGCCGCCGCTGATGGGGACCGACACCCTCGGGGTAAGGTGCCTCGGGACCAACCGGACGGAGTCGGGCGTGGCGGAGGAGACGGTCGAGGAGCGCAACGCGCGCTTCGAGGCGACCGCCCTGCCGTTCCTGGACCAGCTCTACTCGGCCGCGCTGCGGATGACGCGCAACCCCGCGGACGCCGAGGACCTCGTCCAGGAGACGTTCGTCAAGGCGTTCGCGGCGTTCCACCAGTTCCAGGAGGGCACCAACCTCAAGGCCTGGCTCTACCGCATCCTGACGAACACCTACATCAACATCTACCGCAAGAAGCAGCGCCAGCCGCAGCAGTCGCTCACCGACGAGATCGACGACTGGTCGCTCGCCAAGGCCGCGGAGCACACCTCCAGCGGGCTGCGTTCCGCGGAGACCGAGGCGCTCGACCACCTGCCCGACTCGGCGGTCAAGGACGCGCTCGCCGCGCTGCCCGACGACTTCCGGATGGCCGTCTACCTCGCCGACGTCGAGGGGTTCTCGTACAAGGAGATCGCCGAGATCATGGGCACCCCGATCGGCACCGTGATGTCGCGGCTGCACCGCGGGCG
>JAVEEC010000091.1 GCA_030840645.1 Frankiaceae bacterium
TCTAGGTTCGAGTCCTGGTACCCCAGCAGTGCACCTCGTTGCACGCCTAGGGCCCCGTCGTCTAGCGGCCTAGGACACCGCCCTCTCAAGGCGGCGGCGCCGGTTCGAATCCGGTCGGGGCTACCACGGTCGGGGCTACCACCGTCGGGCTATGTCACCGAGAAGTTGTACGTCTGCCGCACCGGGTCCGAGCCGGAGCCGAGGTTGTCCGCGAGGACCTGCGCGTCCAGCGTGTACTGCCCCGCCGCCAGCGGTCGGCCGGCGTCGTCGCTCACCGACCACACCACCGTCCAACGCAGGCAGGTCCCGCTGCCGACGGCGAGGCCGTGCCGCGTCCGCGCGGGCGACGTGCCGCGCGACCAGCGCCAGACCTCGACGCGCGGGGAGCCCCTGCTGATCGTCAGCTCCGCCTCCTGGGTGGTCGGGAACGACGCCGTCCCGGTCGGGAACCCAGGCAGCCGGCAGAGCTCGACGGCGAGCGTCGCGGGGCGGCCGGAACGCCCCGACAGGGCGCCGACGTAACGCAGGCACCAGCCCTTCGCGGTACGGCCGCTCGCCTGGTCGTTGCAGACGTCGCCGACGGCGTACGTCGTGCGGGTACGCCGCATCGGCTCCGGGGCCGGGACGGCCGGTGCGCTCGCCGACCCCGGTACGGGCGTGGGGTCGGGCATCCGCGACGGACCGGCCGGCGGCGGGCCGCCGGGGCCGATCGAGCCGCCCGCGGACGGCGTGACGCTCGCGGTCGGGCCGCCCGTGCCGCTCGCCGACGGCGCGGTGACGGTGCCGGTCGCGCTGACCCGCGCCCGCCCGCCGCCGGCCGCGAGGCCGTTCTCGCGCTGGCCCAACGAGAACGACGCCCCGCCGGCGACCGTGACGACGGCAACGAGAGCGCCGACGCCGCCCGCGGCGGTCGCGGCGGCGAGCGCCGTACGACGGCGCCGGAGGCCGCCGTCGCGCACGACCCGGTCCGCGCTCCCGGCGGGCGCGTCGAGCGCGCGGTGCCCGCGCGGCGGCAGGCCAGGCAGGTCAGGCATGGGTGTCTCCCAGGGACCGCGCGAGGCGCGTACGGGCTTCGTTCAGCATTCGCTTGACGCTCCCGGCGGGCCGGCCGACCGCGGCGGCCACGTCCGAGACCGGGAGGTCGGCGTAGTAGTACAAGAGCACGACGTCGCGGTAGCGCGCAGGCAGCGCGCCGACCGCGTCGCGGACCGCGAACCGCGCGCTGTCGTCCTCGCTGCTCCGGTCGTGGACCTCGCGGTGCGAGGCGAGCGTACGGACCGCCTCGCGGGTGTCCCTGCGCTCGCGCCACGCGACCTTCGCCAGGTTGGTCGCGACGCGGAACACGTACGCCCGCGGCGAGCGGACGCCGATCCACCGGCCGTACAGCCGGGTGAACGCCTCCTGGGCGAGCTCGTGCGCGGTCTCGTCGTCGCGGACCAGCGTCCAGCAGTAGCCCGCGACGGCGCGGTAGTGGTCGCCGTAGAACGACCTGAACTCGGCCTCGCGCGCGCTCACCGCGAGGCTCGGCTCGTCACTCATCCGCCACGTCTCCCCGCCGCGCACGGCGACCGTTGCACTGGACACGGGAGGTAGAGGGGGATCCGGCCCGTTCGGTTCGGAAATCTTGGCGAACCGTTCCGCCCGATCCGCGCTCTGTGTGCTGCACCTGGCCGAACTGTACCGACGTGAGGACCCCCATGGCATCGACGATCGCGCGACTCGCCGTTCTCGTGGCGGTGCTGGCGGCACCCGCCGCCGCCGCCCCCGCGACCGCCGCGCCGCCCCGGCCGAGCGTCATCGCGGTCGTCGGCGAGCCGGGCGGGCTGAACGTGCTGCACACCGACTTCCGGACCCGCGACGGCCGCGACGCGGTCCTCCCGGCCGGTGTCCGCGCGGTGCGCGTCGCGCTGCCACGCACCGGCGACTTCGCCGCCAGGACCGCAACGCTCGCCGCCGGCCCGCTCGGCCACCTCAAGGCGGGCACGCTCTACTACGTCGCCGGCACCCGGCTGCTGGTCTACGCGCCCCGCGACCCCGTCGGCCGGTCGACCACCGACATCGTCACCGGCGACCGGCTGCACGCGACCGGCGTCGTCGACGCCGCTATCGGCCGCCGGTACGGCACGGCGCCGGACGCCCTCGCGGTGTTCGTCGCGGGCGGCGGCGCGGCGCCGTGGGAGTGGGTCGCCACGCAGCCGTGGGTCGACATCGCGACCACCAGCGCGTACGGCACCCCGCAGGTCGCGGGTTCGAACGGCGGCACGGGTGGCTCGGTCCTCTGCGAGGGCGCGGCCGCCGTACGCCGCATCGTCGCCTCGGGGCGGCTGGTGTTCGCGAGCTCGGGCAACACCACCGACCAGCCCGAGGCGCTCGTCAGCCCGAACGGCCTGCCCGAGGTGTTCCAGGTCGGCGGCGTCGACGCCGCGGGCCGGTCCTGGCGGCCGGGGCACACCGAGGAGAGCGACCCGTTCTACGCGGGCGCCAACGTCGTCCGGCCGTACGAGACCGGCGAGCTGTTCTCGTTCCCGGCCGCGGCGCCGGACTCGTTCGCGGGCACGGTCCACTTCGGGGGAACGTCCGGCGCGACGCCGCGCACGGCCGGCTGGGCCGCGCTCCTCGTCGCGGCGGCGCGGGCGGCGCGGGGGAGGTTCGACGGTGCGGAGGTCGCGGGCCTGCTACGGCACGCCGCGGTCCCCGCGGAGGCGGCCGGACCGGGGCGGTACTTCGTCGAGGGGTACGGCGCCCTCAACGCGTCCGCCGTCGCGCGCGCCGCCGCCGTTCTCCACGGCAGGGGCACGCTGCCCGCCCGGCCCGACGAGGACGCCGCGTCGGCGGCGACCAGGCAGGCCAGGGCGGCGCTGTTCAACGCGGTGCGGTGCAGCGCTTAGACCAGGCCGTAGGCGGGGTGGCGCTTCATCGAGCAGCCGCGGCAGAGGCAGACGCCGCTGGCGGCCTGGAAGAACATCCGCGCGACCTTCGGGTCCTCCCAGGGGGTCGCGGCCGACGCCTCCGTGGACTCGCCGGCGAGCGGGGGGACGAGGCGAAGGTGCGACATCGGGGTCCTCCGGAGGCGGTCTCGGCTGCTGTGGCAACTGTCCCGTTCGCCCTGATACGCGGGCTATGACGCGGAGGGACGGTTTCGCACCATCCGTTCTGACTACTGCCCCGGGACCCGGCGAGGACCGAACGGCGCCGAATCCGTTGCGACACAAGGCGTTCCGCAGGCCGGTGGTCGTTGTGTTGCGGGGGCGGGCACCGTAGGTTGGCGCAGGTCGGGGCGTGGCGTCCCGACCTCCCACACCGGAGGAGTCACTCGCGTGAACAAGTCAGAGCTGGTCGAGACGATCGCCGAGAAGGTCGGCGGCCGGGCCCAGGCCGTCAAGGCAGTCGAGGCCGTCCTCGACAGCATCGTGGCGGCGGTCGCGAAGGGTGAGCGGGTCGGGCTGGTCGGCTTCGGGACGTTCGAGAAGCGGGTCCGCGGCGCGCGGACGGCGCGCAACATCCGCACCGGCGCCCCGATCAAGGTCAAGGCGACGTCGGTACCCGCGTTCCGCGCGGGCGCGGCGTTCAAGGAGACGGTCGCGAGCGGCGGCAAGCGCTCCGCGGCCAAGGCGGCGAAGCCCGCGGCCAAGAAGGCCGTGAAGAAGGCGGCCCCCGCGAAGAAGGCCGCCGCCAAGAAGACGGTGGCCAAGAAGGCTCCGGCGAAGAAGGCGACCAAGCGCTAGGACTCGCCGGCGGCGTACTTCCCTTCGGGGCCTCGTTCCTTCGCGGAACGGGGCCCCGGCGCCGTTTCCGGTGGCGGGCTCGCCTAGCTCAGGGTCGCGATGGTGATGCGCGTGACGCGGCGGTCGTCTCCCTCGCCCTCGACGTCGAAGCGCACGCGCTGCCCGAACTGCAGCTTGAGCAGCCCCGACCGGGAGAACGCCTCCGGCGGGATCGGGATCTCGGTGCCGTCGTCGAGGACGACCGAGCCCGACCGGGTCTCCTCGCGGAACTCCTTCACCGTGCCCTGCATGCCGTCTCCTCGCGGTTCAGTCCCGCGAGTCTAGTGCGGCCCTCGTCGCCGGACCGACGCCGAGCGCCACCGCGGCGGCGAGGTCGTCGGGGGTGTCCACGTCGCGCTCCAGGGTCGGCCAGGCGCCGCGTTCCAGCTGCCTCGCGCCGGCGGCGACGTGGGCGTACCGCGAGGCGGCGCCGTACCGCGGGTCGAGGTCGGTGCCGGGGCGCGCCGTGAGCAGCGTCGTCCCGTCGCCGCGCTCGTCGGGCAGGACCGCGGTGCGGAACGCCGCCGCCGCGCCGAGCGCCCCGGCCAGCTCGGCAGGGAGAACGCACGGCAGGTCGGCGGCGAGCGCGGCGACGCCGTGGCGCGGCCAGAGGTTGCGGGCCAGCCGGGCGCCGTCCGCGAGTGCGGGGTTGAGCCCGGCGTCGCTGCCGTCGGCGACGACGCGCGCGCCGAGCGGCGCGAGGGCGGCGGCGGCGCGCAGGTCGTTCGTGACCACGAGGACGCCGTCGACGACGTCGCAGGCGACGGCCGCGCGGACCACGTCGGCGGCCATCGCGAGGGCGAGCGCCTCGCGTTCCGCGGGAGGCAGCGCGAGCCGGGTCTTGGCGGCGGGCAGCTCCTTCACCGGTACGACGACCGCCCAGCGCACGAGGTCCACCCGGCCAGTCTGCCCGCCCGCTCGACACCGGCCCGCGCGACCGGCGAGTATCAGCGCGGGGCCGGGTGAGGGAGGTCGTTGCGTGGAGCCGTGGTACCGGCTTGCGGTGGTCATCATCAGGCCGTTGATGTGGCTGCTGTTCAGGCACGACTTCGCGGGCCGCGAGCACCTGCCGCGCGAGGGCGGCTGCATCCTCGCCGTCAACCACATCTCCTACGTCGACCCGTTCGCGGCGGCGTTGTTCGTGCACACGGGCGGGCGGCGGCCGCGGTTCATGGCGAAGGAGTCGGTGTTCCGCATCCCGCTGCTCGGGCGGATCGTGTCCGGCGCGCGGCAGATCCCGGTCTTCCGGGAGACGGCCGACGCGGGCAAGGCGCTCTCCGCCGCCGTCGCGGCGGTCGAGGCGGGCGAGTGCGTCGTCGTCTACCCGGAGGCCACCGTCACCAAGGACCCCGACCTCTGGCCGATGGCGGCGAAGACCGGCGTGGCGCGGCTCGCGCTGATGACCGGCGCGCCGGTGATCCCGGTCGGGCAGTGGGGCGCGCAGGCCGCGCTCGGCCTCGACAAGCGCCCGCACCTGTTCCCGCGCAAGACGCTGTCGGTGCACGCGGGGCCGCCCGTCGACCTGGCCGAGTGGGCGGGCGCGGAGCCGACGACCGAGGTGCTGCGCGCGGTCACCAGCCGGGTCATGCGCGACGTCGCGGCGATCGTCGGCGAGCTGCGCGGCGCGGAGCCGCCGGCGGCACCGTTCGTCCCGCAGCGCGGCATCGCGACGCCGCCCGGCGACGAACGCCGCAGCGCGTGACCCGCGCGGCGGTCCTCGGGACCGGGTCCTGGGGCACGGCGTTCGCGGCCGTACTGGCCGACGCGGGAACGGAGACGGTGCTCTGGGCGCGGCGGCCCGAGCTGGCCGAGGCCGTGCGCACGACGCACGAGAACCCCGACTACCTGCCAGGCGTACGCCTGCCGGACTCGCTGACGGCGACGCACGACCCGGCGGAAGCGTTGCGGGACAGCGACTTCGTCGTCCTCGCGATCCCCTCGCAGACGCTGCGCGAGAACCTCGCGGTGTGGGCACCGCTGGTGCCGCGCGACGCCGTGCTGGTGTCGTTGATGAAGGGCGTCGAGCTCGGCACGACGAAGCGCATGAGCGAGGTCATCGCCGAGGTCGCCGACGTGGCATTCGACCGGATCGCTGTCGTGTCTGGCCCGAACCTCGCCAGGGAGATCGCGACCAGGCAGCCCGCCGCGACGGTCGTCGCCTGCGCCGACGGCGACGCCGCCGAACGCCTCCAGGCCGCGTCGCTCACGGGCTACTTCCGGCCGTACACCAACCTCGACGTCGTCGGCTGCGAGCTCGGCGGCGCTGTCAAGAACGTCATCGCGCTGGCCTGCGGCATGGCCGAGGGGATGGGGTTCGGCGACAACACCAAGGCGTCGATCATCACCCGCGGGCTCGCCGAGATGACCAGGCTCGGCGCGGCGCTCGGCGCCGACCCGGCGACGTTCGCCGGGCTCGCCGGGCTCGGCGACCTGGTCGCGACCTGCACGTCTCCGCTGTCCCGCAACAGAACCGTGGGGGAGCAGCTCGGCCGGGGGCGTTCGCTGGAGGAGATCGTCAGCGAGATGCGGATGGTCGCCGAGGGCGTGAAGTCGAGCCGGTCGATCCTCGACCTCGCGACCAAGCACGACGTGGAGATGCCGATCGCGCAGCACGTCGCGCACGTCGTCCACGACGGCATGTCGCCGCACGACATGCTGCGTTCGCTGATGTCGCGCGAGGCGAAGGCGGAGACCGAGTGAGCGACAGCGACGACGTCTACACCCGCGCGGCCCACCTGCCCGACCCGCCGGTCCCGAACGAGCGCCCGGTCGGCCTGCCGGTGTACCGCACGTCGGCGTTCGTGTTCGGCAGCGCGGAGGAGTACGCCGACGTCCTCGGCAACCGCGCCCCCGGCTACGTCTACACGCGGATCGACAACCCGACGGTCGACGCGTTCGGTTCGGCGGTCGCGTTCTTGGAGGGAGCGGCGGCGGCGCAGTGCTTCGCGTCGGGGATGGCCGCGATCTCCACGACGCTGCTGACGTTCCTGTCGGCGGGCGACCACGTCGTGGCGCCGTCGTCGCTGTACGGCGGGACGTACTCGATGCTCGCGCACGTGCTGCCGCGCTTCGGGGTCGAGACGACGTTCGCGGCGTCGGTCGAGGAGGCGGCGGCGGCGGTCCGCCCGGCGACCCGCATCGTCTACGGCGAGACGATCGCGAACCCGACCCTCACCGTTGCCGACCTGTCCGGGCTGGCCGCCGTCGCGCGGGACGCGGGGGCGCTGCTCGTCGTGGACTCGACGTTCGCCTCGCCGGTCGTCTGCAGGCCGCTGGAGTGGGGCGCGGACGTCGTGCTGCACTCCGCGACGAAGTACCTCGGCGGCCACACCGACGCGACCGGCGGCGTCGCGCTCGGCTCGGCCGAGCTGATGCGACAGATCCGCGCGATGCGCAGCGACCTCGGCGGGTCGATGGCGCCGGACGAGGCGTTCCTGCTGCACCGGGGCGTCGCGACGCTGCCGCTGCGGGTGGACCGGCAGTGCGAGTCGGCACTGGCGTTCGCGACGGCGATGGCCGCCGACGAGCGGGTCGAGGCGGTGGCGTACCCAGGGCTGCCGAACGACCCCGGCCACGCCTTGGCGACGAAGCAGTTCGACGCGCGCAACGGCTCGACGCGGTACGGCGCCATCGTCACCGTCGCGCCGCGCGGCGGCCGCGAGGCGGGCGTCGCGATGTGCAACGGGCTCCGGCTGGCGTTGAACGCCACGTCGCTCGGCGGCACCGTCTCCAAGGTCAGCCACGTCGCGTCCACGACGCACCGGCAGCTCGACGACGCGGCGTTGCGCGCGGCCGGGATCGCGCCGTCGGCGGTCCGCGTGAGCATCGGCCTGGAGGACCCGGACGACCTGGTGGCCGACTTCACGCGCGCGCTCATGCCCTAGGCTCGCGCCGTGTCCCGCATCCGTCTCGCCGTGATCTTCGGCGGCCGCAGCACCGAGCACTCGATCTCCTGCGTGTCCGCGGGCAGCGTCCTCAGCGCGGTCGACAGGGAGCGTTACGACGTCGTCGCCATCGGCATCGCGCCGGACGGGCGCTGGGTGCTCGCGGGCGACGACCCGGCCGCGCTGGAGGCGCACGGCCGCGAGCTGCCGTCCGTCGACGCGGAGACCGGCGCGGCCGTCGCGCTCGCGGGCGACCCGAGCGTCAAGGGGCTGCGCGTCCTCGAGCCGGGCGAGGTGCCGACCGCCCTGACCACCGTCGACGTGGTGTTCCCGCTGCTGCACGGGCCGTTCGGCGAGGACGGCACCATCCAGGGCCTGCTCGAGCTGGCCGGCGTGCCGTACGTCGGCAGCGGCGTCCTCGCGAGCGCGGTCTGCATGGACAAGGAGTACATGAAGGTCCTGCTCGCGGCGCGCGGCCTGCCGGTCGGGCCGTACGCGGTGTTGCGTCGCGGGGACGACGTCGCCGCGGCCGTCGAGGGGCTCGCGTACCCGCTGTTCGTGAAGCCCGCGCGCGGCGGGTCCAGCCTCGGCATCTCCAAGGTGTCGTCGCCGGACGGCCTCGCGGAGGCGTTGGAGACCGCCTGGGCGAACGACCCGAAGGCGATAGTCGAGGAGGGCATCGCCGGGCGCGAGCTCGAGTGCGCGGTGCTCCAGGGCCGCGGCGGCGCGGCGCCGGAGACGTCGCTGCCCGCGGAGGTCCTCGTCGCGGGGGACTGGTACGACTTCGAGGCGAAGTACCTCGACGACGCGACGTCGTTCGCGATCCCGGCCGACGTGCCCGATGAGGTCATCGCGGAGGTGCGAAGCCTTGCGGCGCAGGCGTTCACGGCGCTCGGCTGCGCGGGGCTCGCGCGGGTTGACTTCTTCGTGACGCCGGGCGGCGTCGTCGTCAACGAGGTCAACACGATGCCCGGCTTCACGCCGCAGTCGATGTACCCGCGGATGTGGGCGGCGAGCGGCGTGCCGTACCCCGACCTGGTCGACCGGCTGGTCGGGCTCGCGCTCGAAGCCGGGACCGGGCTGCGCTAGAGCGCGCGGACCGCGTCGGTCAGGAACGACAGCCGGTCGCCCGGCCAGCGGCGGGGGATCGTGACCGAGACGTTGACGAACGCTCGCGGCAGCGACCACACGACGTCGTCGGTGCGTTCCTCGGCGAACCAGCCGACGCCGTTGACCAGGAAGAGCTGGTCGCCCTGCCGGTACGCCGTCGAACGCGCTGCGCCGCAGCGGATCACGACCGGCGGGTCGCCGTACGCCGCGACGTGCGGGTCCTCCGGTGTGGTGTCGCGGCGGCGCAGCCCGGGCCCGAGCGACTTGGGGAGCCGGGCGGCGAAGCGCGCGCACGCCTCGGCCGATGCGGTGGGTACGTCGGCGACCGGGACGGGCGGCGTTGACGCGGAATGGGTGCAGGCGAGCAGAACGGCGGCCGCCGCGGCTCCGCAGAGCCGGACGACCGCCGTCCGCACCGCTAGAGGTGGACGACCGGGCAGGTCAGCGTCCGCGTGATGCCGTCGACCGACTGCACCCGCGCGACGACCAGCTTGCCGAGCTCGTCGACGTTGCGTGCCTCGGCGCGGACGATGACGTCGTAAGGCCCGGTGACGTCCTCGGCGCTGGTCACGCCCTTGATCTCCTGGATCGCCTTGGCGACCGACGCTGCCTTCCCGACCTCGGTCTGGATCAGGATGTAGGCCTGGACCATCGGGCACCTCCTTCTCGCTAGCCGGAGCGGCCGACGCTACACGACGCGCGACCGGGCGCGCCCGGAGTTCGGCCGTACGCTGCCCGCATGGGCGAGTCGTTGGGCGACGTGGGCGAGTTCGCGTTGATCGAACGCGTCACCGAGCCGCTGCTCCAGGGGCCGGGCGTGCTGCTCGGCCCCGGCGACGACGCGGCGGTGCTGCGTACGCCGGACGGCCGGGTCGTCGCGACGACCGACCTGCTGGTCGAGGGGCGGCACTTCCGGCTGGACTGGTCGACGCCGTACGACGTCGGCCGCAAGGCCGCCGCGCAGAGCCTCGCCGACGTCGCCGCGATGGGCGGTGTCGCAACGGCGCTGCTCGTCGGCCTGGCCGCGCCCGCGTCGTTGCCGGTCGCCGTCGCCGAGGGGCTGATGGCGGGGCTCGCGTTCGAGGCGGCGCGGGTCGGCGCGTCGGTCGTCGGCGGGGACGTGGTCGCGGCAGACGCGCTGATGCTCGCGGTGACCGCGCTGGGGGACCTGGAGGGGCGCGAGCCGGTGCCGCGCTGCGCGGCGTTCGTCGGCGACGTGCTCGTCGTCGTCGGCACGCTCGGCGGCTCGGCGGCGGGTCTCGCGGCGTTGCGCGCGGGGCGCGGCGACCTCGACGTCGTCGCCGCACACCGGGTGCCATCGCCGCCCTACGACGCCGGTCCCGCGCTCGCCGACTGCCGCGCGAACGCCATGATCGACGTGTCCGACGGACTCTCCGGCGACCTCGCGCACCTCCTGTCGTACGGGATCGGCTTCGAGGTCGAGGTCGGCGCCCTGCCGAGGCACCCGGGCCTCGCGGCGGCGGCCGAGGCACTGGGGGAGGACCCGCTGGCGTGGGTGCTCGCGGGCGGCGAGGACCACGCCCTGGTCGCGGCGCTGCCGCCGGACGGCGTCGAGGAGGCGCGGGCGGCGTGCGCCGAGTGGCCGTTCGCCGTCGTCGGCCGGGTCGTCGCGGGCGAGGGCATCCGGTGGCTCGGCGCGGAGGACGTACCCGCGTCGTTCGACCACTTCGAGGCAACGCCGTGAAGCGGCTGCTCACGATCGCGGGCTCCGACTCGGGCGGCGGCGCGGGCATCCAGGCCGACCTCAAGACGTTCCTCGCGCTGGGGTGTCACGGCATGAGCGCGGTCACCGCGGTGACGGCGCAGAACTCGGTCGGCGTCCAGGGCTGGTGGCCGCTGCCGGTCGAGGCGGTGCGCGCGCAGATCAGGGCGGTCGTGGACGACATCGGCGTGGACGCCGTGAAGGTCGGGATGCTCGGCACTGCGGAGATCGCGGCCGCCGTTGCGGAGTCGTTGGCGGGTCTCGACGCGCCGGTCGTCGTGGACCCGGTCTGCGTCTCGAAGCACGGCGACGCGCTGCTCTCGCCCGACGCGCTGGAGGTGCTGCGTACGCGGGTCGTCCCGCTCGCGACGGTCGTGACGCCGAACCTCGACGAGGTCGCGGCGTTGACGGGACTCGTCGTGTCGTCCGCGGCGGCGCTCGGCGACGCGGCGCGGGCGGTCCACGCGCTGGGTGCGCGGTGGACGCTGGTGAAGGGCGGTCACCTCGACGGCGACGCGGTGGACCTGCTCTGGGACGGCGTCGACGAACGCCGCTACGCCGCGCCCCGGCTGGACAACAGGCACACGCATGGAACGGGGTGCACGCTGGCGTCGGCGATCGCGGCGCGGCTGGCGTACGGGGACCCGGTGCCGGAGGCCGTTGCGGCGGCGAAGGAGTACGTGACGGGCGCTATCGCGAACGGCTTCGCGCTGGGCTCAGGGATCGGCCCGGTCGACCACGGGTGGCAGGTGCGCGCCTGACGAGGGGCTAGGAGGCGCGGACGACCTTGCCGGCCTTGATGCACGAGGTGCAGACGTTCAGCCGCTTCGGCGTCTTGCCGACGAGGGCGCGCACGCGCTGGATGTTCGGGTTCCAGCGACGACGGGTGCGCCGGTGGGAGTGGGACACCGACATGCCGAAGCCCGGCCCCTTGCCACAGACGTCACACACGCTCGCCACGGAACCTGCTCCTCGTTCGGGTGCACACGAAAACGCCCCGCAGCACGGGGCAACCCGCACAGGGTACGCGGCCCGCCTCGTACCGGGCAAGGCGGCGCCGTAGAGTCGCCCGCATGACGGCGCTGGAGCGGCTCGACGCGGCGGCCGTCCGCCGCTGGCTCGCCGCCGCCCGCCGCGACCTCGACGCGCACGCCGCAGAGATCGACGACCTCAACGTCTACCCCGTCCCCGACGGCGACACCGGCACCAACATGGCGCTCACGATGGCGTCGGTCGACGCCGCCCTCACGCATGTCGCGGACGACGTCGGCGACCTGACGGCCGCGGCGACGCGGGCCGCGCTGCTCGGGGCGCGCGGCAACTCCGGGCTGGTGCTGAGCGCGTTCCTCCGTGGCGCGGGCGAGGTGCTCGGCGCCGCGGCGGCGTCCGGACCGGACCTGCGGAAGGCGTTGCGCCGCGCGGCCGAGCAGGCGTGGGCGGCCGTGCCCGAGCCGGTCGAGGGCACCATCCTCACCGTCGCCCGGGCCGCCGCGGACGCGGCCGATGCGGCGCCCGACGGCCTCGCCGACGTCGCGCGGGCCGCCTCTCGTGGCGCGGCCGAGGCGCTGGCGCTGACGCCGTCGCAGCTCCCGGCGCTCGCCGCCGCCGGTGTCGTGGACGCGGGCGGGCGCGGGCTCTGCGTCGTCCTCGACGCGCTCTGCGCGGTCGTCACGGGAGAGGCCGTCGCTACTGGCGTCGCGCCGTCGTCGGTCCGCCATCACGCGCCTGCCACGGCGCGCGAGTCGGGGAGCGAGGCGTACGCGTACGAGGTCATGTACCTCCTCGACGCCCCCTCGGTCGACGGGCTGAAGGCCGCGCTGGCGCCGTTGGGCGACTCGCTCGTCGTCGTCGGCGGCGAAGGCCTCTGGAACGTCCACGTCCACGTCAACGACGTCGGCGCGGCGATCGAGGCCGGCGTCGAGGCGGGCCGCCCGCACCGCATCCGCGTGACGCGGTTCGCGGACCAGGTCGCGGCGCCGGGGCCGGTCACGGGCCGCGCCGTCGTCGCGGTCGTGCAGGGGGAGGGGCTGGTCGAGCTGTACGAGGCCGCCGGTGCGGTCGTCGTACCCGGCGGCCCGAGCGCCTGCCCGTCGACCGGGGAGCTCCTCGCCGCCGTCCTCGCGACCGGCGCGGCCGAGGTCGTGCTGCTGCCGAACGACGGCAACGTCCACGGCCCCGCCGCCGCGGCCGCCGCCGAGGCGCGGGCGGCCGGGCGCGACGTCCACGTCGTCCCGACGCGGTCGCCGGTCCAGGGGCTGGCCGCGCTCGCCGTGGCGGACGCGGCACGCGGCTTCGCGGACGACGCGATCGCCATGTCTGCGGCCGCCGGTGCCACGCGCCGGGCCGAGGTCACGACGGCGGTCCGCGACGCGCAGACGTCAGCGGGGGCGTGCCGCGCGGGCGACGTCCTCGGCCTGGTCGACGGGGACGTCGCGGTCGTCGGCGGCGCGCTGGACGAGGTCGCGTACGACGTCCTGACCCGGATGCTCGCGGCCGGCGGCGAGCTGGTCACGATCGTCGTCGGCGCCGACGCGCCCGCGAGTCTCGGCGAGGCGCTGGCCGATCGCGTCGCGGCGGCGTACCCGCTCGCCGAGGCCGAGGTCCACGCGGGCGGGCAGCCGCACTACCCGCTGCTGCTGGGCGTGGAGTGACGCTCGGCGCCCCGCTGAAGGGCCTCGTCGGCGACAAGACGGCGAAGGTCCTCGACAGCGCGCTCGACCTGCGCACCGTCGGCGACCTGCTGCGGCACTACCCCCGCCGCTACGCCGAACGCGGCCGCCTCACCGACCTCGCGTCGTTGCACGTCGGCGACCACGTCACGGTGATGGCCGAGGTCCAGCGCACCAACGTCCGCCCGATGCGCCAGCGCCGCGGCCAGATGCTCGAGGTCGTCGTCGGCGACGGGCGGCGCACGCTGGCGCTGATGTTCTTCAACCAGCCGTGGCGCGAACGCGAGCTGAAGCCGGGCCGCCAGGCGCTGTTCGCGGGCAAAGTCGGCGAGTTCCGCGGCAAGCGGCAGCTCGCCAACCCGGAGTACCAGCTCCTCGACGGCGACGACGCGAGCGACGTCGCGGAGGACTTCGCCGGGCGGCTGATCCCGGTCTACCCGGCGAGTGAGAAGATCGCGTCCTGGCAGGTCGCGAAGTGCGTCCGCGTCGCCCTCGACACCCTCGAACCGTTGCCCGACCCGCTGCCGGACGCGCTCCGCGACGAACGCGACCTCATCGACCTCGACGCCGCCCTGCGCGGCATCCACCGCCCGTCCTCGATCGCCGAGCTCGACGCCGCGCGCCTACGGCTGAAGTGGGACGAGGCGTACGTCCTCCAGGTCGCGCTCGCACAGCGCCGGCGGCTCGCGCGGATGGAGCCGACCCCGCCCCGCGTACGGCGCCCGGGCGGGCTTGTCGACGCGTTCGAGCTGGCGCTGCCGTTCACGCTGACGGCCGGACAGCAGGAGGTCGCCGCGACGCTGGACGACGACCTCGCGCGGCCGCATCCCATGCACCGGCTGCTCCAGGGCGAGGTCGGCTCGGGCAAGACCGTCGTCGCGCTGCGGTCGATGCTGACGGTGGTAGACGCGGGCGGGCAGGCGGCGTTGATGGCCCCGACCGAGGTCCTGGCGACGCAGCACGCGCGGGGCATCCGCGACCTGCTCGGCCCGATCGGCATGGCGGGCGAGCTCGGCGCGGCCGACGTCGCCACCAAGGTGGTGCTGCTGACCGGCTCGACGCCCGCCGCCGCGCGCCGGGCGGCGCTCGCGGACCTGGCGAGTGGCGAGGCGGGCATCGTCGTCGGGACGCACGCGCTGCTGGAGCCGGACGTGGCGTTCCGCGACCTCGGCCTGGTCGTCGTGGACGAGCAGCACAGGTTCGGCGTCGAACAGCGAGATGTGCTGCGCGCCAAGGGTTCCCAGCCTCCACACGTTCTCGTCATGACCGCGACGCCGATCCCGCGAACGGTCGCCATGACGGTCTACGGCGACCTGGAGACCTCGACGCTGACCGAGCTGCCGAAGGGGCGCGCGCCGATCGCGACGCACGTCGTCCCGCCGGAGAAGCCCGCCTACCTGGAACGCGCGTGGGACAAGGTGCGCGAGGACGTCGCGGCCGGTCGGCAGGCGTTCGTGGTCTGCCCGCGGATCGGCGAGGCGGAGGGCGACGACGGCCTGGAGCCGACCGCGACCGACGACGAGGAACGCCGCCCGCCGCTCGCCGTGCTCGACGTGTTCCCCTCGTTGCGCGACGGATACTTGCATGGGCTAACTATCGAGATGCTGCACGGCCGGCTCCCGTCGGACGTGAAGGACTCGGTGATGCGGCGGTTCGCGGCGGGCGCGATCGACGTGCTGGTCGCGACGACCGTGATCGAGGTCGGCGTCGACGTCCCGAACGCCACCGTGATGGTCGTGATGGACGCGGACCGGTTCGGCATCAGCCAGCTGCACCAGCTTCGCGGCCGGGTCGGCCGGGGCGCGCACGCCGCGACCTGCCTGCTCGTCACCGAGGCGCCGGAGGGCTCGGGCGCGCGGGAACGCGTCCAGGCCGTCGCCGCGACGCTGGACGGCTTCGAGCTCGCCGGGCTCGACCTCGCGCAGCGCCGCGAGGGCGACGTCCTCGGGGCCGCCCAGTCCGGGCGGCGCTCGCGGCTGCGGCTGCTGGAGCTGCTGCGCGACGGCGACCTGATCGTGGAGGCGCGCACCGCAGCGACGGCGCTGGTGGAGGCGGACCCCGAGCTGGCCGACCACCCCGCGTTGCGCGAGACGCTGGCCGAGGTCCTGGACGAGGAACGCGCCGAGTACCTGGAGAAGGGGTGAGGGTCATCGGCGGCACCGCCCGCGGCCGCCCGCTGGCCGCGCCGCCCGGCAAGGAGACGCGGCCGACGAGCGACCGGGCGCGGGAGGGGCTGTTCTCGACGCTGGAGTCGTTGCGCGGGCTGCCGTGGGCGGGCGCGCGGGTGCTCGACCTGTACGCGGGCTCCGGCGCGGTCGGCCTGGAGGCGCTGTCGCGCGGCGCGGAGGCCGCAGTGTTGGTCGAGTCGGACGTCCGGGCGGCGGCGGTGATCCGGCGCAACGCGGAGACCGTAGGGCTGCCGGGGTCGCGGGTCGTCGTGGACCGGGTCGAACGGTTCCTCGCCACGGCGACGGGGGCGGCGTTCGACGTGGTGTTCCTCGACCCGCCGTACGACGTCGCCGACGAGATCGTCGAACGCGTCCTCGCGGCCGTCCACCTCGCCCCGGCGGGGATCGTCGCAGTCGAAAGGTCCGCGCGTTCCGCGGAGCCCGCTTGGCCCGAGGGGATTGAGCGGGTGCGCGAACGGCGGTACGGCGAGGGTGCCCTTTGGTACGGTCGCGCCACCTGACGGAGGGTGTGCGCGTGCGGCGAGCAGTGTGTCCCGGCTCCTTCGACCCGGTCACGAACGGCCACCTGGACATCATCGGGCGGGCCGCCGCGATCTACGACGAGGTCGTCGTCGCGGTGCTGGTCAACGACACCAAGCGCGGCCTGTTCGACATCCCCGAGCGGATCGAGCTGCTCCGCGAGGTCGTCAAGGAGTGGCCGAACGTGCTGGTGGACTCGTTCCACGGGCTGCTCGTCGACTTCTGCCGTACCCACTCGATCCCGGTCATCGTCAAGGGGCTGCGCGCGGTCAGCGACTTCGACTACGAGCTGCAGATGGCGCAGATGAACCACCGGCTGGCGGGCGTCGAGACGCTGTTCATGACGACCAACCCCCTGTACTCGTTCCTCTCGTCCAGCCTCGTCAAAGAGGTGGCGAAGTACGGTGGAGACGTGTCCGGGCTGGTCCCCGACGCCGCCGTACGCCGGCTGGCCGAGCGCCTGCCGTCCCCACCGCCGTAAGCACCGGAGCCCCGCATGGATGCCCAGGCCAAGCTCGACGAGATCACCGCGATGGTGGAGTCCGCCAAGTCGATGCCGCTGTCGGCGTCCGTTCTCGTGAACAAGTCCGACATGCTCGCCCTGCTGGACGAGCTGCGCGCGGAGCTCCCCGACGAGCTGCGCGAGGCGCAGTGGGTGATCAAGGACCGCGAGGAGGTGATCGACGCCGGCCGCAAGGAGGCCGACCGGATCATCGCCGACGCGCGCACCGAGGCGGCCCGCCTGGTGTCGCGGACCGAGGTGATGCAGTCCGCGACCAAGGAGGCGGACCGCGTTCTGGAGGAGGCGAAGGAGAACTCCCGCCAGATGCGCCTCGAGGTCGAGGACTACGTCGACGCCAAGCTCGCGAACTTCGAGGTCGTGCTGCACAAGACGTTGGGGGCGGTCGAGCGCGGCCGCGACAAGCTCAAGGGCCGCCACGAGCTCGAGGAGCTCCGCGACGGCGCGCTACTGCCGGACGAACCCCTTCCAGGGTGATCCGCGCTTCACTCGGCTTGTAATGAACGGTGCTTCCAAGCCGAGGTGTGCGGTACTGTCTACGACGGTCTGTGCCACCACCGAGATCGCCGTGCCCGAGAACAGGAAAGTCCACTCCCGCCTCGACCCCCGCCAGCCGCTCGTGATCGATACCCGCGAGCTAGGACGCCGGCCGGGGTCGCAGCGGAAGACGGACTTCGAGGTCCCGGCGCCCAGCGACCTCGGTGTGGGCATGATCGGGATCCCGCCCGGGTCCCGGCTCGACCTCCGGCTGCGGCTCGAAGCCGTCATGGAGGGCGTGCTGGTGTCCGGAACGGTCACCGGGCCGCTCGTGGGCGAGTGCGCACGGTGCCTGGACCCGGTCGCCTCGTCGATCGAGGTCGACCTGCAAGAGCTGTACGCCTACCCCGAGTCGGACGCGACCGAGGACGAGGTGGGTCGCCTGGACGGCGACCTGCTCGACCTCGAGCCCGCGCTCCGGGACGCGGTGGTGCTGGCGCTGCCGCTCATGCCGCTCTGCCGCGAGGACTGCGGCGGACTGTGCGTGGTCTGCGGCGCCAGGCGCGACGACGGCGACTGCGGCCACGACACGGCCCCGGTCGACGTTCGCTGGGCGGCGCTGCACGAGATAGCGGTCACCGACGAGACAGAGCAGGAGTAGGACAGTGGCGGTCCCCAAGCGCCGGATGTCGCGGAGCAACACGCACTCGCGCCGTTCGCAGTGGAAGGCGGCGCTCCCGGCGTACGCGACCTGCGGGCGTTGCAAGCAGGCGAAGCTGCCCCACGTCGCCTGCCCCACCTGCGGCTACTACAACGACCGCCGGGTCGTCGAGGTCTGACGGCGGGCGGGTGAGGGACACTCACCGCGCGCGCGTCGCCCTCGATCTCATGGGGGGCGACTCCGCGCCGGACACCGTCGTCGACGGTGCCCTGCTCGTCGCCGACGAGCGGCCTGACGTCCAGGTCCTGCTCGTCGGTCCCGAGGGGGTCGCTGCCGAGCTGCTGGACCGGAGGAACGCCGCAGGGCGGTTCCCGGTCGTCAACGCCACGCAACACATCGCGATGGACGAGGACCCCGCCCGGGCCGTCCGCGCCAAGCGCGACGCCTCCGTCCGCGTCGCGGCCCGCCTGGTCCGCGACGGTGCGGCCGACGCGACGGTCTCCGTCGGCTCGACGGGCGCGGCCATGGCGGCGGCGCTGTTCACCCTCGGCCGCCTGCCCGGCGTCACGCGCCCGGCGATCGCGGTCGTCGTGCCCGCACTGAACGGCCCCGTCGTCCTCCTCGACGCCGGCGCCAACCCCGACGCGGGGCCGGACCTGCTCGCGCAGTTCGCCCTGGCCGGCGTCGCCTACGCGACCACGCGCGGCATCGACCAGCCCCGCGTCGGCCTGCTCAGCAACGGCGCGGAGCCCGGCAAGGGCGACGAGACCCGCAAGGCGGCGTACGCGCTGCTGGAGACGCTGCCGATCGACTTCGTCGGCAACGTCGAGGGCCACGACGTCGCCCTCGGCGGCCGCGCGGACGTCGTCGTGACGGACGGGTTCACCGGCAACGTCCTCCTCAAGGGCATCGAGGGCGCGCTCGCCATGAGCGGCGCCGCGGTGCCCGACCGGCTCGACCCGGAACGCCTCGGCGGCGCGCTGCTCCTCGGCGTCGACGGCATCGCGGTGCTCGGCCACGGCTCGTCGTCGGCGCGCGCGGTCGCGTCCTGCGTCGGCCTCGCGGCGGACGCCGTTGCCGACGGGCTGCTGCCGCGGCTGCGCGAGGCGCTCGACGGTCTGGTGCGCCGCCGCCGCCAGGCGGCCGGGCTGGCGGTGAACGGGTGAACGCCGACGCGGTGTTCGCCGTCGTCCGCGACGCGGTCGTCACGGTGATGGAGGTCGAGCCGGGAACGGTCTCGCGCGAGACGCGGCTGGTCGAGGACCTGCGCTGCGACTCGCTCGCGCTGGTCGAGATCGTGGAGATCGTGGAGGAGACGCTGCGACCGTTGGCGCGCAACGGTTTCGCGATCGACGACAGCGACCTGGACGACATGCGCACCGTCGGCGAGGCGGTCGACTACGCGGTGGCCCGGCTGTGAGCGGCGCCGTCACGACGCCGGACCTGACGGCGAAGCGGACCGAGCTGGAGAAGTCCCTCGGGGTGACGTTGCGCGACCGCGACCTGCTGCGCCGCGCGCTGACGCACCGGTCGTACGCGTACGAGCACGGCGGCCTGCCGACCAACGAACGGCTGGAGTTCCTCGGCGACGCGGTGCTGTCCATCGTCGTGACCGACCACCTGTACCTGACCTACGACGACCTCCCCGAGGGCCAGCTCGCCAAGCTCCGCGCGTCGGTCGTGAACATGAACGCCCTCGCGGACGTCGCCCGCGGCATCGGCGTCGGGGCCTGGCTGCTGCTCGGCCGCGGCGAGGAGTTCAGCGGCGGGCGGGACAAGGCGTCGATCCTCGCGGACACGTTCGAGGCGCTGCTCGGCGCGGTGTACCTCGACCGCGGCCTCGCGTCGGTCG
The DNA here is from genome assembly GCA_030840645.1 of Frankiaceae bacterium. Classification (GTDB taxonomy): domain Bacteria; phylum Actinomycetota; class Actinomycetes; order BP-191; family BP-191; genus BP-191. The sequence continues at coordinate 19,369 of JAVEEC010000091.1, forward strand.
GCAAGGTGATCCACCAGTTCTTCGACCCGCTGATGGCCGACGCGGCGACGCGCGGCGCGTCGCTCGACTGGAAGACCAGCCTCCAGGAGCTGACCGCGGCGCGGGTGCTCGGCGTGCCCGAGTACGTCGTCACGGAGAGCGGCCCCGACCACGCGAAGCGGTTCGTCGCGCGGTCGATCGTCGCGGGCCGCGAGTGGGGCAGCGGCGACGGCCGGAGTAAGAAGGAGGCCGAGCAGAAGGCCGCCGAGGCCGCGTGGACGCTGCTCTCCGCCGACGCCGACGCCGCCACGCCCTAGTGCCTGAGCTGCCCGAGGTCGAGGTCGTCAGGCAGGGCCTCGAACGCGGCGTGGTCGGCCGCCGCATCGCGACCGTGGAGGTACGCCACCCGCGCGCGATCCGCAGGCACACCGGCGGCCCGCAGGACTTCGTCGCGCTGCTCGAAGGCCGCCGGGTCGAGGCCGCGCTGCGCCGCGGCAAGTACCTGTGGCTGCCTCTCGACTCGGGTGACGTCCTCACCGCGCACCTCGGCATGAGCGGCCAGCTCCTCGTCGTCCCGCCGGACAAGCCGGAGGAGAAGCACCTGCGGGTACGGATCACGTTCGACGACGGCGGGCGCGAGCTGCGGTTCGTGGACCAGCGGACGTTCGGCGGGCTGTTCGTCGTCGCGGGCGACCCCGCGTCCGACGCGCCGCCGCCGTTGCGGCACATCGCGCGCGACCCACTCGACCCGGAGTTCGACGATGCGGCGTTCGCGAAAGCGCTGCGCCGCAAGGCGACCGGCATCAAGCGCGCGCTGCTCGACCAGTCGCTGATCTCCGGCGTCGGCAACATCTACGCCGACGAGGCGCTCTGGCGCGCGAAGCTGCACTACGACCGCCCGACGTCCGGCCTCACCAACGCCGACGTTGCGCGGCTGCTCCACGCGCTGCGCGAGGTCATGAACGAAGCGCTGCGCGCGGGGGGCACGTCGTTCGACGCGCTGTACGTCTCGACCGACGGCGTGAGCGGGCTGTTCGAGCGGGAGCTGAAGGTCTACGGCCGCGAGGGGCTGCCGTGCGAACGCTGCGGCACACCGATCCGCCGCGACAAGTTCATGAACCGGTCGTCGTACTACTGCCCGCGCTGCCAGCGCGCGCCACGGCGGCGTCCGCCAGCGCTTCCGCCGCGGGCGTCGAGAAGCGCAGGAACAGCTGCGGCTCGGTGACTTCGAGCTCCATCAGCATCGGTGCGCCGTTCTCGTCCGGGACGAGGTCGACGCGCGCGTAGAGCAGCGGCTCGCCCACCTCGGCCAGCACCCACTGCGCCAGTGACAGCTCGGCGTCCGTCGCATCGACCAGGCGGGCGTCGTACCGCGTCTCGCCGTCGAGCGAGAGCGCCGGGTTGCGGCGGACCGCGTGGGTGAACGCGCCCTCGGCGAAGAGCAGCGAGCGCTCGCCGTACCCCTCGACGGCCGGCAGGTACGGCTGCACCATCGCCGTGCCCTCGGCGAGGATCGCGCGCAGCAACGCCTCGCCCCCGGCGAGGTCGGCTGCGTTGCAGCGCAGCGTGTTCCGCGCGCCCGCCGAGATCGCGGGCTTGACGACGACGTCGGTCCAGCCGCGGTCCGCAACGACGGTCGCCAGCGTTCCCGAGGTCACCCATGTCGTAGGGACGACGGGCACCGTGAGGTCGCGCAGGTACGTCTTGTCGGTGTTCCACTCGACGACGCGTGCGGAGTTGGCCAGGCGCGGGACCGACCGCGCCCACGCGACGAACGCCTCGCGGCGCTCGACGTAGTCCCACGTCGAGCGGACGACGACGAGGTCGAACGCCGCCCAGTCGACCGACGCGTCGTCCCAGACCGCGGGCACGGGGACGGCGCCGCGCGCGAGCAGCGCGGCGCGCAGCGGGTCGTCGTCGGTGTAGAGGTCGGGGAACTCGGCGCACGTGGCGAGGGCGATGCGGGGCACGCCGATGACCCTACGATCCGGGCGTGGACGAGACAGCCGTACGCCTCAACGCCTGGGTGCGGGGCCGGGTGCAGGGCGTCGGGTTCCGCTGGTGGGTCCGCTGCCGCGCGCGGGAGCTCGGGCTGGCCGGCTCGGCGGCGAACCTGGACGACGGCCGGGTCGAGGTCGTCGCCGAGGGTCCCAGGGAGCCCTGCGAACGGCTGCTCGCGGCGCTGCGCGGCGGACGTACCCCCGGGTACGTCGAGTCGGTGACCGAGAGGTGGGGCGCCGCCCGGGGAGGTCTGTCCGGGTTCGTGGAGAGATGACACCCCGTACCTGAGCGGATCGCGCTCAACCCCCGTGACCTCCCCGTAACCTGACCCTTGACCTCTCCCAGAACGGCGTGTCACCCTGGATGTCAACGGGCGCGTCGGGTGTCACAACCCCGGCGGGCCTCCCTCGAACCCCCCGGAGGACGACACATCATGGCCAAGGCCCTCCTCGGTCACGTAGGGCTCGTTCCCGACCTCCGCCTCGCGCAGGAGGTACGGCGCCTGCAGCTCCGGGTCAAGGAGCTCGAGGCCGAGCTGGCCGGCGTCCGCGCGACGCAGGCGCTCGAGGTCGCTCTCGAAGGCCAGCGCGAGCCCGCCTACAGCTAGCCCGTCCCACCGAAGGGGCGCCGCGTCGCGGCGTCCCTTCCGCATGTCCGGGCGGTACGCTGGCCCCTGGACTTCCCCCACGTCCGCTCGCAAGGACCCTGCGTGCACCTCAAGAGCCTGACGCTGCGTGGCTTCAAGTCCTTCGCCACCGCGACGACCCTGAAGTTCGAGCCCGGCATCACCGCCGTCGTCGGCCCGAACGGCTCCGGCAAGAGCAACGTCGTCGACGCCATCGCCTGGGTGCTCGGCGAGCAGGGCGCGAAGGCGCTGCGCGGCGGCAAGATGGAGGACGTCATCTTCGCCGGCACGCCCGGGCGTCCCGCCCTCGGCCGGGCCGAGGTGGTCCTCACCATCGACAACGCCGACGGCGCCCTGCCGATCGACTACACCGAGGTGACGATCTCGCGGCTGATGTTCCGCAGCGGCGAGAGCGAGTACGCCATCAACGGCGCCCCGTGCCGCCTCCTCGACGTCCAGGAGCTGCTCTCCGACAGCGGCATCGGCCGCGAGCTGCACGTCATCGTCGGCCAGGGCCAGCTCGACGCCGTGCTGGCCGCGCGGCCCGAGGACCGGCGCGCGTTCATCGAGGAGGCCGCGGGCGTCCTCAAGCACCGCAAGCGCAAGGAGAAGGCGCTCCGCAAGCTCGACGCGATGCAGGCCAACCTCACCCGGCTCACCGACCTGACCGCCGAGCTGCGGCGCCAGCTCAAGCCGTTGGGCCGGCAGGCCGAGATCGCGCGCCGCGCGTCGGTGATCCAGGCCGAGCTGCGGGACATGCGGCTGCGGCTGCTCGCCGACGACCTGCTCGGCCTGAAGACCGTCATGGCCGCGGAGCTGCGCGACGAGGAGGAGCTGCGCGGGCGCCGGAGCGCGGTCGAGAAGTCACTCGCGACCGCGACGGCGCGCGAGACCGAGCTGGAGGCCGCGCTCGCGGCGGACGCGCCGTTGCTGGCCCGCGCGCAGGAGACGTTCTACCGGCTCTCCTCGCTGCGCGAACGCTTCCGCGGCACCGCCGAGCTGGCCGGCGAGCGGCACCGCAACCTCTCCGCCGACATCGAGGCCGAGGCCCGTCCCGGCCGTTCCGCGGAGGACCTGGAGGCCGAGGCGGCGGAGGTCAGGGCCGAGGAGGGCACGGTCCGTTCGGTGCTCGACGCGGACCGCGCGCGGCTGGCCGAGGCCGAGCAGCACCGGGCGTCGTTGGAGCAGAGCCTGCGGGCCGAGGAGCAGGGGCTGGTCGCGACCGCCCGCGCGCAGGCCGACCGCCGCGAGGGGCTCGCGCGATTGCACGGCCAGGTCAACGCGCTGCGCACCCGCGCCGCCGCGGCCGACGAGGAGATCGGCCGGATCGCCGCCGCCCGCCAGGAGGCGGTGGCCAGGGCCGAACGCGCGCGCGGCGAGTTCCTCGTCGTGCAGGAGCAGGTCGTCACGCTCGAGGGCGGCGAGTCCGGGCTGGACGAGCACTACGAGGCCGCCAGCACGGCGCTGACGGACGTGACCATCCATGTCGAGCAGCTCGTCGCCGAGGAGCGCGAGGCCGAGCGCGAGAAGTCGTTCTGGTCCGCGCGGCGCGAGGCGCTGGAGATGTCGCTGCTGCGGCGCGACGGCGCGGGCGCGCTGGTCGACGCGGGCGACCGGCTGCCCGGGCTGCTCGGCACGGTCGCGTCGGTGCTGTCCGTGCGCGCGGGCTCCGAGGTCGCGGTGGCGGCGGCGCTGGGAGCGTTGGCCGACGCCGTCGCGGTGTCGGGTCCCGACGCCGCGGTGCGCGCGCTCGACCTGTTGAAGTCCGACGACGCCGGCCGCGCGACGCTGCTCGTGGGCGGGTCTCCTGCAGACAGCACTCGGCATCGGCCGTTGCCGGCCGGTGCCGAGTGGTCGCTCGACCTCGTCACGGCGCCGCTGGCGTTGGCCGGCGCGGTGGCGCGGATCCTCGACGGCATCGCGGTCGTCCCCGACCTGGCGGCGGCGCGTTCGCTGGTCGAGGCGCGGCCCGAGCTGACCGTCGTCACCGACGAGGGCGACCTGCTCTCGGCCTGGCGCGCGGTCGGCGGCGGGGCGTCGGCGCCGTCGTTGCTCGAAGTCCAGGCCGCGGCCGACGAGGCCGCCGAGAAGCTCGCCGAGGCGAGCATGTCGGCGGACCGGCTGCGCTTCGCGCTGGTGTCCGCGCGCTCCGACCTCGACCGCCTCCAGGTCGACCTCGACCGCGCGCTGGAAGGGCTGCACGAGAGCGACGCGCGGATGGCCGCCGTTGCCGAGCAGCTCGGTCTGCTGGGTTCGCAGCAGCGCGCCGCGCAGGACGAGGCGGACCGGCTCGAACGCGCGCAGCACGACGCCGAGGCCGCGCGCGACCGCGACCTGCACGGCCTCGCGGCGCTGGAGTCGCGGCTCGCCGAGGCGCAGGCCGCGCCGCTCGACGTCGAGCCGGACACCAGCGTCCGCGACGAGGTCGCGACCGCGCTGCACGCGGCCCGTTCCGTCGAGGTCGAGGTACGGCTCGGGGTCGTCGCGGGCGAGGAACGTTCGCGCGCGCTGGTGTCGCGCGCCGAGAGCCTGGAGCGCGCCGCCGCCGCCGAACGCGCGTCCCGCGAGCGGCTCGCGACCCTGCGCGCCACGCGCGCCCGCGGCGCGATCGTCGCGGCCGCGGTAGCGGAAGTTGCCGTGGAAGCACTGTCCCGCATCGAGGCGTCGATCGAGCTGGCCAACGACGGCCGCTCGCTGGTCGAGGCGAGCCGCCGCCTGAACGAGGGCGAGCTGGCCGAGGTCCGTACCCGCCGCCGCGAATTGGCGACGGAGCTGGAGGGGCTGACCGACGTCGCGCATCGCGACGAGATGGCGCGGACCGAGCAGCGGCTGCGGATCGAGGCGCTGGAGCAGCGCTGCGCCGACGAGTACGGCATCGACCCCGACTCGCTCGTCGCCGACTACGGCCCGGACACCGAGGTCCCGCCGCCCGGCGACGCGGAGGACCCGACGCCGGCGCCGTACGACCGCACCGTCGTGGAGCGCCGCGCGGCCGCCGCCGACCGCCAGCTCGCGCTGCTCGGCAAGGTCAACCCGCTGGCGCTGGAGGAGTTCTCCGCGCTGGAGGAGCGGCACGCGTACCTCTCGAACCAGCTCGAGGACATCAAGGACACCCGCCGCGACCTGCTCACGGTCGTCAAGGAGGTCGACGAGCGGATCCACGAGGTGTTCAGGAGCGCGTTCGAGGACACGGCGCGGGAGTTCGAGCAGGTGTTCGCGGTCCTGTTCCCCGGCGGCGAGGGCCGGCTGGTCCTGACCGACCCGGACGACCTGCTGACCAGCGGCATCGAGGTCGAGGCGCGGCCCCCCGGCAAGCGGGTCAAGCGGCTGTCGCTGCTGTCGGGCGGGGAGCGTTCGCTGACGGCGATCGCACTGCTGTTCGCGATCTTCCGTGCGCGGCCCTCGCCGTTCTACCTGCTGGACGAGGTCGAGGCGGCGCTGGACGACCGCAACCTCAGCCGGCTGCTCGACATGGTCGAGGAGTTCAGGGGCACGTCGCAGATCGTCGTCGTCACGCACCAGAAGCGGACCATGGAGATCGCCGACTCGCTGTACGGCGTCAGCATGCGCGGCGACGGCATCAGCACGGTGATCTCGCAACGCCTCCGCGAACGGGAAGACGTCGGTGCTTGAGCTGATCCTCGCGATCGCGGCGTTGGCCGCGGTCCTCGTCGTCGGTCTCGTCGCGACCCGGTCGCGTTCGCGACGCCGGTTGCCCCCGGCGCCTCCTCGCGAGGTGCTGCCTGGCGTCGGCGACGACGCGTCTCCCGTTCTCGAAGCGCCGTCGCGCCCGATCGACACGGTCGAGCTGCCGCCCGTTGCCGAGCCCGTTCTCGAGGTGCCCGAGCCGACGGCCGGGCGGCTGGTGCGGCTGCGGTCGCGGCTGTCCCGCTCGCAGAACGTGCTCGGCCGCGGCCTGCTCACGCTGCTCGCCAGCGACAAGCTGGACGACGACGTGTGGGACGAGGTCGAGACGACGCTGCTCTCCGCCGACGTCGGCGTCGCCGCGTCGGCGGAGATCGTGGAGTCGCTGCGCAACAGGACCAAGGTGCTAGGCACGCGTTCGCCCGACGAGCTGCGCGCGCTGCTGCGCTCCGAGCTGCTCGACGCGATCGGCGACGTCGACCGTTCGTTGCGGACAGTCCGGCACGGTGACCGGCCGGCCGTCGTCCTCGTGGTCGGCGTCAACGGCACCGGCAAGACCACGACCTGCGGCAAGCTCGCGCGGGTGCTCGTCGCCGACGGTCGTTCGGTGGTGCTCGGGGCGGCGGACACGTTCCGAGCGGCGGCGGCCGACCAGCTCACGACGTGGGCCGGGCGGGTCGGCGCGGAGGTCGTGCGCGGGCCGGAGGGCGGGGATCCCGCGGCGGTGGCGTACGACGCCGTCAAGACCGGTGTCGAGCGCGGCGCGGACGCCGTTCTCATCGACACCGCGGGACGGCTGCACACCAAGACCGGGCTGATGGACGAGCTGACCAAGATCAAGCGGGTCGCCGAGAAGCTCGGCTCGATCGACGAGGTGCTCCTGGTCCTCGACGCGACGACAGGCCAGAACGGCGTCGTCCAGGCGAAGCAGTTCGCCGCCGCCGTCGACGTGACCGGTGTCGTGCTGACCAAGCTCGACGGCACCGCGAAGGGCGGCATCGTCGTCGCGGTGCAGCGCGAGCTCGGCATCCCGGTGAAGCTGATCGGGCTCGGCGAGGGCCCCGACGACCTGGCGCCGTTCGACCCCGGCCAGTTCGTGGACGCGTTGCTCGACGGTTAGGTCACGGCCCGCTCTCGGGCAGGGCGCAGGCACGTCAGGGTCCGGCGTCCGGCTAGGCTGGCCGACGTGTTCGACACCCTGTCCGACCGGCTCGAGACCGTCTTCGCCAAGCTCCGTGGCAAGGGCCGCCTCTCGGAGGAGGACGTCACCGCGACGCTGCGCGAGATCAGGATCGCGCTGCTCGAAGCCGACGTCGCGGTGCCTGTCGTCAAGGCGTTCACGGCGGCGGTCAAGGAGCGCGCGACCGGCGCGGAGGTCTCGCAGAGCCTCAACCCGGCGCAGCAGGTCATCAAGATCGTCAACGAGGAGCTGGTCGCGATCCTCGGCGGCGAGACGCGGCTGCTGCGCTACGCCAAGACGCCGCCGACCGTGATCCTGCTCGCGGGACTCCAGGGCGCGGGCAAGACGACCGCGGCCGGCAAGTTCGGGAAGTGGCTCAAGTCGAAGGGCCACGCGCCGCTGCTCGTCGCCGCCGACCTCCAGCGCCCCAACGCCGTCGACCAGCTCGAGGTCGTCGGCAAGCAGGCCGACGTGGCGGTGTTCGCGCCGGAACGCG
>JAVEEC010000045.1 GCA_030840645.1 Frankiaceae bacterium
CTCGAGAGCGGCGTGCACTTCGGGCACCAGACCAAGCGCTGGAACCCGAAGATGAAGCGCTACATCTTCACCGAGCGCAACGGCATCTACATCATCGACCTGCAGCAGACGCTGTCCTACATCGACCGGGCGTACGAGTTCGTCCGCGAGACGGTCGCGCACGGCGGCACGATCCTGTTCATCGGGACGAAGAAGCAGGCACAGGAGGCGATCGCCGAGCAGGCGTCGCGCGTCGGCATGCCGTACGTCAAGGAGCGCTGGCTCGGCGGCATGCTCACGAACTTCCAGACCGTCTACAAGCGGCTGCAGCGCCTCAAGGAGCTCGAGATGATCGAGCAGACCGGCGGCGTCACGGTCATGACCAAGAAGGAGAGCCTCGTCCTCCAGCGCGAGAAGACGAAGCTCGAACGCACCCTTGGCGGCATCCGCGACATGCAGCGGACCCCGAGCGCGGTCTGGATCATCGACACGAAGAAGGAGCACATCGCGGTCGGCGAGGCGCGCAAGCTCGGCATCCCGGTCGTCGCGATCCTCGACACCAACTGCGACCCGGACGAGGTCGACTACCCCATTCCCGGCAACGACGACGCGATCCGTTCGGCGGCGCTGCTCACCCGGGTCATCGCCGACGGGGTCGCGGAGGGCCTGATGGCCCGCGCGGCGGCCAACTCCAACGCCGGCCGCGGCGAGGAGAAGCCGAACGTCGACGGCCAGCTCGCGACCGACGAGCCGCTCGCCGACTGGGAGCTGGAGCTGCTGAAGACCGGCTCCGCCGAGGCCCCCGCGACGACCGAGGCCCCCGCGTCCACGGAGACCGCGACCGAGGCCCCGGCCGAGACGACCGCCGCGACGGACGAGACCCCGGCCTCCTGACCACCCGAACTCACGTAAGGACCCCGATGGCCGAGATCACCGCTGCCGACGTCAAGCGCCTCCGCGAGGCGACCGGCGCCGGCATGATGGACTGCAAGAACGCGCTGACGGAGACGGGCGGCGACTTCGACGCCGCCGTCGACCTGCTGCGTGCGAAGGGCATGGCGAAGGCCGCGAAGCGCGGGGCCGAGCGCACCGCGTCGAACGGCCTGGTCGCCGCCAGCGAGGGCGCGCTGATCGAGCTCGCCTGCGAGACCGACTTCGTCGCGAAGAACGAGCAGTTCCAGCAGCTCGCCACCGACATCGCCGCGCACGCCGCGGCGAGCGGCATCGGCGAGGTCGAGAAGCTGCTCGGGGAGACGCTGAAGGACGGGCGTTCGGTCACCGAGAACATCGAGTCACTCAACGCCGTCATCGGCGAGAAGATCGAGCTGCGCCGCGCGGTCGTGTTCGAGGGCACCGTCGCGTCGTACATGCACCGGCGCGCGAGCGACCTGCCGCCGCAGGTCGGCGTGCTGGTCGAGTTCGAGGGCGACGACCTCAACGCCGCTCGCGGCGCGGCGATGCAGATCGCGGCGATGCGGGCGCAGTACGTCACCCGCGACGAGATCCCGGCCGACGACATCGAGCGGGAGAAGCGCGTCGCCGAGGCGACGGCCCGCGAGGAGGGCAAGCCGGACGCGGCGCTGCCGAAGATCGTCGAGGGCCGGGTGAACGGCTTCTACAAGGAGGTCGTCCTCCTGGAGCAGTCGTCGGTCCAGGACAGCAAGAAGACCGTGAAGGCGCAGCTCGACGAGGCCGGTGTCACCGTGAAGCGTTTCGTGCGCTTCGAGGTGGGCCAGGCCTAGTCCAACCCCGACGACCGACGGAGGCGACGTGACCCACGACGAGAGCGAGGGCACGTCGCCTCGTTGGTCCCGGGTGCTGTTGAAGATCTCGGGCGAGGCGTTCGCTGGCGGCGAGCCGCTCGGCATCGACCCGAACGTCGTCGCCTCCGTCGCCGAGCAGGTCTGCGACGTGCGGGACGTGCAGATCGCGATCGTCGTGGGCGGCGGCAACATGTTCCGCGGCGCGGCCTTGGAGAAGGCCGGCATGGACCGGCCGCGCGCCGACTACATGGGCATGCTCGCGACCGTCATCAACTGCCTCGCGCTCCAGGACGCGCTGGAGAACCGCGGCATGGAGACGCGCGTGCAGACCGCGATCCAGATGGGCCAGATCGCCGAGCCGTACATCCCGCGCAAGGCGATCAGGCACCTGGAGAAGGGCCGGGTCGTCATCTTCGGCGCGGGCATGGGGGCGCCGTACTTCTCGACCGACACCACAGCCGCGCAACGTGCCCTGGAGATCGGCGCGCAGGCCGTCCTCAAGGCCACCCAGGTCGACGGTGTCTACGACTCCGACCCGCGGCTGAACACCGGCGCCGTGAAGTTCGACACGCTCGACTACGCCGAGGTCATCAACCGCGGTCTGAAGGTCATGGACACGACCGCGATCAGCCTCTGCATGGACAACGACCTGCCGATCGTGGTCTTCGACCTCCAGACCCGGGGCAACATCGGCCGGGCCGTTCGAGGTGAGAAGATCGGCACGCTGGTCTGCCCGACTCCCCACGCCTGACGCCGACTCCGAAAGGCTCGCCGTGATCGACGACACGCTCTTCGAGGCCGAGGAGAAGATGGAGAAGGCCGTCTCGGTCTGCCGCGAGGAGCTCGGCACCATCAGGACCGGGCGGGCGACCCCCGCGATGTTCGCGAAGATCGTCGTGGACTTCTACGGAACGACGACGCCGATCAGCCAGATGTCGTCGATCAGCGTGCCCGAGCCGCGGATGGCCGTCGTGAAGCCGTACGACAAGAGCGCGCTCGGCGCGATCGAGAAGGCGATCCGCGACAGCGACCTCGGGATCAATCCCACCAACGACGGGTCGCTGATCCGCATCGTCCTGCCGCAGCTCACCGAGGAGCGCCGCAAGGAGATGATCAAGGTCTCGCGGCACAAGGCCGAGGAGGGCCGGGTCGCGATCCGCGCCGTCCGCCGCCACGCGAAGGACTCCCTCGACAAGCTGGCCCGCGACGGCGAGGCCGGCGAGGACGACGTGCGCCGCGCGGAGAAGGAGCTCGACGAGCTGACGCACCGCTACACCGCGCACGTCGACGACGCCGTCAAGAACAAGGAGGCGGAGCTGCTCGAGGTCTGAGGACCTCGCGGCTCCACTCCCATGTCCGTGGCCACGCCGCCGAGCCCGGCCGGGGTACCCGATGTCGACGAGCCCGCGGTCCCGAGCCGCGCCGGCCGCAACCTCCCCGCCGCCATCGCCGTCGGCCTCGCGCTGGCGGCGCTGATCCTCGGGACGCTGTTCACCCGCCGGTCGGTCTTCGTCGGCGTCATCGCCGCCGCTGTCGCGGTCGGCGTGATCGAGCTCTGCCGCGCGCTCGGTGCGACGGAGGCGCGGCCGAGCCGCACACCGCTCGTCCTCGGCGGCGTCGTCACGACCGTCGTGGCGTACCAGCGGGGAACGCTCGCGCTGCTGTTCGGCCTGGTCGTCACCTGCCTGGCCTGCCTCGCGTGGCGGCTCGCCGACGGTGTCCCCGGCTTCGTCAGGGACTGGACCGCGAGCGTGTTCGTGGCGGCGTACGTGCCGTTCCTCGCCGGGTTCGCCGCTCTGATGACCGCGCCGGTCAACGGCGGCGCGCGGATCGCGTCGTTCATCGCGACGACGGTGTGCAGCGACGTCGGCGGCTACGCCGCGGGCGCGCTCGCGGGCAGGCACCCGATGGCGCCCGCCGTCAGCCCGAAGAAGACGTGGGAGGGCCTGGGGGGCAGCGCGCTCGCCTGCGTCGTCTGCGGTGTCGCGCTGGTCTCCAGCGTCATGGAGATCGCGTGGTGGCAGGGGGCCGTGTTCGGGCTCGCGGTCGCCTGCGCGGCAACGATCGGCGACCTCGGCGAGTCGATGGTCAAGCGCGACGTCGGCATCAAGGACATGGGCCACCTCCTGCCGGGACACGGCGGCCTGATGGACCGGCTCGACTCGCTGCTCATCGTGGCGCCGGTCGCCTGGCTGCTGCTCACGGCCTGGGCGCCGGTCCGGTGACGCTGCCCCTGGTGTTCGACGCGCCCCGCCGCGGAACGCCGCCGCGCCACCTGGCCGACCTCACGACCGATGAACGCCGCGAGGCCGTGGAAGCGTTGGGGGAGAAGGGTTTCCGTGCCGACCAGCTCTCCCGCCACTACTTCGGCGGGCACGCCGACGGGCAGATGACCGACCTCGGCCCGACCGCCCGCGACCGCCTCGCGCCGCTGCTCCCGACGCTGCTCACGTCCGTCCGCCAGGTCACCTGCGACGAGGGCACGACCCGCAAGGACCTCTGGCGCGCGCACGACGGGACGTTGATCGAGTCGGTCCTCATGCGCTACCCGGACCGGTCGACGGTCTGCGTGTCGAGCCAGGCCGGCTGCGGCATGGCCTGCCCGTTCTGCGCGACCGGCCAGGCCGGGCTGACCCGCAACCTGTCGACCGGCGAGATCGTCGACCAGGTCGTCCGCGCGGACCGGTCGCTGCGCAACGGCGAGGTCCCCGGCGGTCCTGGACGCGTCAGCAACGTCGTGTTCATGGGCATGGGCGAGCCGATGGCCAACTACTCGCGCGTCGTCGCGGCCGTCCGGCGGCTGACCGACCCGGTGCCCGCCGGCCTCGGCATCAGCCAGCGCAACGTCGTCGTCTCGACGGTCGGTCTCGTCCCCGCGATCGACAAGCTCACGGCCGAGGGGCTCAACGTCACCCTCGCGCTCTCCCTGCACGCGCCCGACGACGAGCTGCGCGACACCCTCGTCCCCGTCAACACCCGGTGGCCGGTCGCCGAGGTGCTGAAGGCGGCGTTCGGCTACACCCGCACGACCGGGCGGCGGCTGTCCATCGAGTACGCGCTGATCCGCGGCGTGAACGACCAGCCGTACCGCGCCGACCTCCTCGCGAAGCGGCTGCGCGGCAAGCTCGTGCACGTCAACCTGATCCCGCTCAACCCCACGCCCGGCAGCGCGTGGGACGCCAGCCCGAAGCCGGTGGAGCGCGAGTTCGTCCGCCGCCTCCGCGAGGCGGGCATCGCGACGACCGTGCGCGACACCAGAGGCCGCGAGATCGCCGGCGCCTGCGGCCAGCTCGCCGCGCAGGAGTAACCGTGGGGCACCTCCTTGTCGTCGGCGACTCGCTCGCGTTCCACGGCCCGGCGCAGCCGGAGCTGCTCACGCACCCTGGCCTGTACCCGAACGTCCTCGGCCGCCTGCTCGGGCTCGACGTCGACGTGAGCGCGCGGCTCGGCTGGACGGCGCGCGACGCGTGGTGGGCGCTGACGCGGGACCCGTACGTCTACTCCGTCATGCTGCCGCGCGCCGAGGCGGTCGTCCTCGCGGTCGGCGGGATGGACCACCTGCCCGCGTCGCTGCCGGCCTATCTGCGCAACGGCCTCGACCACGTCCGCCCAGGACCGTTGCGGCGCAGGGTGAAGCGCGCGTACCACCTGGCCAACCCGTACGTCGTCCGCGCGACCGGCGGCCGCGTCCGCACCCTGCCGCAGCCCGTGACGCTGCACTACCTGACGCGCTGCGTCGACGCGGTCCGCGCGCTGCGACCCGGCGTGCCCGTCGTCGGCATCGTGCCGCCGCCGTTCGACGCCGCGTACTACGGCCACGTGACGCGCACCCACGCGCCGGCCGTCGCCGCGCACCGCGCGTGGGGCGAACGGACGCACGTTCCCCTCGCCGACCTCGATGTCGTCGTCGCCCCGCACCTCGCCGCCGGCACCCTCAACCCGGACGGCATGCACTGGTCCTGGGCCGCGCACGAGGACGTCGCGAAGGCGCTGGCCGAGGCGGTCAGGACCGGCACGAGCTACCCGGACCGTCACGGCGCGTGACGCCGCTGCTGCGCGTCGTCGCCGAATCGCCCGCAAAGGTCCCGACTCGCCTAGTCATTTCTGGCTATTTCAGCGCGGTCTCCCGACTACGGGCTGTCCAGGTCATACGTTCCCGGGAGCGCGGTGACCGCCGCGGCCTGAGAAGGAGATCCTGCGTGAGCATTCCGACCCGCCGTCGTGTCGGCCTCGCCGCGGCCGCGTTCGCCGTCGCCACCGGGGGTGCGCTCGCCACGAGCGGCGCCGCCCTTCCCCTGAGCAAGAGCCCCGTGCCGGCCTACGCCGGCGTCAAGCCGAAGGTCGGCGCCCGGGGGAACGAAGGCCGCGAGATCCTCAGCGCGTTCCAGCAGTTCTACGGCGCGCGCTCCGCGCCCGGCAACATCGCTCCCGGCGCGTACACGGCGGCGTACGAGCACGTGAAGCACATGCCGGTCGCGAACACCATCTGGACCGAGGTCACGACCAAGCCGTACAACGGCGACGCCCCCGGCTACCGCGACCTCGTCGCGAGCAACTCGAGCGGCGGCACCGGCTACGTCTCCGGCCGCATCACCGGCCTCGCGGTCGACGGCAAGTGGATCTACGCGGGCGGCGCCGAGGGCGGGGTGTTCCGTTCGAGCAACGAGGGCAAGACGTGGACCCCGATCTCCGACAAGCTGCCCGCGCTCGCGACCGGTGACCTGCAGGTCGCGCCGGACCACTCGCTCTGGATCGCCACGGGCGAGGCGAACTTCGGCGACGGCCTCGGCAGCGGCGTCTACCGCCTGGCGAAGCCGCAGACCGGCGTGTTCGACGCGAGCATGCGCGTCGGCGGCAAGGAGCTGGAGAGCCACGCGGTCGGCAAGCTGGAGTTCGACCCCGAGGCGAACACCGTCCTCGTGGCGACGACGCGCGGCGTCTACATCCACGCGCTCAACGTCACCACCGGCGCGTGGTCCCGCACCCTCGCGCCCGTCAGCGGCCCGTCGCTGAACGCCACGAGCAACATCGCCCACGACGTCGTCGTCCAGCCCGGCACCAAGGGCAAGCGGATCCTCGCGAGCCTCGGGTGGCGCGGCGGCGCGGATTACAACGGGTTCTACCTGTCGACCGACGCCGGCCGGCACTGGGCGCGCACGACCATGTCGGGTGCCATCAACAACGACGACATCGGCCCGGCGAACATGGCGTACTCCGCCGACGGCAAGAAGCTGTACATCGTCATGCAGTCGCCGGAGCTGTTCAACGACTTCACGGCGGCCACGACCCTCGGCGGCATCTACGTCAGCAACAACGGCAACCTCACCGGCCCGTACGCGCTGGCCGCTAACTCCCTCAAGCTCGCGAACTCCGGCTCGGCGCAGGCCGCGGACGTCATCGGGCCGGGCTACGGCCCCGGCGTCCAGGCCTGGTACAACCGGTTCATCAAGGTCGACCCGGCCAACCCGAAGCACGTGTACGTCGGCCTCGAAGAGGTCTACGAGACGTTCGACGCCGGTACGACGTGGAAGGCCGTCGGCCGCTACTGGAACTTCGGCTTCGACTGCTGGAGCTTCCTCGACGCGGAGAACACCTGCGACGGCAACGTCGTCCACCCCGACCAGCACTCGGTCGCGATCGGCAACGGGCGTCTCTACGCGGGCAACGACGGCGGCCTCTACAGCCGCAGCCTGGCCAAGAACACCACGTCCTGGACCAGCCTGGCCAAGTCCGGCCAGCTCCGTACCCTCCAGTACTACTCGGTGGGCGTGGGCAAGGTCCCCGGCGGCGTCGCCGTCTGGGGCGGCCTGCAGGACAACGGCGTCAGCCTGCTCAGCCCGCGTGACGCGGACATGGTGTCGCCGTTCGGCGGGGACGGCGGCGACCAGATCGTCGACAAGAACAACGGCTGCCGCACCGTCGGCGAGTACGTCTACCTGCACCTGCAGATGACGACCAACTGCGGCGCGACCGACGGCTCGGTGGCCGCGATCAAGGACATCGACCCGCTCGACCCGAACCCGCAGTTCATCGCGCCGATCGCGGCCGACTCCGTCGACCCGAACTACTGGGTCGCCGGCGGCCAGTACATCTACGGCAACGGCAAGACGTGGGCGTCGACCACCGGCGCCGACTGGGACCAGATCGGCGACACCGGCGACTACCTCGACGACCTGTTCCACTCGGCCACGTCGATCGCGTCGCAGGACCACGTCGTCTGGGCCGGCTGGTGTGGCTCGTGCTCGTCGAGCACGTTCCTCTCCGGCATCGCCACCACGGCCGGCACCGGCGAGCTGCACCAGGCGAGCAACGTCGTCGTCAACCGCGGACCGGGCGCGAAGCTGCCGAACCGCTACGTCTCCGGCGTGACGATCGACAAGCGCGACCCCAGCGGCAAGACCGCGTACGCGATCTACAACGGCTTCTCGGCCCACTGGGTCGAGGGCCCGGGCGCCGGCATCGGTCACGTGTTCAGGACGACCGACGGCGGCAAGACCTGGTACGACGTCAGCGGCAGCCCGAGCGCCGTCGACAGCCTGCCGGACGTGCCCGCCACGCACATGGCGATCACGCCGCGGCACACGCTGATCCTCACGACCGACGTGGGGGTCTTCGAGAGCACCGGCAACGGCAAGTGGAAGCGGACCGGCACGTCGTTCCCGTACACCATCGCGACCGACGTCCGCGTCGGCCCCGACGGGTTCACCTACATCGCGACGTACGGCCGCGGCATCTGGAAGATGCCGACCCGATAGCTCGAGGAGAGTGCGCGCGGAGCGGCCCCCGGGAAGCGATCCCGGGGGCCGTCCGCTGCTACCATCCGGGACATGCAGACGACCGTTCGGCTCCTTGCCGGGCCGCGCTGACCGGGCAACACGTCAGCGCGGCGACCCCTCCATGAGTGAGGGGTCTTTTCTTTGTCCCGGCTACGGAGGAGAGCGCAGTGAGCGACGACGACGTCTACGACGTCCACGCCGTCGAGGCGAAGTGGCAGGCGCGCTGGCCCGCTGACCTGCACGCGGCCGGCGGGCCCGAGGACCCGCGGCCGCGGCGGTACGTGCTCGACATGTTCCCGTACCCGTCCGGCGACCTGCACATGGGGCACGCGGAGGCGTACGCGATCGGCGACGTCATCGCGCGGTACTGGACGCTGCGCGGCTTCAACGTGCTGCACCCGATCGGCTGGGACTCGTTCGGCCTGCCCGCGGAGAACGCCGCGATCAAGCGCGGCATGGACCCGGCCGAGTGGACGTACGCCAACATCGAGGTGCAGGCCGAGTCGTTCCGCCGCTACGCCGCGTCGTTCGACTGGTCCCGGCGGCTGCACACGTCCGACCCGGAGTACTACCGCTGGACGCAGTGGCTGTTCCTGCGGCTGTGGGAGAAGGGGCTGGCGTACCGCAAGGCGTCGCCGGTCAACTGGTGCCCGAACGACCAGACCGTCCTCGCCAACGAGCAGGTGATCCAGGGCCGCTGCGAACGCTGCGACGGCCTGGTGACCAAGCGGAACCTCACCCAGTGGTTCTTCCGCATCACCGACTACGCCGACCGGCTGCTCGACGACATGGCGCCGCTGGAGGGCCACTGGCCGGACCGCGTGCTGACCATGCAGCGCAACTGGGTCGGCCGCTCGCAGGGCGCCGAGGTGGCGTTCGAGATCGAGGGCCGCGACGAGCCGGTGACGGTGTTCACGACGCGGCCCGACACGTTGTACGGCGCGACGTTCTTCGTCGTCGCCGCCGACTCGCCGCTGGCCGCCGAGCTGGCTGCGGGGACGCCGGCCGAAGCCGACTTCGACTCCTACGTCGAGCAGGTCAAGCGCGAGACCGACATGGACCGGCTCGCAACCGACCGGCCGAAGACCGGCGTGTTCCTGCAGCGGTACGCGGTCAACCCGGTCAACGGCGAGCGGCTGCCGGTGTGGGCCGCCGACTACGTGCTGGCCGACTACGGCACCGGCGCGATCATGGCGGTGCCCGCGCACGACCAGCGCGACCTCGACTTCGCGCGGACGTTCGGCCTGCCGGTCCGCGTCGTCGTCGCCAGCGACGACGCGGTGGACCCGGTCGAGACCGGGGTCGCGACGCCGGGCGACGGCGTGCTCGTCAACAGCGGCCCGTACGACGGCCTGCGCAAGGACGAGGCGATCGCGCGGATCACGGCCGACCTGGCGGCGCGCGGTCTCGGCCGGGCCGCGGTGAACTACCGGCTGCGCGACTGGCTGGTCTCGCGGCAGCGGTACTGGGGCGCGCCGGTGCCGATCGTGCACTGCCCGGCGTGCGGTGAGGTCGCAGTGCCGGACGAGTCGCTACCGGTCCGGCTGCCGCCGTCGAGCGAGGTCGACATGCGGCCGAAGGGGGAGTCGCCGCTGGCGACCTCACCCGCCTGGCTGAACGTCGCGTGCCCGTCCTGCGGCGGCGCCGCAACGCGCGACGCCGACACCATGGACACGTTCGTCGACTCGTCGTGGTACTTCCTGCGCTACCTGTCGCCGCGGTACGAGGACGGGCCGTTCGACCGCGCCGAGGCCGACCGCTGGCTGCCGGTCGCGCAGTACACCGGCGGCGTGACGCACGCGATCCTGCACCTGCTGTACGCGCGGTTCTTCACCAAGGCGTTGTACGACATGGGCATGGTCGGCTTCACCGAGCCGTTCAGCGCGCTGCTGAACCAGGGCATGGTCGTCATGAACGGCTCCGCGATGAGCAAGAGCCGCGGCAACCTCGTGTCATTGCAGAGCGAGCTGGCCAGGCACGGCGTTGACGCGGTCCGCGTGACCATGATCTTCGCCGGGCCGCCGGAGGACGACGTCGACTGGGCGGACGTCTCGCCGACCGGCTCGGGCAAGTGGCTGGCACGCGTCTGGCGGCTGGCGGGCGAGGTCGGGTCCGCGCCGTCGGCGCGCGAGGACGACGGCGACCTGCGGCACGTGACGCACCAGACGATCGGCGCCGTCACCCGCCTGGTCGAGTCGTCGCGGTTCAACGTCGCCGTGGCGCGGCTGATGGAGCTGTCCAACGCCGTACGTCGTTCCGCCGACACGCGGGGCGTCACGGCGGCGGCGCGCGAGGCGATGGAGGCGCTGGCGGTGATGCTGTCGCTGTTCGCGCCGTACACCGCCGAGGAGTCCTGGGAACGCCTGGGGCGCAAGGGGTTCGTGCAGAAGCAGGCGTGGCCGGCGTTCGACGCCGCGCTCGCCGCGGACTCGACCGTCACCTGCGTCGTGCAGGTCAACGGCAAGGTCCGCGACCGGCTCGACGTCGCGCCCGACATCTCCGAGGAAGCGCTGCGTTCGCTGGCGCTGGCGTCGGAGGCCGTCACGCGCGCCGTCGGCGACGCCGCCATCCGTACCGTCGTCGTGCGCCCGCCGAAGCTCGTGAACGTCGTCGTCTGATGGTGTCGGTCGTCACCGACTCGACGGCGTACCTGCCCGAGGGGCTGGCGGTCGAGCGCGGCATCGGCGTGGTGCCGTTGCAGGTGACCATGGGGGATCGATCGGCGCTGGAGGGCGTCGACCTGACGCCCGCCGAGTTCGCCGCGTGGATCGCCGGAGCGGGGCGGCGGGCGACGACGTCGCAGCCGTCGCCGGCGGCGTTCCTCGACACGTTCGCGTCCTGCGCGTCGGAGGAGATCGTCGCGGTCCACCTGTCCGGCGCGCTGTCCGGCACCGTCGGCGCCGCGGATGCCGCGGGCCGTACGTCGGGCCGTACCGTCCGCGTCGTCGACTCGCGGCAGACCGGGATGGGGCTCGGCTTCGCGGCCCTCGCCGCCGCGTCGTGCGCCGCCGCAGGGGGCTCGTTGGCGTCGGTCATCGACGCGGCGGAGTCTGCGGCGCGCGCGACGCGGACGCTGTTCTACGTGGACACGTTGGAGCACCTGCGCCGCGGCGGGCGGATCGGCGCGGCGGCCGCACTTGTCGGCACGGCGCTGTCGGTGAAGCCGCTGCTGCACATAGCCGACGGGGCGATCGCGCCGTTGGAGAAGGTGCGGACAGCGTCGAAGGCGATCGCGCGGCTCGAGGAGCTCGCCGTCGCCGAGGCCGGCTCCGGCCCTGTCGACGTCGCCGTCCATCACCTCGCGTCGGCGGAACGCGCCGCGGCGTTGCTCGCCCGGTTGACCGAACGGCTGCCGAACGCGCGGACGCTGCTGCTGTCCGAGGTCGGCGCGGTCGTCGGCGCGCACACCGGACCGGGGATGCTGGCGGTCGTCGTGCACCGGCTGCCGTGACGTTGCTGCTGGCCGCCCTCGCCGGCTACCTCCTCGGGGCGGTGTCGCCGGCGACGCTGCTCGCCCGGCGGGCCGGCGCCGACCTGCGCGCGTCCGGGTCAGGCAACCCCGGCGCGACCAACGCCGGGCGGCTGCTGGGCCGTCGCGTCGGCGTCGTGGTGGCGTTGCTCGACGTCCTGAAGGGCGTCGTACCCGCCGCCGCCTTCGGCCTGCTGGCGTCCCACGACGCCGGCCTGGTGGCCGGGTTCGCGGCGGTGGTGGGCCACGTCACGTCGCCGTACCTGCGCGGCCGCGGCGGCAAGGGAGTCGCCACCGCAGCCGGTGCCGTTCTCGGGTCGCATCCGCTGTGGGCGCCGTTCGTCCTGCTGGCCTGGATCGGCGTCGTCGCCGCCACCCGCTGGGTAGCCCTCGCCTCCGTCGCCGCCGCCCTGTCGATCGTGTGCGTCGCCGTCGTCGCGCGCGCGCCGCTGGCCGACCTGGTGTGGGCGCTGGCGATCGCGTCCGTGGTCGCGGGCCGGCACCGCACCAACTTCCTCCGCTGGTGGCGGGCGCGGTAATCCACAGATCCGGCAGGTGTCCGTTTGTCGGCGGCAGGGCGGCCTAGCGTGCGTTCGCATGTCCTTCTTCGATGACGCCGCGCCGCTCGAACGCCTGCCCGAGACCGTGCGCGGCGGGCGGCTCGACCCGGGACGGCGCGGGGCGGTGGCGCTGGCGGGGGTGGCCGCGTTCGCGCTGCTCCTCACGGGCTTCGTGGTGTGGCGCGGGCGGCCGCGGACCGTCGCGCTGCCGCCTCCCGCCGTCGTCTCCGCGCCGGTCTCGACGCCGGGCGCGGCGCTGTTGGTGGTCGACGTCGCGGGCGCCGTACGGCGGCCCGGGCTGGTCCGGCTCCCGCCCGGGTCGCGAGTCGCGGACGCGCTCGCGGCGGCGGGCGGCGTCCGCCCCGGCGCGTCCACCGCGGGCCTGAACCTCGCCCGCAAGGTCGCCGACGGCGAGCAGATCCTCGTCGGGGTGACCGGACCGTCCGCCGGGGCGTCCCCGGCGCCCGGCGGCCTCCTCGACCTGAACACCGCGACCGCCTCCCAGCTCGACGGGCTGCCCGGCGTCGGCCCCGTGCTCGCCGACCGGATCGTCGAGTGGCGAACGGCGCACGGCCCGTTCACCACCGTCGACCAGCTCCGAGAGGTGAGCGGCATCGGCGCCCGCAAGCTGGCCTCGATCCGCGAGTTGCTCACAGTCTGAATCCGTTGTCCACAGCTCGGCAGATGTCCGTTCCGCGCCCCGATCCGTCCCTAACGTCTGCCGGGTGCCAGCCGAGCAACCGCCCCGAATACCGCCGCCGGTCCGACCCGACCTCAGGCTGGTCGTGCCCGCATGCGCCGCCTGGGCGGCTGCCGCGCTGGCCGCGTTCCACCCGCACCTCGCGGTCGCCCTGCTCGCGCTCGCCGCCGTTGGGGCCGGCCTGCTGCTCCGTACGCGGCGCCGCGCGTTCGCGCTGGCCGTCGGCGCCCTGGCCTGCGCGTGCGCCGCGACCCTCGCCACCGACGCGCGGACAGCCACGCGTGACGGTCCCCTCGCCGCCCTCGCGCGGGAGCGCGCGGTCGTCACCATCGACCTTACGGTGACCGCCGACCCGTACGCCCTCCCGGGCCGGGTCGTCGGCGCGCAGCGCGTCGCCGACACGACGGTCGTCGAGGGCCGCGCCGAACGCGTCCGGCGCGGCCCTCTGCTCCTCGCCCTGCGCCAGCCCGTGACGGTGTTCGCCCCGCCGGAGGGCTGGGCGGCACGTCTGCCCGGCGAACGGCTCCGCGTCACCGGCCGCCTCCGCCCCTCGCTGAGACGCGAGTCCGCCGCGCTCTTCGAGCCGTACGGCCCACCCGTCCGGCTCCACCGCGCCTCGCTCGTCGGCCGCGCCGCGGGCCGCCTGCGCGCCGGCCTGCGCGACGCCGCCGACGTGCTGCCGGACGAGGCACGCGGGCTGCTGCCCGGGATCGTCGTCGGCGACACGACGCGGCTCGACCCCGCGCTGCGCGAGGACTTCCGGCGTACCGGACTCACCCACCTCGTCGCCGTGTCCGGCCAGAACCTCGCGATCCTGCTGGCCGCCGTCCTCCTCGTCGCCCGCCGCGGCGGCCTCGACCCGCGCCTCGCGTCCCTGCTCGGCGCACTCGTCCTCGCGTTCTTCGTCGTCCTCGCGCGGCCGTCGCCGTCGGTCCTGCGCGCTGCGGCCATGGGCGGCCTCGGTCTGGTCGCCACGCTCACCGGCCGCGAACGCGCCGCCGTCCGCCTCCTCGCCGCCGCCGTGCTGTTCCTCGTTCTCCTCGACCCGTCGCTCGCCCGCTCGCTCGGCTTCGCGCTCTCGACCGCTGCGACCGCGGGGCTGCTCGTCCTCGGCCCACCGTGGCGCGCCGGCCTGGAGACCCGCCTCGCCGCCCGCCTGGCCGAGCCCGTGCCCACCCCGTTGTCCGGCCGACCGGGCCGGTCCCCTGACCGGTCCGTTGACCAGTCCCCTGACCGGTTCCGCGGCCGGCTCGCCGGCCGGCTGCCCGGCGTGCTCGCCGACCTGATCGCGACCCCGCTCGCGGCACAGGCGGCGTGCGCGCCGGTGCTCGCGGCGGCGTTCGGGCGGGTCAGTTTGGCCGCCGTCCCCGCTAATCTCGCCGCCGCTCCCGCCGTCGCCCCGGCCACCGTTCTCGGCGTCGCCGCGGCGGCCCTCGCGCCGGTCTCCCGCCCCCTCGCCCGGCTCGCCGCATGGCTGGCCGGCGTGCCGACGACCTGGCTGGTTCGCGTCGCCCACACCGGTGCCCGGCTCCCCGCCGCCCAGCTCGGCGTGCCCACCGGCCTGGCCGGCGCCCTGGCCATCGCGCTCCTGATCGCCGCGCTGATCGCCGCGCTCCGTCGCCGCGTCACCCGGCGTCTCGTCCTCGGCGCCGCGGCCGCCGCGGTTCTCGCGACCGCGCTCGTCACCGAAGTCGCGCCGGGGTGGCCGCCGCGAGGGTGGCGGTTCGTCGCGTGCGACGTCGGCCAGGGTGACGCCCTCGTCGTCCGAACGTCCGCCGCACCCGTTCTGGTCGACACGGGACCCGACCCCGTGGCGGTCGACCGCTGCCTGCGTGACCTCGGGGTCGGCTCCGTCGCGGCCGTCGTCCTGACGCACTTCCACGCCGACCACGTCGAGGGCCTGATGGGCGCGCTGCGCGGACGCCGCGCCCGCGAGGTCGTCGTCGGCCCCCTGGACGAGCCGCCGGAGGAACGCGCGCGCGTCGCCGCCTGGGCCGCTGCCCGGCACCTGCCGGTCCGCGTCGCCGCCTTCGGCGAACGCTGGACAGTCGGGGACACCACGTTCGACGTCCTCGGCCCGGATGCGGCGTTCCACGGCACCGACTCCGACCCGAACAACTCCTCCCTCGTCCTGCGGGTCACCACCCCGGACCTGGTCCTGCTGCTCACCGGTGACGTCGAGGAGCCGGCCCAGCTCGCCGTCCTCTCCCACGGTCCCGTCGGTCACGCCGACGTGCTCAAGGTTGCGCACCACGGCTCCGCCAAGCAGACCGCGGAGTTCCTCGATGCGACCGGCGCGGCGGCGGCGATCGTCAGCGTGGGCCGCGACAACCCGTACGGTCACCCCGCCCCCTCGACTCTCTCCGCTCTCGCCGAACGCCGCATGCGCGCGTACCGCACCGACCGCGACGGCGACGTCGCCGTGAGCGGGACGTCCGCCGCCGTCCGCGTCACCGGTCGCCACGGGCGCGGCACCCCGCCGTCGTACGCACTCGACTGGCGCCGCGCCACCCGTCCGGCTCTCTACTGCCCCGTCCGCCCCGAGCCCGCCGCGCGCGCCCCGCCCGCGCGACCTGCCCGGCGGACGGCGACCGAGCCGCCCGCCATGACACCATGACGCCGTGCCTGCCACGACCGTGCTCGCGCCGGTGACCCTGCTGCTCGGTGACGAGGAGCTCCTCGTCAGCCGGGCGCTGGCCCGCGTGCTCGCGGCCGCGCGCGACCGCGACCCGGACGTCGACGTACGCGACCAGGCCGCCTCGGCGGTCGACAGCGCCGTGCTGCTCGATCTCCAGACGCCGTCGCTGTTCGGGGAGCTGCGCGTTCTCGTGCTCCGCGGCGTTCAGGACCTGGCCGACGACGTGCGCGACG
Organism: Frankiaceae bacterium; assembly: GCA_030840645.1. Lineage (GTDB taxonomy): Bacteria > Actinomycetota > Actinomycetes > BP-191 > BP-191 > BP-191. The sequence goes on from JAVEEC010000045.1 coordinate 16,119, forward strand.
CGCTGCTGCCGTTGGTCGAGTCGCCGGTGGAGGGCGCCTGCCTCGTCCTCGTCCACGCGGGCGGCGTGAAGGGCAAGCGGCTCCTCGACGCCGTCAAGGCGAGCGACGCGGTCGTCGTGCCCTGCGCCAAGGTCGACAAGCTCGGCGACCGGTTGATGTTCGTCCAGGGCGAGTTCGACGCCGTCCGCGTCGAGGTCACCGCGGGCGCCTGCCGCGCGATCGTCGACGCCGTCGGCGGCGACCTGCGCGAGCTGTCCGGCGCGTGCAACCAGCTCGCCGCCGACACGGCAGGCACCGTCGACGAACGCGCCGTCGCCCGGTTCTTCCGGGGCCGGGCGGACGCGAGCGGGTTCGCGGTGGCCGACCGCGCGCTGGAGGGCGACGTGCCCGCCGCGCTGGTCGAGCTGCGGCAGGCCCTCAATGCGGGCGTCGACCCGGTGCTCGTCGTCGCGGCACTGGCCCGGCAGCTCCGTACCGTCGCCAAGGTCGCGTCCGCCGGCCGGGCCAAGGCCGACGTCGTCGCGCGCGAGCTGAAGCTCGCCCCGTGGATGGTCGACAAGGCGCGCCGGCAGAGCCGCGGCTGGGCCCCCGACTCGCTCGCCGCGGCCCACGCCGCCGTCGCTGTCGCGGACGGCGAGGTCAAGGGCGGCGGTACGGACCCCGAGTTCGCCGTCGAACGCGCCGTGCTCCTCGTCGCCGCCTCCTGCGGAGCGACCCGATGACCGAGGGAACGAACGGCGACGGGCAGGCGGCCCGCGTCGGCCTCGGCGACCGGCTGCGGCATGCCCTCGCCAACAAGGAGCCGTCCGCGCCGCTCTACCCGCGACTGCTCCGCCTGAAGAACGTGCACCCGAACGGCTGGCAGCGGGCCGCCCTCGTCGAGGGCATGGCGATCGTCGGCGGCCTCGTCGCGCTCGCCGACCGCGCCTCGTCGTGGGCGCCGGTCATCCTGCCGGTCGCGGCGGCGGGCGTCGTGAAGTTCCACGACGTGCTGGCCGGCGTCCTCCCGGCGCGGCGTGCCCACCGGGCCGCGGGGGCAGCGCCGGACGACGGCGCCGGTTCGACCTCCGGCTGAACCCGGGCCGAGCCCACAACGACGAACGGCGACGCCGCCCGCGAGGACGACGCCGCCGTTCGGACGACGGGTGGGACCTAGAGCGAGGCGGCCTTCTTGGCCATCGCGGACTTGCGGTTGGCGGCCTGGTTGGTGTGGATGACACCCTTGCTCGCGGCCTTGTCGAGCGCGCGGGAGGCGTCGTGCAGCGCGGTCAGCGCCGTGTCGCGGTCGCCCGCCGACGCGGCCTCGCGGAACCGCCGGACCGACGTCTTGAGCGACGACTTGACCGCCTTGTTGCGCAGCCGCGCCTTCTCGTTCGTCTTGATCCGCTTGATCTGCGACTTGATGTTCGCCACGCGAAAGCCCTTTGCCGGTTGGTGTGAGGTCGTGCGGGCACGCCGGAGTC
>JAVEEC010000060.1 GCA_030840645.1 Frankiaceae bacterium
TCTCGTGGATCAGGTCGTCGATCTGGCCGTGGGTCGGCTTCACGACCACCTCGGGGTCGATCAGCCCGGTCGGCCGGATGATCTGCTCGACCGGCGCACCCTCGGCCATCCGCAGCTCGTAAGGACCTGGGGTCGCGGACAGGTAGACGACCTGGCCGATCCGCTCGGTGAACTCGTCGAACTTCAACGGCCGGTTGTCCATCGCCGACGGCAGCCGGAAGCCGTGGTCGACCAGCGTCCGCTTGCGCGACATGTCGCCCTCGTACATGCCGCCGACCTGCGGCACCGTCACGTGCGACTCGTCGATGACGAGGAGGAAGTCCTCGGGGAAGTAGTCGAGCAGCGTGTTGGGCGCGGTGCCCGCCTCGCGGAAGTCGATGTGGCGCGAGTAGTTCTCGATGCCGGAGCAGAAGCCGACCTGGCGCATCATCTCCAGGTCGTACGTCGTCCGCATCCGCAGCCGCTGCGCCTCCAGCAGCTTGCCCTGCCGCTCCAGCTCGGCGAGGCGCTCGGCCAGCTCGGCCTCGATGCTCCTGGTCGCGCGCTCCATGCGCTCGGGCCCGGCGACGTAGTGCGTCGCGGGGAACACCATGATCTCCTTGTCCTCGCTCAGCACCTCCCCGGTGACCGGGTGCAGGGAGTAGAGCCGCTCGATCTCGTCGCCGAACAGCTCGATGCGTACGGCGTGCTCCTGGTACACCGGGAACACCTCGACGGTGTCGCCCCGCACCCGGAACGTCCCCCGGCTGAACGCGAGGTCGTTGCGCGTGTACTGCACGTCGACGAACCGCCGCAGCAACGTGTCCCTGTCGATCTCCTGGCCGACCTCGAGCTTGACCATCCGGTCGACGTACTCCTGCGGCGTGCCGAGGCCGTAGATGCACGAGACGGACGCGACGACGACGACGTCGCGCCGGGTGAGCAGGGACATGGTCGCGCTGTGCCGCAGCCGCTCGACCTCCTCGTTGATCGAGGAGTCCTTCTCGATGTAGGTGTCGGTCTGCGGGACATACGCCTCGGGCTGGTAGTAGTCGTAGTACGAGACGAAGTACTCGACGGCGTTGTTGGGCAGCAGCTCGCGGAACTCGTTGGCGAGCTGGGCGGCGAGGGTCTTGTTGGGGGCGAGGACCAGCGTCGGGCGCTGGAGGCGTTCGATCAGCCAGGCGGTGGTCGCGGACTTGCCGGTGCCGGTGGCGCCGAGGAGGACGACGTTCTGCTCGCCCGCGCGGACGCGGCGCTCCAGCTCGTCGATGGCGGCCGGCTGGTCGCCGCTCGGCTGGAAGTCGGAGACGACGGTGAACGGCGCCTTGCGCCGGACGAGATCGGTGACTGGTCGCACGCGTTCGAGTCTACGTAGGGGGTGTGACAGGCGGCTCAGCGAACGGGGGCGTACAGCGCCTTCGCCGCCTGGAGCGCCCGCCAGTGGTCGAGATCGGCAAACTGCCACACCCAGAGGCTGGCGGCGGGCGCCCCCAGCTTGCGGGCGGTGCCGAGGAACGCCGCGACCTGGCCGCGCGACGGCGCGCCCCACGGCAGGTTCGGGACGTCGATGCGCGGGTCGTACGCCTGGCCGATCGGGAGGATCGGCTTCCGGAACTGGCGGAGCCGGTACATCGTCTGCGTGACCACGGTCGCCGGGTCGCGGTTGACCCAGTACGCCATCGGCGCGAGCGCGTCGGAGTACTTCGCGACCTGGCCGTACGGGTACTTCCCTGCCCGCTTCTCCGACGGCCACGGGATCACGCCGATGATCGAGACCTCCTTCGGCAGCAGCCTCCGCAGGGTCGACAGGTAGATGGCGACGCGCACGTCGGTGAGGCGGGTCCCCTCGGCTCCGGTCTCGATGTCCGGCGCCACGGCGGCGACGCGGGGCGCGCCGGGGACGGTGAAGCTCGCGGCGGCCGCGAGCCGGCGCGCGTCGGCGGCCGGGTCGGCGAGCTGCGGGAAGTCCCAGGCGATGACCCGGATCCCCGTGCCCCTGGTCGCGGGCAGCAGCCGGCGCAGCGCCGGGCCGCCGTCGAACCCGCCCTTCCTGGTCCCCGTGCGGACGTACAGGTGGGTGAGGCCGACCTCGCGGGCGCGGCTGACGATCCGCGCGGCGTTGCCGCCCTCGGTCTTGTCCCACTGGTAGGTCCACATGCCGGTGCCCTCGGGGACCCACCGCTTGCCGAGCTTCGGGTTCGGCTTCGGCCGCGGGACGGGCGCCGGCTTCGGCGGGGCGGGCGGCAGCAGCGCGGCGCTCAGCTCGTCGGGGACGAACGTCCGCACGTCCGGCTGCCGAGGGGGCAAGGGGCGGTGGTCCACGAACGTCGCCGCCGTGTCCGGCAGGGCCGCGGGCACCTGCGTCGCCCCGCCGGTGGCGGCGGCGAGACCGATCTCGACCAGCACCACGATCGCGAGCGCCTGGGCGCGCAGGGCGGCCGGCGTCGCGAGGAGACGGGTGACGAAGCGGTGCGAGACGGGCATGCGGGGGCCGGTCCTTCCACGGACTTGCGGATGTACGCCCCCTGATGTCGGTCGACCGTACGTGCGGCTCGCGCGCCTGTCCCCTGAATTGTCCCTACGTCAGGTGACTGTGTCGCCCGAGCCAGCCCGGGCGGCGGCGGCGAGGGTCGCCCACAGTGTGTCGACACGTTCGGCCAGGTCTTGACGGGTGCCGTCGTTGACGATCACCTGGTCAGCGGCGGCGAGCCGCCGCTCCCTGGTGGCCTGCGCGGCCATCCGCGCGCGGGCGTCCGCCTCGGTCATGCCGCGCCGGCCGGTGAGCCGGGCGAGGCGGACGTCGTCGGGGGCGTCGACGACGACGACGACGTCGAACGACGGCGCGAGGCCCGCCTCGACCAGCAGCGGCACGTCGTGCACGACGACCGCGCCGGCGGGAGCGCCGGCCGTGCGCGCCGCGGCGGCGGCGCCGACGAGCGGGTGGACGATCGCGTCGAGGCGTTCGCGGGCGGCGGGGTCCGCGAAGACCAGCGCGGCCAGACGCGGCCGGTCGAGGCCGCCGTCGGGGGCGAGGACGCCGTCGCCGAACGCCGCGACGACGGCCGCGAGCCCGGGCGTCCCCGGCGCGACGACCTCGCGGGCCAGGGCGTCGGAGTCCACGACGACCGCGCCCCTGGCCGCGAGCAGCCGGGCGACCTCGCTCTTGCCGGCCCCGATCCCGCCGGTCAGCCCCACGCGCAGCACGGTCGCGAGTCTGGCACGGCCCGAACGCCGACGGCCCCCGCGAGGAACGCGAGGGCCGTCGGTGACGTGCTGGTGGCTACTCGGCCGCGGGCTCGGTCTCGGGCTCGCTCTCGGCAGGAGCCTCGGCCGCTGCCTCGGCGGGAGCCTCGGCCGCGGGGGCGTCGGTCGTCGCCGCGAGCTGCTCGCGCAGCGCCGCGAGGTCGTCGTGACCGGCGAGCGTGCCCGCCGTCTCCTCGGGCGTCTCCGACGAGTACGACGCCGCGGCCGGAGCCGAGGCAGCCGCCTCGGCCGCCGCAGCCGCCTGCGCGGCGAGCTGCGCCTGCTGGGCCTCCCAGCGCGCGTGCGCCTCGGCGTACTGGCGCTCCCACTCGTCGCGCTGCGACTCGAAGCCTTCCTTCCACTCCCCGGTCTCCTGGTCGAAGCCCTCGGGGTAGATGTAGTTGCCGCCCTCGTCGTACTGCATCTCCATGCCGTACTGCGACGGGTCGAAGCCGACGGCCTCGCCGATGGTGCCCTCGGTCGCCTGCTTCAGCGACAGCGAGATGCGGCGGCGTTCGAGGTCGATGTCGATGACCTTGACCGAGATCTCGTCGCCGACGTTGACGACC
>JAVEEC010000133.1 GCA_030840645.1 Frankiaceae bacterium
TCGTCATCGACGCGGTCCGCTGCTGCAAGATCGCGAAGGACCGCGGCATCGGCGGCCCGCTGCTCGGGCCGAGCTCGTACTTCATGAAGAGCCCGCCGGAGCAGTACCGCGACGACGAGTGCCGCACCCTCACCGAGCGGTTCATCGCCGGCGAGTAACGCTCCAGGACGTCCCGAGGCCCGGCCCTGCTCGACAGGGGCCGGGCCTCGGCGTATCCGGGATTGGTTCGGGAGGGCGGTGGTAGCAGGAGGCCGTACGCCGACCTCTTGGAGGAGCCATGCTCGTCCTGCTCAGCGAGCGCTGGTACGTGTTCGCGATCCGCGGCGCCGCCGCCGTCCTGTTCGGCATCCTCACCGCGTTCTGGCCGGGAATCACGGTGTTCGTGCTGGTGATGTTGTTCGGGGCGTACGTCTTGATCGACGGCGTCGTCACGACGGTGTCGGCCATCCGCGGCCGGGTCCGCAAGCACCGCGGTCTCGTGGCGCTCGGCGGGCTCACCGGCGTCGCGGCCGGCGTGGTGACGTTCCTCTGGCCGGCGATCACGGCGCTGGCGCTGCTGTACGTCATCGCGGCGTGGATGTTCGTGACCGGCATCGTGCACGTCGCGACCGCGATCCGGCTGCGCAGGGAGATCAGCAACGAGTGGCTGCTCGGCCTCGGCGGCTTCCTGTCCGTCGCGGCCGGGATCGCGCTCGCCGTGCTGCCCGGCGTCGGGCTGCTCGCGCTGACCTGGCTGGTCGGCGCGTACGCGATCGTGTTCGGCTCGGTGCTCATCGCGCTGGCCGTGCGGCTGCGGACGACGCACCTCGACCTCGCCGTCGACCTGCGCGACCCGGCCTCGTCGCGCCGGAGCATGGTCGAGCACTAGCGGCGCGCTCGCTCGCTTCTGTGCAGCCCGTACGCCCCCCTTGCCCCCCTTGCCCTGTGGTGATCTTCACAGAACGAGCGGGCGGCGGGGTGATTTCTCCGGACTTGTCCTGAGTCGTGCCGCGAGTTTCCACCAGGCCACCCGGCGGGGCTCAACCGAACGGTGTTCAGCACCGACATGACGGCGACACGGGAGGTCGTCGGTCATGGTCTTAGGTCACGTACGGATCGCGCTGGCCGGGTGCGCGGTGGCGACGCTCGGCCTCCTGCCGCTGGCGGCATACGCCGGCAACGGCGGGGGCGCCACCCCGCTGCCCGCCCCGACGCTGCCGCCGGTCGTGATCCCGACCGTTCCGGTGGTGGTACCGCCGGTGCCGACCATCCCGGTGCCGACCCTGCCGGTCGCCATCCCGACGATCCCGGTACCGACCATCCCCGTGCCGACCGTGCCCGTCCCGACCCTGCCCGTTCCCACGGTGCCGGTCCCGACCATCCCGGTGCCCACGTTGCCGGTCCCGACGCTGCCCGTCGACGTGCCGACCCTGCCGGTCCCGACGCTGCCGGTCGAGGTTCCCACCCTCCCCGTACCGACCCTGCCGGTGGACCTCCCGTCCCTCCCGGTGCCGACGCTGCCGGGCGGAACCGTTCCCGATCTGCCGGTCGCGCTGCCGACGGCGCTGCCGCCGTTGCCTGCGGACCTGCCGGTCGGCGTCCCGCTGCCGCCGACGCCGGGCCTGCCCCCCGCCCTGGAGGGCGCCGTCGTCATGCCGCCGGTCGCCGGGGTCGAGGGCACCGCGCTGGACACGAACGGCGACGGCCTCGCCGATGTCGTCGTCGCGAAGGACGGCACCGTGCGCCGCGTCGGCCCGGTCGCGCCCGCGCGGCCCGGCGCGCCCCGCACCGTCGGGAACGCCCTGACGCGAACGGGCTCGACGTCGACGTACGGCGCGGCCGCCGGCTCGTCCCGGGCGGCCGCCGCGACCGCGGCGGTGCTGCTCGTCGTCGCGATGGGCGCCCTGCACGTGACCGCCGCCGTCCGCCGGAACGGCTAGCCCGACGGAGTTCCGGTACCGTCCGCCGGATGGAGGACGTTCTGCGGCAGTGGGGTGGGGAGTACGCGCTGACCGCGTACGACGAGCCGTCGGGCGCGTACATGTTCATCGCGGTGCACTCGACCCGGCTCGGTCCCGGCGCCGGCGGGACGCGGATGAAGACGTACGCGACCCCGGGCGACGGGCTGCTGGACGCGTGCCGGCTGGCCGAGGCGATGACGTTGAAGATGGCCGTCGCGGGGCTGCCGATGGGCGGCGCGAAGTCGGTCCTCGCGGTCCCCGGAGAGCTCGACCCCGAGGTTCGGCGCAACCTCCTGCTGCGGCACGGGCGCAACGTGCACGCCCTCGGCGGCGCGTACCGCACAGGCCCGGACATGAACACCAACTCCGCGGACATGGACACGCTGAACGAGGTGACGCCGTACGCGTTCGGGCGCAGCGTCGCGAACGGCGGCAGCGGCTCGTCCGCGCCGGACACCGCGGTCGGGGTGTTCCACGGGATCGTCGCGAGCGTGGCGCACGCGTTCGGCTCGGCGGACCTGACCGGGCGCCGGGTGCTGGTCCAGGGCGCGGGCGCGGTCGGCGGGCCGCTGGCGGAGATGCTGGTCAAGGCGGGCGCGCACGTGATCGTGAGCGACGTGTCGCTGGAACGCGTCGAGGCGCTGTACGACACCCTCGGCGTCGAGGTCGTGGCGCCGGCATCGGAGTTCGACACCGAGTGCGACGTGTACGCGCCCTGCGCGACCGGCGGCGTCCTCGACGCGACGACGATCCCGCGGCTGCGTTGCCGGATCGTGGCGGGCGCCGCCAACAACCCGCTCTCCCAGCGCTCCGACGGCGAGCTGCTGCGCGCGGCGGGGATCCTCTACGCGCCGGACTTCGTGATCAACGCGGGCGGCGGCATCCACCTGATCGGGTACGAGGCGCTCGGCTGGACGACCGAGCAGGTCGAGGCGCACCTGATCGGGATCGGGACGACGCTGACCGAGATCTACCGCGCGGCCGACGCGGAGGGCATCAGCACCGAGGAGGCGGCCGAACGCGTCGCCCACGCCCGCCTCGCCGTCGGGCCTTCGCCGAGTTAGCAGGCGCCTCGACGGTGTTGGTCGCTTTGACGTGACAGGCAGTTGGCTAGCGGTGCCGGTGAGAGCCCATAGCGACGCCACCACAGCGCGCCTCCCTCGAACGCAGTGTGCTGCTCCGTAGCCTGGTACTCACCGCCGAGAGGAGGCTGCGATGGCTCTGCGACTGCCGGAATCGGTCTCGCGAATCTGGCATCGCCTGACGTACCGTCAGGTCATGGCTGCAGACGATGTCTCTCGTGTCGAACCAGTCCGGCGCCTTGCCGAGCTCGATCGCTGGGTCGGTCTATGGGTGGCTGTCAAGGACGAGCGGGTCGTCGCCGCCGCACCGACGTCGCGCGACCTCGTACGCAAGGTGATCGAGATGGGGCCGTCGGCGCGGGGAGCGGTCGCTCAGTTCGTTCCTGAGCCCAGCGAGGCCATCGTCATCGGAATGGGCTGACAGTTCCAGGCATCATCAGGAAGCACCCGTACCGCGAAGAGGGCAACCCGCCCATTCTCCGGCCCACCGTCGACGTCCGCGTCCGGCTCGAACCGCACGGCGACTGGACCCTTCGAGCGCTCATCGACAGCGGGGCACCCATCACGGTGTTCGACAGGGGCGTTGCGGATGCGCTCAACATCCGCCTCGGACGGACGGGCGCGGAGACCGGCTCGATCCGGATGTTGGGCGGCCAATGGCCCGTGCAGTTCGAGGTCATCGACATCAACCTCGTGGCAGATCAATCCGTCTCGTGGGCCGCGCGTGCGGCATTCGTGAAGGACCCGACCCTCGCCATGCCGTTCCAGGGGCTGCTGGGTACGGACGGCTTCCTGGACCGCTTCGTGGTGACGTTCAACAAGTACTACGACTACTTCCTCATCGAGCAACCGGGCAGCTGGGAGGAGCGGGCGCCGTCGGGCTTCGATGCCGCGGCGATGGCCGACGACGACCCGCAATGGCAGCGCCCAGGCATCTGACCTGTTCCCGTACGGTGGGCCGGTGCTGACCGACCTGCGCGCGGTCCTGCGGGAGCCGCACTTCGGGCAGCTCTACGCGACCCGGCTGACCGCCCAGGCGGCCGACGGCGTGTTCCAGGTGGCGCTTGCGTCGTTCGTGTTGTTCTCGCCCGAGAAGCAGGCGACCGCGGGACGGACGGCGGCGGCGTTCGCGACGCTGCTGCTGCCGTACTCGGTGGTCGGGCCGTTCGCGGGGGTGTTCATCGACCGCTGGCGCCGCCGCACGATCCTGGTCCGCGCCAACGCCGTCCGCGCCGCGCTCGCGCTGGTCGTCGCGCTGCTGATCGCGAACGGCGTGGACAACCCGGCGTTCTACGTCGCGACGCTCGCGGTGCTGTCGGTCAACCGGTTCTTCCTGTCCTCGCTGTCCGCTGCACTGCCGCACGTCGTTCCGCCGGGCCGCCTGGTCGTCGCGAACGCCGTCTCCACGACGTCGGGCACGGTGATGGCGGTGGTCGGCGGCGGACTGGGCTTCGGCGTCCGCAAGGCGTTCGGCGACGGCGACGGCGCGAGCGCCGCGGTGGTGGTCACGGCGGCGCTGATGTACGTCGCGTCCGCGATGGTCGCGCGCCGGATGGACGCGGACCTGCTCGGCCCGGACAGCGACGACGACGCCGAACGCGAGTCGACGCGCGACGCGTTGCGCGCGGTCCTCGGCGGCATCGGCGCGGGCGCGCGGCACGTGTGGCGCAGGAGGAAGCCGGCGTACGCGCTGGCGGCGATCAGCGCGCACCGCTTCTTCTACGGCCTCTCGACGGTCGCGACTCTGCTGCTGTACCGCAACTACTTCAAAGCCAACGGCGTTTACCGCGCGGGCCTGGGCGGGCTCGGCCAGGTGCTGGCGGCGAGCGCGGTCGGCGTGATCCTCGCCGCGCTGATCACGCCGGTGGCGACGCGGCGGATCGGGAAGGACGCCTGGGTCGTGGCGCTGCTCGCGGCGGCCTGCGTGGTCGAGCTGGCGCTCGGCTTCCCGTACACGCAGCCGGCGTTCCTCGCGGCGGCGCTGCTGCTCGGCCTGGTCGCGCAGGGCATCAAGATCTGCGTCGACACGATCGTGCAGGAGTCGGTGGCGGACGCGTTCCGCGGCCGGGTGTTCGCGTTCTACGACATCCTGTTCAACGTCACGTTCGTGTCGGCGGCGGTGCTCGCGGCGCTGATCCTGCCGGACACCGGGAAGTCGTACGGCGTGCTCTCGGTCATCGCGATCGGCTACGGCGTGACAGCGCTCGGGTACGTCTCGGTCACCCGATCAGCGAGTCGACCAGCGGCAGCAACGGCGTCGGGATGATGTCCTTCACCTGATCGGTGATGCTCTCGCTCGTCGGCGGGCTGGTCGGCGGCCTGGTGCTCGGCGGGCGGCTGTTGCCGGGCGTTCCCGGGTTGCGCGTCGGCTGCTGCGTGGGCTGCGGCGTCGGGCTGACGCCGGGCTGCGGGGAACGGCCGGCGACCGGGGCGTTCGGCGCGGGGGTCGGCGAGGCGGACGGCGCGGGAACGCCGTGCAGCAGGTCGGCGACGGCCGAGCCGACGTCGGCGACGGAGGTCTTCAGCAGCGCCGCGACGACGCCCCACGAACCGCCCGCACCGCGCCACGCGCGGGCCTTCGCCGCCGCGGCGGCGCGGCGGGTGTCGTCGCGGCCGGCCGCGCGGCCGATGGCGTCGGCGAGCAGGCCGTCGCTCGCGTGCCCCCCGGGGGCGGGGACGTACGCGGCGGGGACGACGACCGCGCCCGCGGTGTCGAGGCCCGCGGCGATGTCGTTGAGCCGCTGGTCGTCCTCGACGACGCCGGGGATGACCGAACGCTCCCAGGCGTCGTGGCGCAGGTGCAGCACGGTGCCGGCGGCGGGCAGCGCCCGGCCGGCGGCGACGACCTGGAAGAGCGCGGGGAGGCGCAGCGTCGCGCCCGCCGCGGTGCGCACCCGGACGCGCGCGGAGAGCGCGGCGACCTGGACGGAGTACGACCGCTCGACGCGAACGGCGCCCGCGCTGACGTCGTCAACGGTCGTGTCGCCCGCGGAGAGGGTGAGGCCGGGACCGCGGCGGCGGTCTACGAGCACCGAGCCGCGGCTGAGGACGACGGTCGCGCCGTCGGGTGCGCCGACCTCGGTGGCCGGGCCGAGGACGACGAGGCGGCCGCGGACGCCGAGGGTGGCGGTGCCGGCGGCGCCGGTACGGACCCGGTCGCCCTTGCCGAGCTTCTGCCCGTCGCTCGCGGGGCGTTCCGCGCCGGTGACGGGGACGACGTACGCGTCCCTGACGCCGGTCAGCGTCACGGCCGAGTCGGCGACGGAGGAGCCACAGCCGCTCAGCGAAAGGGCTACGCAGCCGGCCGCGAGGGCCGCGGCGAGGGCGCCCCGGCCGGGCATCTTTCCGGTCACATCGTGACTATCGGTGCTTAGGACCCGCCCGCGCATGAGTCGGCGGGACCATCCTGCATAGTCCTAAAGAACTAGATCGTGCTCCGCTGCCCACGCGCGGAGCAGCTCGACCGCCTCGTCGTGCGGGACAGGACCGCGCTCCATCCGCAGGTCGAGCAGGTACCGGTACGCCTGCCCGACCAGCGGGCCCGGCGGGACGCCCAGGATCGTCATGATCTCGGTGCCGTCGAGGTCGGGGCGGACCGCCTTCAGCTCCTCGGCCGCCATCAGCTCGACGATGCGGTGCTCGAGGGAGTCGTACGACGCCGCCAGCCGCTCCGCCTTGGCGCGGTTGCGGGTCGTGCAGTCGCTGCGGACCAGCAGGTGCAACCGGTCGAGCAGCGGGCCGGCGTCGGTGACGTAGCGCCGGACCGCGGCGTCGGTCCACCCCATCCGGTACGTGTGGAACCGCAGGTGCAGCTCGATCAGGCGGCAGACGTCGTCGGTGAACGCCTTGGAGTACTTAAGCGCGCGCAGCCGCTTGCGGGCCAGCTTCGCCCCGACCACCTCGTGGTGGTGGAACGACACCCCGTCCGGGCCGATCTCGCGCGTCGCCGGCTTGCCGATGTCGTGGAGCAGCGCGGCCATGCGCAGCAGCAGGTCCGGGCCGTCGGGCTCGAGCGCGATGGCGTTGTCCAGCACGGCGAGCGAGTGCAGGTAGACGTCCTTGTGCCGGTGCACGGCGTCGATGGCGAGACGCATCGCGGGCAGCTCGGGCAGCACCTGCTCGGCGAGCCCCGTGTCGACGAGCAGCATCAGGCCGCGGGCGGGCTCGCGGCCGAGCAGCAGCTTGGACAGCTCGGCCTGGACGCGTTCGGCGGAGACGATCGCGAGGCGTTCGGCCATGCCGGCCATCGCCGCGACGACCTCGGGCGCGGGCGAGAAGCCCAGCTGCGCCGCGAACCGCGCCGCCCGCAGCATCCGCAGCGGGTCGTCGCCGAACGACTGCTCCGGCGTGCCCGGCGTCCGCAGCACGCCCTCGGCCAGGTCGGCCAGGCCGCCGTACGGGTCGACGAACTCGTGGTCGGGTACGGCGACGGCCATCGCGTTGACGGTGAAGTCGCGGCGGGACAGGTCGCCGTCGAGGGTGTCGCCGTAGACCACCTCGGGCTTCCTCGAGTCGGGGTCGTACGTCTCCGCGCGGAACGTCGTGATCTCGCACCGCACCTCGCCGCGCGCCACCCCGATGGTCCCGAACGCCCGCCCGGTCTCCCAGGTGGCGCCCCACTCGCCGACGATGCCGAGGACCTGCTCGGGCCGGGCGTCGGTGGCGAAGTCGAGGTCGTCGCCGAGGCGGCCGAGCAGCGCGTCGCGGACCGAGCCGCCGACGAGGTAGAGCCGGTGCCCCGCCGCCGCGAACCGGCGGCCGAGGTCGTCGGCGACCGGCGCGATCCGCAGCAGCTCGGCGACGGCGTGCCGCTGGGCGTCGGTGAGTCGGGACACGGGGAGTCAGGGTACGGCGTCGCGAGCACCCGCGTTTGCTGTCCGAATCGGGCGGGTAGGGGCGGGACCGGCTCCAGCAGTGGGTCCGATACCCGAACGGCCTCTACCCCTCGTCCCCCGCCCGGCATAGCGTGGGGACGGACCGAACGGAGCTCCATGCGCGGCCCTCTGGACATCACCCGCGAACTGCTCGCGGCCGAGATCCTGCACGAGATCGTCCACCTCCCCCGGCGGATCGACTCGGCGGCGGACCTGCCCGCCGTGCTCGGCCTGCCGCCCGCGAGCTGCCTGGCCGTCCGCCTCTTCGACGCCGACGACACCCTGGTCGCGGCGCTCCTCCCCGCGAACGCCACCCCGGCCACCAGCGCGATCGCGCGCGCGATGCGGGCCCGCGCGGTCCGCCCGACCCGGCCGGACCGCGTCAGCGCGATCACCGACTACCACCCGTCCCTTGTCTGTCCCGTAGGCCTGCCGACCGAGGTACGGACGGTCGCCGACACGCTGGTGCGCGACCAGGAGGTCGTGTTCGCGGCGACCGGCGACGGCAGCACGGCGTTGCAGATCAGGACCGCCGACCTGCTCTCGCTGGTGGGCGGCACGGTCGCCGACCTGGTCGAGCCGGGCGCGGCCTCGCCGGCCGCGAGGCACGTGGACGAGACGGCCTGGCGCAGCGCGCCGATGGTCGCGGGGGCCATGCTGCGGCGCTGACCGCGCCCCCCTGGAACGGTCGCTCGCGGCGCATAGGATCACCCGTGTGGCCGCCCCAACGAGCCGTCCCGCGCCACGCCGGCGCCGGCTCTCCCGCGTCGAGGAGACCTCGGCGGGCGGCATCGTGCTCGACTCCGCCAGCCCGGACGCCTCCGCGGCGCTGATCGGCCGGATCGACCGCCGCGGCCGGCTGCTCTGGTCGCTGCCGAAGGGGCACTTGGAGGAGGGCGAGTCGCCGGAGGCGGCCGCCGTCCGCGAGGTCGCCGAGGAGACCGGGATCACCGGCGAGGTCGTCGCCCCGCTCGGGTCGATCGACTTCTGGTTCGTCGCCGACGGGCACCGCGTGCACAAGACCGTGCACCACTACCTGCTCGTCCGCGTCGGCGGCGAGCTGTCCGACGCGGACATCGAGGTGAGCGAGGTCGCCTGGGTGCCGCTGCCCGAGGCGCGCGACCGCCTCGCCTACGCCGACGAGCGCGCGCTGGTCGAGAAGGTGCCCGCGCTGCTCGCGGACTCCGCGTGACGCTCTTCCGGCGCCTCGCCGCCGCGGTCGTCGCCCTCGCCGTCCTGGCGCCCGCTCCTGTCACCGCCCAGGAGGACCCCGCCGACAACGTCGTCCGCGTCGACGTGCGCGCGCTGACGGCGGCGCTCGTTCCCGGCGTCACCGACGGGCTGGTCATCCGCGCCCGCGCGGTCAACACCGGCACCGACCCGTTACGCCGCCTGCGGGTCGGGCTGCGGTTCGGGCAGCGGCTGAGGGGCCGCTCCTCGATCGCCGCCGGCGGCGCGCCCGCGCGGCTCGGCACCCGGGTCGCCGACGCCCGCCTCGGCGACGGGGAGCTGGCGGGGGGCGCGACCGGCGAGGTCGACTTCGACGTCGCGCTGCGCGCGCTGCCGTTCGGGCGGGCCACCGCGCCCGGCGTGTTCCCCCTGCGCATCGAGGTCCGCAACGGCACCGGCGTCGTCGGCGCCGTGGACACGTTCGTCATGTGGTGGCCGAAGGCCGCGCCGAAGGTGCGGCTCGCCTGGGTCTGGCCGCTCGCCGAGCCGTCGCACCGGGGCATCCGCAACGACTTCTTCGACGACGGCCTGGCCGGCTCGGTGAGTGACGGGCGGCTGGACGGGCTGCTCGCGATCGGCGCGGCCAGCAGGGTGCCGTTGACGTGGGCGGTCGACCCCGAGCTGCTGGACGCGGTGCACCGGATGACCACGCCGTACACCGTCCTCGGGCACGAGGGCGCCGGGACGACGGCGGCGCGGACCTGGCTTGAACGCGCGCGGGCGGCGTTGCGGGGCGCGACCGTGCTCCCGTTGCCGTACGCCGACCCGGACCTCGCGACGACGGCGACCGGCGCGCTGGCCGCGGACGCCGGGCGGGCCTTCCAGCTCGGGCGCGAGGTGCTCAAGCGCGAGCTCGGCACCACAGGCAACTCCCGCCTGGCCTGGCCGCCGGGCAGCGCGCTCGACCCGGCCGTCGAGGCGCTGCTGTCGGGGCAGGGCGTGAAGGGCGTGGTCGTGCCGGAGACGGCGTTGCCGCTCGCCGACCAGCTCAACTACACGCCGACCGCGCCGACGCCGCTCGCCAGCGGCGCGCTGGGGTCGATGACCGCGCTGGTCACCGACGCGCAGCTCAACGGCTTCGTCGCCGACCCGGAGCGCGAGGCCGGGCCGCGGCTTGCGGCGCAACGGTTCCTCGCCGACACGGCGATGATCGCGCTCGAACGCCCGGGCGACCTGCGCGACGTCGTCATCACGCCGCCACGCACCTGGGAGCCGCCGGTCCGCGACTTCGCGGCGCAGCTGCTCGACCAGAGCGCGGCCGCGCCGTGGATCCAGGCGGTCGGGCTCGGCGACCTGCTTGGCGACGAGCCGAGCGCGGCCGCGCGCACCAGGGCTCCGGGCAACGGCGGCGTTCTCGCGCCCGACCACGTCCGGCGACTGCTCGACACGCGGCGGCTGCTCCAACGCGTCCGCGGCATCCTCACCGACCCCAAGCGCGCACCCGAGGAGCTGGCCGAGCTCGACAACGCGCTGCTCCGCGCGGCCTCGGCCGAGTGGCGCGACGGCGACCCGCGCGGGCGGCGGCTGATCGACACGGTCGCGGCGGCGGTGCGCCAGCAGCTCGGCAAGCTGCGGGTCACCCCCGGCGGCCTGGTCGTGATGACCGGGCGCAGCGGCCGCATCCCGCTCACCTTCAAGAACGACCTCGGCCAGCCGGTGCGCGTGAAGGTCCGCCTGAACTCCAACCGCCGCCTCGAGCTGGACCGCAAGGACGGGTACGAGCGCGGCCGCGAGGTGGTGATCCCGCCGGGCCAGTCGACGTTGACCATCAAGGGCCGGGCCACGACGGGCGGCGTGTTCAAGATCAACGTCCAGCTGCTCGGGACCGACGGCCAGCCGCTCGGCACGGGGACGACGGTCAGCGTGCGCTCGACCGCCTACGGCGCCGTCGCGCTCGGCGTGACGGGAGTGGCGTTCGCGCTGCTGCTCGTGGCCTCGGCGACCAGGCTGGTCCGCCGGCGCCGCCGAGCCGTGCGCCCCGACCCGGCATGACCGAGGACGGCACCTCGCTGCACCGCTCCAGCGGCGTCATGGCGCTCGGCACCATCGCGTCGCGCGCGACCGGGTTCCTCCGGCTCGCGGCCATCGCCGCCGCGCTGGGGCTCTCGCGCGTGGCGGACCCGTACAACGTCGCCAACACGCTGCCGAACATCGTGTACGAGCTGCTCCTCGGCGGCATCCTCACCTCCGTCGTCGTCCGGCCGCTGGTCCAGGCGGCCCGCGAGGACGACGACGGGGGCGAACGGTTCGCGCAGGGGCTGCTGACGTTCGTCGTCGCCGCGCTCGCGGTCGCGGTCGTCGCGGGCGAGGCGTTCGCCCCGGCGATCGTGCGGGCGTACGGCTCCCGCCTCGACCCCTCCCAGCTACGGCTCGCGACCGGGCTGCTGCGGCTGTTCCTGCCGCAGGTGCTGTTCTACGGCGCGGGCGCGACGATGGGCGCGATCCTCAACGCGCGCGGCCGCTTCGCCGCGCCGATGGCCGTGCCGGTGCTGAACAACGTCGTCGTCGTGCTGGCCGCCGTGGTGTTCGTCATGCTGCCGGGCCCGCGGCCGCCGTCGCCGGAGTCGTTGACGACCGCGCAGTTCCTCGTGCTCGGCGCCGGCACGACGCTCGGCATCGTCGTGCAGACGCTGGCGCTGGTGCCGTTCCTCCGGCGGGCCGGGTTCGCGTTCCGCCCGCGCCGGATCGACCGGTCGCGGCTCTCCTCGCTCGCCCGGCTCGGCGGCTGGGTGCTGACCTACGTCGTCGCGAACCAGCTCGGCTACCTCGTCGTCGTCCGGCTCGCGACGGGCGCGCGGCTCGAAGGCGGGTACACGGCGTACACGTACGCGTTCCAGCTCTTCTCGCTGCCGCACGCGATCGTCGCGGTGTCGGTCATCACGGCGCTGGCGCCGTTGATCAGCGGCCACGCGGTGGCCGGCGACCTCGCGCTGGTCCGCTCCGAGCTGTCGAACGGCCTCCGTCTCATCGCCGTGATCCTCGTGCCGGCCGCGGTGGGGCTGGTCGTGCTGGCCCGGCCGGTCGCCGTCGTCGCGCTGTCGCACGGCGCGCTGTCGCCCGGCGACGCGGCGTTCATCGGCCGGGTGCTGGTGGCGTTCGCGTGCGGGCTGCTGCCGTTCAGCGCGTTCCAGCTCCTCGCTCGCGTCTTCTACTGGCTGCAGGACTCGCGCACCCCCGCCGTCGTGAACATCGTCGTCAACGCCGTCAACGTCGTCGCCGACATCGTCGTGGCGCTGCTGCTGACCGGCCGCGCGCGGATCGTGGCGCTGGCGGCGGGGTACGCGGTGTCCTACGTCGTCGGCGCGCTGGTGCTGTTCGTGCTGCTCCGCCGCCGCCTCGGCGGGCTGGACGGGCGGCGGATCGCGCGGACGCTGGTGCGCTCGCTGGTCGCGGCCGGCATCGCGGGGCTCGGGGCGTGGGGCGCCGCCGCCGTCGTCCACGCGCGGACGGGCGTGGGGTTCGGCGGGTCGCTGGTGGAGCTGCTCGTCGCGGGCGTGGTGGGCGCCGCCCTGTACGTCTCGGCCGCGCGGCGGATGCACGTCGCCGAGCTCGACGCGGTGACCAGGCTGGCGCGCGGGCTCGGCCGCCGCTGAGGCCGCGCCTCAAGGCCGTACCGGAACCCGCCGACTCCATGTGCGTGGACCGCAACGACCGAGGCGACGTCATCGTCGGCTGGCTGACCAAGATCACCGCTGTGATCGTGCTCGTCGCCATCCCGTCGTTCGACGCGATCGCCGTCGGCGTCGCGCGCGTGGGCGCGTCCGACACCGCCCAGAACGCCGCGATCGCCGGCGCCGACACGTGGCGCCTGAACCGCGACGTGCAGAAGGCGTACGAGTCCGCCGTCGCCTACGCCGTCGACCACGGCGCGACGATCGCGCCGGCCGACTTCGCCGTCGCCACCGACGGCACCGTCACGGTGACCGTCCACCGCGAGGTCACCACGCTGGTCTTCCACCGCATCGGCGCGACCAGGAAGTGGACGCACGCCGTCGCGACCGCTTCCGGGAAGTCGGTATGACCGGCAGGCGCGGCGTCTCGTTCCTCCTCGCCGCCGTCATCACGGTCGCGGGCGCCGTACTCCCGGCAACCACCGCATCGGCCTCGCCCGGCCTCGACGCCGCCAAGCGCAAGGCCGCGGCGTTGCGCAAGGCCGTCGACGCGCTGGAGCTGCAGGCCGCGCAGGCCGTCGAGGACTACAACGCCGCCAACGACGACCTGGCCCGCGCCGTCTCCGCCCGGCTCGGCGCGCAGGCCGCCGTCGACGACGCGGCCCGCGCCGCGGACGCCGGCAGCGACACCAGGAACCTCCGCATCCGCGCGCTCTACATGAGCGGCGGCGCGATGACGCTGTACGCCTCCGTCATGGACTCGGCCGACCTGCACGACGCGTTCGGCCGGATCGCGAACGTCAACTCCGTCCTGCGCCGCGACGGCGTCGCCGTCGCCGCGGCCGACCGTTCGCTGCACGTCGCCGAAACCGCCGCAGCGACGTTGAAGGCGGTGGCGCTGCGCCAGACCAGGCTGGAACGCCGCGTCGCCGACGCCGCCCAGCGCGTCCAGCGCGCGCTCGGCACGCAGCAGGCGCTGCTCGCCGAGGCCGGCGCCGACGTCTTGCGGATCGCCGAGGCCGACCGGATCGCCGCCGAGGCAGCCGCGCAGCGCGCGTTCGAGGCCCGTCTCGCCTCCGCGCGTTCCGCCGCCGGCTTCACCGGCCCCGGGCTCGCCGCCCTGCGCGGCGACGCCACCTCGCCACCGACCGCCGTCGCCGCGCGTGCCATCGAGGCCGCGCGCACCCAGCTCGGCAAGCCGTACCAGTGGGGCGCCGTCGGGCCCGAGTCGTTCGACTGCTCGGGGCTGACCGGGTGGGCGTACCGCCAGGCCGGGCTCGACCTCCCGCGTACGTCGCGCCAGCAGTGGTTCGCCGGCTCGCACCCCGACCTCGGCGCGCTGCTCCCCGGCGACCTGCTGTTCTGGGGGACGAACCCGGCCAACCCGGGATCCATCCACCACGTCGCGCTCTACCTCGGCAACGGGCTGATGATCGCGGCGCCGCACACCGGGGCGAACGTCCGCGTCCAGCCCGTCTACCTGAACGACTTCTTCGGCGTGACCAGGCCGACCGAGCCAGGATCGGGCGGCCCGCCGTCGAAACTGAGTCCCTAGAAGTGGACAAGCCTGGGGCCGTTCCGTAACGTCCCCCGGGTCGCCCCGTCCGTACGGAGCGGCCTGATCGCCGTGTTCAACGGCGCAGCACCACCGCCCGGGTCGAAACGCCGAGTCCTGCCCCTCGACCCCACGGGCGCCCGCCCACCGTCACCATTGCGGGGCAGGAGCGGGGGACCCACAGGTCCCACGGCCGCGTACCGCGGCCTCGGGGTGAAGCCGGTTCCGACCGGCCGGGCAGCCTTCCAGCCCGAACCCGACAGCTGACCTCGCAGGCGGATGGGAAGGGATCAGCTCTTCATGTCCGTGCGCCATTCCGGGCTCCGCCGCGCGTTCCTCCGCCCGGCCACCGCCCTGCTCGGCCTCACCCTCACCGCCTCCGGGCTGTTCGCGGTGGCCGCCACGCCCGCCTCGGCCGTTCCGGCCACCAACCTCGGCCTCACGCCGCTGCGTTCGTCCATGGCCAAGGGCCACGTCCAGGGGTGGGTCGCGACGCTCTCGTCGAACCACACCCGCCTGACCAACCGGCAGATCGTGTTCTACGTCCGCGCGGCCGGCGCCAAGACCTGGACCAAGTCCCAGGTCAAGAAGACGAACAAGAACGGCCAGATCGGCATCTCGTTCCCGATCCAGCACTCGACGTGGATCTACGCGAGGTACCTCGGCGAGAAGGCGTACGGCGCGAGCAAGAGCGGCGAGGCCCTCGTCACGATGCCGAGCCAGGCGCCGATCGGGCAGCGCGCCGTGTCCGAGGCCGCGAAGCACAAGGGCGCGCCGTACCAGTACGGCGCCGCGGGTCCGAGCAGGTTCGACTGCTCCGGCTTCACCCGCTACGTCTGGTCGCGGCTCGGCAAGACGCTGCCGCACAACTCCGCCCAGCAGTACAACTCGGTCAAGCACGTCGCCAAGTCGGCCATCAAGGTCGGCGACCTCGTGTTCATCGTCTCCGGCGGCGGCATCCACCACGTCGGCATCTACGCCGGCAATAACAAGATGTGGCACTCGCCGAAGAGCGGCGACGTCGTGAAGCTGGCCCCGATCTGGACCGGCAGCTACTACGTGGGCCGCGTCGCCTGACCGGCTCGCCGACCGGGCCGTACGCCCCAGGGCGTGTCTCTCAGTCCGCGATCGTCGCGAGCGGCGTCCAGGGCGGTGCATCGCCAGGCGGAGGAGGGGTCGAGAGCAGCGCTCTCGGCGCCGACGACAACGCCGCGAGGCGCCGTGCTGGGCGTCGCACAGCAGATCAGCGGATTGGGAGACACGCCCTAGCATGGAAGACGTGACCGAGCAGCTGACGGCGGCGCCCGACACGCTGCTCGCCGGGCGGTACCGCCTCCAGCGGCCGATCGCGTCCCGCGCCTGCACGACGACGTGGCGCGGCATGGACCAGGTGCTCGCCCGGCCGGTGGCCGTGAAGATCCTCGACCACCCGGAACGGCTCGCGGGCGACACGGCGGCGTTCCTCGACGCCGCCGTCGCCGCCGGCCGGCTGACGCATCCCCGGATCGCGAGCGTGCTCGACGCGGCCGAGGAGGGCGGGCTCACCTACGTCGTCGGCGAGTGGGTCGAGGGCGACGCGCTCGTCGACCTGCTGATGGACGGGCCGCTCTCGCCGGCCCGGGCGACGACCGTCGCCGCGCAGGTCGCGGAGACCGTGGCGTACGCCCACGCGCGCGGCGTCGCCCATCTCGGCCTCGACGCGCACAACGTCGTCGTCTGCCCGGACGGCGCGATCAAGGTCACCGACTTCGAGCTCTCCGCGGCGAGCCGCCCGGCCGGCGGCCCGGCGCTGCCCGACGAGCACCTGCCGAAGGAGCACCGCGACACCCGCGCGGTCGCCTGCCTCCTCTACGCCTGCCTGACAGGGCGTTCCGTCGACGGCGCCGAGCCGGAGCTGCCCCGCGCGCAGTACCGCGAGGGGCGGCTCTGCGCGCCGCGCCAGGTCCGGGCCGGCGTCCCGCGCGAGGTCGACGCGGTCGTCGTCCGGACGTTGATCCCCGAGGTGCTCAAGAAGTCGGCGCCGATCCGGACGCCGAACGAGCTGGTCGCCGCGCTCGCGGTGCTGCCCGGCGAGGGCGGCGGCGCGACCGCGCGCCCGGCGCTGCCCGACGAGCCGGAGCCGCGCCGGTCCAACCGCTGGCTCCGCTTCGGCGTCCCATCACTCGTCGTCGCCGGCGTCGGGGTCCTAGGCCTGCTCGCCGGTCTCGCCGTGGGGCGGGTGCCCGGCCAGGTCTCCAAGCTGCCGGGGCTCGGCGCGCTGGCGTCCGCCGCCCCGCAGGAGAGCGCCGCGCCGGGCACGCCGATCCTGCCGGTCAGCGTCCGCGACTTCGACCCGCAGGGCGACGGCGAGGAGAACCACAACGAGGTCGCCCTCGCCTACAACGGAGACGCCACCGACGCGTGGCACACGACGACGTACTTCAACACCCCGGCGTTCGGCAACCTCAAGTCCGGCGTCGGCCTGCTCGCCGACTTCGGCAAGCCGACGGCGTTCGACCGGGTGGTCGTCGCGTTCGCGCAGCCGGGCGAGTCGGTCGAGCTGCGGGCGACGGACACGCCGGGCGGCGACGTCGCGTCGTTCCCCGTCGTCGCCTCCGCCACGGACGTCAAGGTGCCGGTCACCCTGCGGCCCAAGCCCGGGACGACGGCCCGCTACTGGCTGGTCTGGGTGACCAGGCTGGTCCCCAACGGCGGCAAGTTCAGCGCCGCGATCGCGGAGCTCGGCTTCTTCCGGTGAGCCGCGTTTCACGTGACACACCGCTCCGGCGGCAACCGGCCGCGGCGCTAGGCTTTCCGGCGATGCTGGAGGACCTGTCCGACACCGAGCTGCTGGCCCGCCACGCCGGCGGCGACGCGGCGGCGTTCGGCGTGCTCGTGTCGCGGCACAGGGACCGCGCGTGGGCGGTCGCGCTGCGCACGCTGGGCGACCCCACCGACGCGGCCGACGCGGTGCAGGACGCGTTCGTCAAGGCGTTCCGTACGGCGGGGGCGTTCCGCGGCGACGCGCTGTTCTCGACCTGGCTGCACCGCATCGTCGTCAACGCCTGCCTCGACCTGATGCGGCGCTCTCGCGTCCGCCCGACCGCGCCGCTGGACGAGAGCAGCGCGACGCTCGCCGACCCGGCGGACCCGCAGGGGCGGCTCGACCTCGGCTACGACGTCGTGGCGGCGTTGCAGCGGATCACCCCCGAGCAGCGGATCGCGATCGTGCTCGTCGACCTGGAGGGGTACAGCGTCGAGGAGGCCGCGGCCGTCCTCGAGGTGCCGACGGGCACCGTCAAGAGCCGCTGCCACCGCGGCCGGGTCCAGCTCGCCACGCTGCTCGGCCACCTGCGGTCGGGAACCCCGGCCGGGCCCGGCGCGTCCGACCCAGGTACCGACCCCCGCACCCCTGACCCGAGGCAGCGATGACCGAGCAGCACGTCCCGATGGAGGAGCTGGCCGCGTACGCGGCCGGCGACCTCGACGCGACCGCCGCCGTCGCCGTCGAGGCCCACGTCCTCCTCTGCGCGCAGTGCGCGGCCGACGTCGCCGGCCTCACCGCCACCGCCGCCGCGCTCGCCGAGGTCCCCAGAGTCGCCATGCCCGCCGACGCGGCCGCCGCCCTGGACGCCGCGCTGCTCGCCGCGGCGACGCCGGGGGGGCGCCGCGCCGGCGACGTCGTCGTACCGATCCGGCGGCGCCCGTCGTTCGCCGGGATCGCCGCCGTTGCCGCGGGCGTCGCGCTGCTCACCGCGGTCAGCGTGCCGCTGCTGCGCAACACCACCAAGTCGCCCGGCTCCGCCGCCACCACCGCGCTCAGCCCGGCTACGTCGCTCGACTCCGGCGCTGCGACCAAGCGGCTCGCATCCGGCCTCGACTACACCCGCGCCAACCTCGCCGGCACCCTCGTCGCGGCGGTCAACGGCGCCAGGGACTCCGCCGTCGCGGGCGCCGCGGCGCCGGACGTCGCGGCCACGCCGCGGGCAAGCGCGGAGAAGGGCGCGACGCAAGGCGAGGTGCTGAACTCAAGGCTGGCGGTGGCGACCGACGACAGCCGGTACGCGGCCTGCGTCGCCGAGCTGGCGAAGGGCCAGCCCTCCACCGCGGCGGTGCCGCTGGTCGTGGACTTCGCGACGTTCGCCGGCAAGCCCGCGATCATCGTGGCGTTCCCGTACGTCTCCAGCCGCGGTACGCCGTCGAACAAGATCGACGTGTTCGTCGCTGGCGCGAGCTGCGGCGCCGTAGCCGGTGGCGACGTGCTCGACTTCCAGCGCATCGACCGCCCGGCCGGCCTCTAGCTAGCCCTCGTCGGGCGCGCGCTTCACCACGCGGGGCGGCGCGGTCCAGAGCCAGGAGCCGAACGCCGCGAGCGCGTAGAGCCCGAGCACCCGCCCCACCGGCGTGAACGGGCTCCCGGCCGCGCGCGGCTGCGCCAGGCCGAGCGCGATGGCCAGCACGGAGTACCCGGCGGCGAGCAGCCGCAGCGCGAGCCCCCGCCGCTTGCCGGCGCCCGCCTCGGCCGCGATCGACACGACGATGCCGGCGAACACCGGCACCACCCAGCCCACGAACCCCGCGCCGACGTACTCCGAGGCCACCAGGCCGGTCGGGACGGCGACCAGGCCGGACACGCAGGCCGCGCCGACCAGGGCGCGCAGGTCGGCGGGCGGCGGCCCCGGCCGCCCGCGCCGGCCCTCGCAGGCGAGGCAGCCGCCGCCGAGCGCGGCCAGCGCGTCGGCGGCACAGCGGGGTCTCGCGCAGACCGGGCAGGTGTCGGTCGCGGGCAGGCCCGGGTGCACCGCGCACCGCAGGGCCGCAGCGGGGTCGTGCGCCGCCGTGACCGTCATGTCGGGCATCCTGTCACGGGAATCCGCGCCGGTACGATCGGCGTTCCAGACCCGTCACCGTCGTTACGAGAGGCCGGCCGTGAGCGCCATCCGCGAGGTCGTCATCATCGGTTCCGGTCCCGCCGGGCTGACCGCCGCGCTGTACACCGCCCGGGCCGACCTCAAGCCGCTGGTCATCGAGGGGATCGGTGCGGGCGGCCAGCTCATGCTGACGACCGAGGTCGAGAACTTTCCGGGGTTCCCCACGGGCGTCATGGGCCCCGAGCTGATGGACAACATGCGCCGCCAGGCCGAACGCTTCGGCGCGGAGTTCATCACCGACGACGTCACCCGCGTCGACCTCACCGGCGACGTCAAGCGCGTCTGGGTCGGCGAGCAGGAGTACGCCGCGCACACCGCGATCATCTCGACCGGCGCCCGCGCCAACTGGCTCGGCCTGCCGAACGAGCAGCGCCTCATCGGCCGCGGCGCGTCCTCGTGCGCGACCTGCGACGGGTTCTTCTTCCGCGACCAGGACATCGCCGTCGTCGGCGGCGGCGACTCCGCGATGGAGGAGGCGACGTTCCTCACCAAGTTCGCGAAGTCGGTCACCGTCGTGCACCGCCGCGACTCGCTGCGCGCGAGCAAGATCATGCAGGACCGGGCGCTGGCCAACGACAAGATCTCGTTCGCCTGGAACGCCGCCGTGACCGACGTCCTCGGCGAGTCCACGGTCGAGGGCATCGAGCTGACCGACACCGTCGAGGGCACCAAGACCACGCTGCCGGTGACCGGGCTGTTCGTCGCGATCGGCCACACCCCGAACACCGACCTGTTCATCGGCCAGGTTGCCCTCGACACCGAGGGCTACATCGCCGTCGAGTCGCCGTCGACGCGAACGAGCATCCCCGGCGTGTTCGCGTGTGGCGACGTCGTTGACCACGTCTACCGGCAGGCGATCACGGCGGCCGGCACCGGGTGCGCGGCCGCGCTGGACGCGGAAAAGTACCTGGCGGCGCTAGAAGCGCCCCTCGTCACGCAGTAGCGGCGCGACGGGGAAGCCGCTCGGTACCGGCTCCGGCACGCGTTCGGGCTCCGGCTCCGGCTCGGGCGCCGGGTCCGCCGCCACCGGCGCCGGGCGAGCCGCCACTGCGGCCGTGCGGCGCTGCTGCGCGGTCGGGAAGCCGTCGCGGGCCCAGTCGTTGAACCACAACGCCACCAGCGTCGGCACCAGCGGCACGATCACCGTGAGCAGGGCCGAGGCGCCCGGCGAGACCGAACGCGGCCGGTCGCCGGTGACCGCCGCGACCACGAGCCCGACCACGCTGGACCACCCGGCGAACGCCGCCACCCACGCCATCACCGACAACGTGTAGCGACCCGCGCGTCCCATGCGGTGCAGTCTACGGACGGCAGGGTAGGGTCGCTCCCGTTGGAATGCCGGCCTGGCCGGCGGCGTTGCGAACCACTGCCACCCGCCGACCGCACAAGGAGACTCCCCGTGGGCACCTCGACCAAGACGAGCACCGACGCGACGTTCGCGCAGGACGTCCTCCAGAGCGACAAGCCGGTCCTCGTCGACTTCTGGGCCGAGTGGTGCGGCCCGTGCAAGATGGTCGCCCCGGTCCTCGAGGAGATCGCCGCGGAGAACTCCGACAAGATCACCGTCGTCAAGGTGAACATCGACGAGAACCCGCAGGTCGCCCGCGACTACAAGATCCTCTCCATCCCGACCATGTCGGTGTTCCAGGGTGGGCAGATCGTCAAGACGATCGTCGGCGCCAAGCCGAAGTCCGCGCTCCTGCGCGACCTCGAAGGCGTCATCTAGCCCGCCCCCCTCGGCCACGGCCGGTCCCGTCGTCCCCCCGTCGACTGGGCCGGCCGTGCTGTTTCTGCGCCGAAGGACTTAGCATCGGGGGTTCCGGCTCCCGAACGAGGTCCTCCTGAGCATGCAGCTGATCCGGCGCGGCGACCGCGGCCCCGCCGTGGCCGAGGTCCGCGCCATGCTGCACGCCCTCGGGCTGCTCGCCGCCGAGGGCGACACCTACGACGCCGCGACCGAGCAGGCGGTCCGCGCGTTCCAGCAAGGTCGCGGGCTCCCGGCGGACGGCATCGTCGGCGCGGAGACGTACCGCGTGCTCGAAGAGGCGCGCTGGTCGCTCGGCGACCGGACGCTGTACCGGCAGGTGGGGCACCCGTTCGTCGGCGACGACGTCGTCGCGTTGCAGACCTGGCTGCTCGACCGCGGCTTCGACGTCGGGCGGCGCGACGGCATCTTCGGGCAGCGGACCGAGACCGCGCTCGCGGAGTTCCAGCGCAACGTCGGCCTCAAGCCGGACGGCATCTTCGGCCCGCAGACCCAGCGGGCGATCACCCAGCTCGCGCGGGCCGTCGCCGGCGGGCGGCACGACCACATGCGCGAGCACGAGGCGCTGTTCCGCTCGGGACCCGCGCTGGCGGGCAAGACCGTCGTCGTCGACCCCGGGCACGGCGGGGGCGACGCCGGGTGGGCGGCGTTCGGGCTGACCGAGGCCGAGGTCGCGTACGACATCGCCGCGCGGTTCGAGGGGCGGCTCGCGGCGGCGGGGGCGATCCCGTTCCTCACCCGCAGCGCCGACGGGAACGTGACCGTGGCCGACCGGGCGGCCTTCGCGAACTCCGCCGAGGCCGACCTGTACGTCTCCATCCACGCCGACGGCTCCCCGTCGCCGCGCTGCGAGGGCGTGGCGACGTACTACTTCGGCAACGCCCGCGCCGGCACGTCCTCGACCGGCGCCAGGCTCGCGGACCTGGTCCAGCGTGAAGTCGTGGCGCGGACCGACCTGCTGGACTGCCGTACCCACCCGCAGTCGTGGGAGCTGCTCCGGCTGACCCGGATGCCGTGCGTCCAGGTCGACGCGGGGTACGTCACCCACGCGCGCGACGCGGCCCGGCTCGGCGAGGCGGAGTTCAGGGACACCGTCGCGGAGGCGTTGCTCGCCGCCGTGCAACGGCTCTACCTGCCCGCGAGCGACGACCCCGGCACCGGCCAGCTCCGCCTGCCGGACTACATCAGGGTCTAGACGGGGCGGAGCGCACCCTCCGGCGACATCGACTGGAGGAGGCGTTCGAGGGCCACCTCGACGTCC
Organism: Frankiaceae bacterium; assembly: GCA_030840645.1. Classification (GTDB taxonomy): domain Bacteria; phylum Actinomycetota; class Actinomycetes; order BP-191; family BP-191; genus BP-191. The sequence continues at coordinate 22,229 of JAVEEC010000133.1, forward strand.
TCGCGCCAGGACACCGCGGTCTTGAGTTCGAGCCGCAACCGGGGGTAGCGCGGGTGCGGGCGGACCGTTTTGAAGCCGACGGAGAGCAGGTAGTCGGCGGGCAGCACGCAGGCCGGGGCCTCCCAGTTGCGGTCGCCAAACGCCTCCGCCGCCTTCACCCCGCGACGGATCAGATCCTTCGCAACTCCCTGCACCAGCATCCGCCCGAGCCCCATGCCGGTGAACTCCGGGAGGATGTGTCCGGTCATGAGCAGTACGGCATCGGCACTCACAGGGCTTGTCGGGAACGCCACGGACCTGGGCACGTAGGCCGGCGGGGCGAACATGACATAACCAGCGGGCACGCCGTCGACGTAGACGAGCTTCCCGCACGAGCCCCACTCCAGCAGCGTGGCGCTGACCCACGCCTCCTTCTCGAACTCCGTGTCGCCGGCCTCCTCGGCGCGCGTTCGCGCGACCGGGTCCAGCTCCCAGAACACGCAGCGCCGGCACCGCCTCGGCAGGTCGTCGAGGTTGTCGAGCGTGACGCTCGCGAGGCGGCGGGACACCCGTCAGCCCTTCGGCTGCGCTGGGGGGCGGCGCCGGCGCGCGGGCTTGGCGGCCGGCGTGGCGTTCTCGACGGCCTCGGCGAGCTGCTCGGCGGCGGCCGCGTGGCCCTCGCGCAGCGCCTCGGCGGCGCTCGCCGTGACGGTCACCGCCTCCTCGGCGTGCGGCGGCGTCGCCGGCTCCGAGCCGCCGTCGCCGACCTCGGGGTGCGGCGCTCCCGGGGTCGGCCGGATCGAAGGACCGGTCGCCTTGCGCGGCGGCGGGTGCTCGCCGGCCGGCTCGCCGAACTCCTCCTGCGGCAGCCGGATCGCGCTCTCGGCGCTCGACCCGGCGGGGGCGTCGGCCGGTCTGCGCAGCAGCCCCGCGGCCCAGCCCGCGGCCGCGCCCAGGGTGAAGCCGAGCAGGACACGGCGGAGGGGGAAGCGCATGCGGCGGCTCACGGCGGTCGTGGACGACGGTCGGAACTCGATCCTAACGGCCCGTCACGCCCGCGCGGTAGCCTCGGGCGGTGACTTCCGGCGTCAACCTCGACCCGTACGGCGACTTGTACGCCGCCCGCACCCGCGGCATGACGGCGTCCGAGATCCGCGCGCTGTTCGCCGTGGCGTCCCGGCCCGAGGTCGTCTCGCTGGCCGGGGGGATGCCGTTCACCGCCGCGCTGCCGCTCGACGCGGTCGGCGCGGCCGTCGCCGACCTGATCGCCACGCGGGGCCCGACGGCGCTGCAGTACGGCTCGGGACAGGGCGACCCCGAGCTGCGCGAGCTGATCTGCACGGTCATGGCGCTGGAGGGGATCGTCGCCTCGCCGGACGACGTCGTCGTCACGGTCGGCTCGCAGCAGGCCCTCGACCTGGTCACCCGCATCTTCTGCGACCCGGGCGACGTGATCCTGGCCGAGGCGCCGTCCTACGTCGGCGCGCTGGGGACGTTCGCGGCGTACCAGACCGAGGTCGTGCACGTGCCGATGGACGACGCCGGGCTGATCCCCGAGGCGCTCTCCGCCGCGCTGGTGGCCCTGGCCGAGGCCGGCCGGCGGGCCAAGTTCCTCTACACGGTGCCGAACTTCCACAACCCCGCCGGGGTCTCGTTGTCCCGTGAGCGACGAGATGTAGTGGTCGATATCGCCAGCAAGCACAACATCTTGATACTGGAGGACAACCCGTACGGCCTGCTCGGCTTCGACGGCGACCCGGAGCCGGCGCTGCGGGCGCGGACCGGCGACGGGATCCTCTACCTGGGGTCGTTCTCCAAGACGTTCGCCCCGGGGCTGCGGGTCGGCTGGGTGCTCGCGCCGCACTCCGTCCGCGACAAGCTCGTGCTCGCCGCCGAGGCGGCGGTCCTCTGCCCGCCGAACTTCACGCAGTTCGTCGTCGCGGACTACCTGCGTACGCAGCCGTGGCAGGACCAGGTGAAGGTGTTCCGCGAGCTGTACCGGGAGCGCCGCGACGCCATGCTCGACGCCCTCACCCAGCAGTTCCCTGCCGGGGCGTCCTGGACCCGTCCGGCGGGGGGCTTCTACACCTGGGTGACGCTGCCGCCTGGCCTCGACGCCAAGGAGATGCTGCCGCGGGCGGTGACCGCGCGGGTCGCGTACGTGCCCGGCACGGCGTTCTACGCCGACGACCAGGGCGGGTCGCAGCTGCGGCTGTCCTACTGCTTCCCCGAGCCGGACCGGATCAGGGAGGGCGTCCGCCGCCTCGCCGGGGTGATCGAGGCCGAGCAGGAGCTGCGGGCCACGTTCGGGCCCGGCGTTGCGCCGCACGACGGCCCGCACTCGGCCGCTGACGCGCCGGCCCCGGACCTCGCATGAGGGCCGTGGTCCTCGCGGGCGGGCTGACGTTCGAGCGCGAGGTGTCGCTGCGGTCCGGGCGCCGGGTCGCGGACGCGCTGCGCGGGGCCGGCGTCGAGGCCGAGCTGCACGACGCGGACGCCGGGCTGCTCGCGTACCTGGCCGAGTCGGCGCCGGACGCGGCGTTCATCGCGCTGCACGGCGGGCCGGGCGAGGACGGCGCGGTCCGCGGCGTGCTCGACCTGGCCGGCGTGCCGTACGCCGGGTCGGCGCCTGAGGCCTGCCGGCTCGCGTTCGACAAGCCGATCGCCAAGGGGCTGCTGCGCGCGGCCGGGGTCGCGACGCCGGAGGCGGTGACGCTGCCGCACAGCACGTTCCGCGAGCTCGGGGCACACGCGGTGCTGGACCGGCTGCTCGCGCGGCTGCCGTTGCCGCTGATCGTCAAGCCGGCCTCCGGCGGCTCCGCGCTCGGCGCGACCGTCGTCCGGGACGCCGCCGCGCTGCCCGCCGCGATGGTCCACTGCTTCTCTTACGGCGACACCGCCCTGGTCGAACGCTTCGTGGAGGGCGCCGAGCTGGCCGTCTCGGTCGTCGACCTGGACGGCTCGCCGCGGGCCCTGCCGGCGGTCGAGATCGTGCCCAAGGAGGGTCTCTTCGACTACGCCGCCCGCTACACCGCGGGCATGACCGACTACTACACCCCCGCGCGGCTCGCCGAGCCGGTGCTGGCGGCCGCCGCGGCCGCGGCCCTCACCGCCCACCGGGTGCTCGGGCTGCGCGACCTGTCGCGGACCGACCTGATCGTGGACGCGACGGGGACGCCGTGGTTCCTCGAGGTGAACGTCTCGCCGGGCATGACCGAGACGTCGATGCTGCCGATGTCGGTGGCCGAGGCCGGGCTCGACCTCGGCGCGCTCTGCCGCGACCTGCTCGTGCGCGCAGCCTCGCGCGCTACTCCGCCGCCGGCAGGTCGGGCGCCATGACCTCGACGATGCGTTCGAGGTCGTCGAGCGAGGCGAACTCCACGACGACCTTCCCCTTGCGCCTGCCTAGCTCGACGCGGACCCGCGTGTCGAAGTAGTCGGAGAGCCGCGCCTGGAGGTCCTCGGCCGCGGGTGAGCGCGGCGTTGCGCGCCGGGGCGCGGCCGCGGCGGCGTCCGTCCCGTTGACGTCGCCGACGTGGACGGCCTCCTCGACCGCGCGGACGCTCATGCCCTCCGCGACGATCCGGGCGGCGAGGCGTTCCTGGGACTCGGCGTCGTCGAGGCCGAGCAGCGCGCGCGCGTGACCGGCGGTGAGCACGCCGGCGGCGACGCGCTTCTGCACGGCGCCGGGGAGGTTGAGCAGCCGGATGGTGTTGGTGACCTGCGACCGCGACCGCCCGATCCGCTCCGCGAGCTGTTCGTGCGTGGCGCCGAAGTCGGTGAGCAGCTGCTGGTACGCCGCCGCCTCTTCGAGCGGGTTCAGCTGCTGGCGGTGCAGGTTCTCCAGCAGCGCGTCGCGCAGCAGCTCGTCGTCGGGGGTGTCGCGGACGATCGCCGGGATCGAGGCGAGCCCGGCCTCGCGCGACGCGCGGAACCGGCGCTCGCCCATGATCAGCTCGTAGCGGCCGTCGGCGACCTCGCGGACGACGACCGGCTGCAGCAGGCCGACCTCCTTGATGGAGGTGACCAGCTCCGCGAGCGCCTCCTCGTCGAAGTGCTCGCGCGGCTGGCGCGGGTTCGGCGCGATCGCGTCCAGCGGGATGTCGCGGAACCGCGCGCCCTGCACCGTTCCCCCGTGCTGCTCGCCGGGGCTGCCCGTCGGGATCAGCGCGCCGAGTCCCCGGCCGAGCCCACCACGTCGTTGCTGGTTCACCGGTTCTCCATCCGTGCGCCGCGGTCGGCGATCTCGCGCGCCGCCTCCAGGTACGCCTGAGCGCCGCGTGAGGTCGGATCGTACGTCAGGACGGTCTGCCCGTAACCAGGGGCTTCGGAGATCCGTACGCTGCGGGGGATCGCCGCGTCGAGGACGAGGTCGCCGAAGTGGCTGCGGACCTCGGTCGCGACCTGGTCTGCGAGCCGGGTCCTGGAGTCGTACATCGTCAGCAGGATGGTCGACACCCAGAGGTCCTCGTTGAGGTGGCTGCGCACCAGGTCGACGTTGCGCAGCAACTGGCCGAGCCCTTCCAGCGCGTAGAACTCGCACTGGATCGGGATCACGATCTCCTGCGCGGCAACCAGCGCGTTGACGGTCAGCAGTCCGAGCGACGGCGGGCAGTCCACGAACACGTAGTCGAACTCCCGGTCGTACGCCGCGATCGCGCGCTTCAACCGCAGCTCGCGCGCGACGACCGACACCAGCTCGATCTCCGCGCCCGCGAGGTCGACCGTGGCGGGCGCGCAGTACAGCCCAGGCAACGGCGTCTGGTGCACGACGGACTCCAGCGTCCGGTCGCCGACCAGGACGTCGTAGATGCTCCGGCTGCCTTCGGTGTGCTCGATGCCCAGCGCCGTCGAGGCGTTGCCCTGCGGGTCGAGGTCGATGACGAGAACTTCGAGCCCGCGCAGCGCCAGGGCGGCCGCGAGGTTGACGGCGGACGTGGTCTTGCCGACGCCGCCCTTCTGGTTCGCCACCGTAAGGAGGCGGGGGTGGGTCGGCTTGGGGAACGGCTGCGTTCGCGAAGCCCGGACCGCCGACGCCGCGGCGCGGGCGATGGGAGTGTCCTCCGCGAAGAACGCGGCCAGATCGTCGTCCGGCAGCGAGAGGTTGACCTTCGGTGTTTCACGTGGAACCTCGACGGGGGCCGGTGGCGGCGGGGCTGTTTCACGTGAAACAGCGGAGACATTCGCCATGGCGTCCCGGACCAGGGACTGCCGGTAGGCCCGGCCCGAGTCGGCCCCGACGTGGGCGACCGTCGTCGGGGTGACCGTCTCCTCCGGCTCGTCCGGGGGCTGGGCCGGGGGCTCGGGAGCGGGCGGCGGGGCCGGGGCATCCGGCACCCCGAGGGCCGGCTCGGCGGGGTGGGGCTCGGGCCAGCCGAGGCCGGACGGCGCGGCCGGGATGTCCGGCTCGTCGGGCTCGTGCCGCGGAGCGGGCCAGCCGAGGCCGGGAGTGACCGCTGTCACCGTGTCTCCTTGCGCCGCGGGCGGCCCCCGGGGCGGGGGTCTCGCTCGATCGTAACCACGGTGGTCGGCGGGTCAACCAGCCCGGCCCCCACCCGTTCGATCCGGGCCCGCAGGCCCGGGGCGGCCGCGACCTCCGCCTCGGCCCGCTCGCCCTTGACGGCGAGCAGCCGGCCACCGGGCCTGAGCAGGGGCAGGCACCACCCGGCGAGGCGGTCCAGCGGCGCGACCGCCCGGGCCACGGCGACGTCGTACGCCTCCCCCGCAACGTCCTCCGCCCGGGCCCGGACGACCGAGACCTGGGCGTCGAGGCCGAGGTCGGCGACCACCTCGGCGAGGAAGGTCGCCCGCCGCAGCAGCGGCTCCAGCAGGACGAACGTGCAGTCCGGCCGGGCCAGCGCCATCGGGATGCCGGGCAGTCCGGCCCCGCTGCCGACGTCGACGACCGACTCGCCGGGGGCCAGGAGGGAGGCGACGACGGCGGAGTTCAGCAGGTGCCGGTCCCAGGTCCTGGCGGCCTCGCGCGGACCGAGCAGGCCGCGGTCGACGCCGGGGCCGGCCAGCCAGGTCTCGTACCGCAGGGCCAGCGGCAACCGGTCGCCGAACAGCGACGACCCCGCGCGGTCGGGGACCGGCGGGGTCGTCGTGGTGTCGTCGGGATCAGGCAGGGCGGACGACCACCCGGCGCTGAGGCTCCTCGCCCTCGGACTCGGTCACGACGCCCTCGACCGCGGCCAGGGTGTCGTGGACGACCTTCCGCTCGAACGGTGACATGGGGGCGAGGCGCTCGTCCTGGCCGTTGCCGGCCACCCGCTCGCCGGCGGCCGCCGCCAACGTCACCAGCTCGGCCCGGCGACGGATCCGGTACCCGCCGACGTCGAGCATCAGCCGCGAGCGCTGGCCGGTCTCCTGGAGGACCGCCAGCCGGGTCAGCTCCTGCAACGCCTCCAGCGTCACGCCGCGCTGGCCGACCAGGGCGTCGAGGTCGGCACCGACGATCGCGACCGACGCGCGATCGCCCTCGATGTCGAGCTCCAGGTCGCCGTCCATGTCGAGGATGTCGAGCAGCGCCTCCAGGTAGTCGGCGGCCACCTCACCCTCGTGCTCCAGCGCGTTCAGGGCGCTGCCGCCCTCCTCGGCCGGCCCGGTCCCCCCGGACTCCTCGGTCGCGTTCTCGGTCACGTCGTCGGTCGCGTTCTCGGTCACGTTCTCGTCCGAGCCGGTCGTGACCGTCTCAGCGTCGTCCACCACGGCGCTGCCCCTTTCCACGCTTCGTGTTGCGGTTGTTCGGTCGTCGGGCACCCGCGGCGGCGGGCGTACGGGCGCCCCCGTCGGGCGCGTCCGCGGGCGCGGCGGCGCCGTTCGCGGTGGAGGCGGCCGGCGTCGCGGTGGCCGGGCGCTTGTTCGGGGCCGGCTTCGCGGCGGGCTTGGCGGGCTTCGCGGCGGCCGCCGGCGTCGAGCCGACCGGTCCGAGGTGGCGCATGACCACGGCCTGCTGGACCATGCTGAAGACGTTCGTCGTCGTCCAGTAGATCAGCACGCCGATCGCGACCTGGAAGCCGAACACGCCCAGGAACAGCGGCATCACGTAGAGCAACACCTTCTGCTGGGTGGCCTGTGACGGGTCGGCGGACGGGTTCTTGCCCATCATCTGCTTGCTGGTGATGAACGTCGTCGCCGTCATCGCGATGATCAGCACGATCGCGACGATCTTCACCGCGCCCGGCGAGGCGTGCAGGAACTCGAGCAGCTTGGCCGGCGACTTGAAGCCGGCGCCGATCGGCGCGCCGAAGATCTTGCTGCTCTGCAGGCTCTTGATCGTCGCCTTGGTCAGCCCGAACTTCACCGGGAAGTCGTAGTGCGCCTCGGCGCCCGTGCCGTACAGCTTGGGCTCGAGCTGCTTGAGCACCTGGAACAGCGAGATGAAGATCGGCATCTGCAGCAGCATCGGCAGGCACCCGGCCAACGGGTTCGCGCCGTGCTCCTTGTAGAGCTTCATCATCTCGGTGTTCAGTGTCTCTTTGTCGCCTTTGTGCTTCGCCTTGAGCTCGGCCATCTTCGGCTGCAACGCCGACATGGTCCGCTGGGTCTTGATCTGCTTGACGAACAGCGGGTACATCAGCCCGCGCACGATCACCGTGAGCAGCATGATCGCCAGCGCCCACGACAGGCCGCTGTTCTTGCCGAGGACCGGCCCCGTGATGTAGTCGTGCAGCTTCACGATCGCCTGCGCGATCAGCGCGAACAGCGCGTGGAATGCCTGGATCACTGAGTGGCTCCTGCTCGGCGGGGCAGCCCCGCGACGACGTCCGGCACCGGGTCATAGCCGCCGGGGTTGAAGGGGTGGCAGCGGCAGAGCCGGCGGATGGCGAGCCAGGCGCCGCGGATCCCGTGCCGGCGCAACGCCTCCTCCGCGTACGCCGAGCACGACGGCGCGAACCGGCAGCGCTGGCCGAGGAACGGGCTGACGAAGCGCCGGTACCCGCGCACGAGCAGGAGCAGGAACGCGCTCACGCCGCGTTCACCAGCCTGGGCAGCGCCGCGTCCAGCAGCGCCGCGAGCGCCGCGGAGGAGAGGTCGCCGGCGCCGGGCCGGGCGCGAACGACGAGTCGGGTGCCCACGGGAAGGGCAACGAGCCGCGAACGGAGGACGTGCCGCAGCCGGCGACGCAGGCGGTTGCGGACGACGGCGGGGCCGACGACCTTGCCGATCACGAAGCCGACCTGCGGCGACGCGTCGGTGGGCGCGGCGGGGAGCGTGAGGTGCAGCGTCAGCGGGCCGCGGGAGGTCCGGCGCCCGCGGCGGACGACGTCGGTGAACTCCTGGCGGCGCCGCAGCCGCGCGGCGGCGGGCAGCACTGGGGTCAGGCCGACAATTCCCGGCGGCCCTTGGCGCGCCGGGCGGAGAGGATCGCGCGGCCGGCGCGGGTACGCATCCGGAGCCGGAAGCCGTGCGTCTTCGCCCGGCGGCGGTTGTTCGGCTGGAACGTGCGCTTGCTCACGGGATGGCTCCACGACGGTCACAGGGATGCCGCGCGCCGATGCGGCACGCACACAGAGTCCACCACAGTACGCAGCGTGCTCGGGAGGGTCAAACACGCGCCCGGGCGGACCGCGTACCACAGCGACGACGCCGGCAGCCTACGCCACGCCGAACGTTTTTCACGACCTGTGGAGAACCCCTTGTCCACAGGTCACCGGCTGCGTTACGTTCCGTCGGCGTCGGCTTCCCCCCGCCGGGTCCGCCCTACCGGACCGGCGATCCCGCCGGCGACCGTTCCCCTCGGTCGACCGGTCCGTGACCTCGCTGTTACTCAGAGCGAGTAGCGGACGCAGGTGAGACGTCCGGTACGTCCCGGCAATAGCCGGTACGCACCGCCGTCCGGGCACTTCCATACACAGGATGTGGATGAAGGTGTGGACGACGTCAGGACCTACGGCCCTAGCCGGGACGCGACAACACTGTTACGCACCCGGTCGACTAACGGAGAAGGGGAACGCGTGCCCGAGGACACCCTCGACCTGGTCGCCGTCTGGGAACGCTCCGTCGAGTCGCTCGGCGAGGGCGCCCTCAGCCCGCAGAACCGCGCCTGGATCGAGCAGACGCGCCCGCTCGGCCTGGTCGAGGACACCGCGCTCCTCGCCGCGCCGAACGAGTTCACCAAGGAGCTGCTCGACACGCGCTACCGGCCGATCATCGCCGCCGCGCTGTCCGGCCAGCTCGGCCGGCCGATCCGCGTGGCGGTGACCGTCGAGCCGCTGCCCGAGGGCGCCGAACGCCACGACGAGCCGTACGAGCGCACCGGCCCCGCCACCGAGGCGAGCCAGCCGGCGCCGGGCACCGGACGCGAGGCGCCGCAGTCCGACCGGCGCAGCACCGAACCGGCGCGGCTGAACCCGAAGTACACGTTCGAGACGTTCGTCATCGGCTCGTCGAACCGGTTCGCCCATGCGGCCGCGGTCGCCGTGGCCGAGGCGCCGGCGAAGGCGTACAACCCGCTGTTCATCTACGGCGAGTCCGGCCTCGGCAAGACGCACCTGCTGCACGCGATCGGCCACTACGCGCTCAACCTGAGCACGGCGAGCCGGGTGCGCTACGTCAGCAGCGAGGAGTTCACGAACGACTTCATCAACTCGATCCGCGACGACAAGGCGGGCGCGTTCCAGCGGCGGTACCGCGACGTGGACGTGCTGCTCGTCGACGACATCCAGTTCCTGGAGAACAAGGAGCGGACGCAGGAGGAGTTCTTCCACACGTTCAACACGCTCCACAACGCCAACAAGCAGATCGTCATCTCCTCCGACCGCCCGCCGAAGCAGCTCTCCACGCTTGAGGACCGGCTGCGGAATCGGTTCGAGTGGGGCCTGATCACCGACGTGCAGCCACCGGAGCTCGAGACGCGCATCGCGATCCTGCGCAAGAAGGCCGCGGCGGAGCGGCTGAACGCGCCGCCCGAGGTGCTCGAGTACATCGCCAGCAAGATCCAGAGCAACATCCGCGAGCTCGAGGGCGCGCTGATCCGGGTGACGGCGTTCGCCAGCCTCAACCGGCAGGGCGTCGACCTCAGCCTCGCCGAGGTCGTGCTGAAGGACCTGATCCCCGACCACGGCGGCCCCGAGATCACCGCGGCGACGATCATGGCCGCGACCGCCGCGTACTTCGGGCTGTCCATGGAGGACCTCTGCGGCTCCTCACGGTCGCGGGTCCTCGTCACGGCCCGGCAGATCGCGATGTACCTCTGCCGCGAGCTGACCGACCTCTCGCTGCCGAAGATCGGGCAGGCGTTCGGCGGCCGCGACCACACGACGGTGATGCACGCCGACCGGAAGATCCGTTCGCTGATGGCGGAGCGCCGGGCGATCTACAACCAGGTCTCCGAGCTGACCAACCGGATCAAGGTCAGGGCGCGTCAGGCGTGACCCGACCCATGGGTACGACGGTGTGCACGACGCCGGGGACAACCCCTCCGGCCTGGGGACGGCTGGGGACGGCGCCGGCTGGCTGGGGACCGACCGCGGGTTCTCCCCAGGTCCGCGCGGCCGTCCTGACCCCGCTGACCTGCGGAAACGCCGTTCATCCACAGTTCGGCGGCCCCTACGAGTACGAAGTTGTCTCTCCTATGAAGTACACAGGACAAGAACAGCGACCCACACCGGGAAGAGGGCGGTAGCAGTGAAGTTCCGAGTCGAACGTGACGACTTCGCCGAGGCGGTCGCCTGGACCGCCCGGTCGTTGCCGGCACGCCCTGCCGTGCCCGTCCTCTCCGGGCTGCGGCTCGAGGTCAAGGGCCACGAGCTGAACCTCTCCGGCTTCGACTACGAGGTCTCCGCGCAGGCGACCCTCGGCGTGCAGGCCGAGGAGGCCGGCACCGTCGTCGTTCTCGGCCGGCTGCTCTCGGAGATCACGCGCTCGTTGCCGGTCGCGCCGGTGCAGATCCAGACGGACGGCGCCCGCGCGGTGCTGACCTGCGGCTCGGCGCGGTTCACGCTGCCGACGATGCCGGTCGAGGACTACCCGACGCTGCCGGACATGCCGCCCGCGGCGGGGACGATCGCGAGCGACGCGTTCGCGGCCGCGGTCGCGCAGGTGTTCGTCGCGGCCGGGCGGGACGACACGCTGCCGGTGCTCACCGGCATCCGGGTCGAGATCGACGGCGACACGCTCACCCTCGCGGCCACCGACCGTTACCGCCTCGCCGTCCGCGAGCTGAAGTGGCGCCCGGAGGCGGGCGCGGAGGCAGCGACCGCGCTGATCCCGGCCCGGACGATCAACGACGCCGCCAAGACGCTGGCGACGACCGGCGCCGAGGTGGCCATCGCGCTCGGCAACGGCGCCCAGGGCGAGGGCATGGCCGGCTTCTCCGGCGGCACCCGGCGCACGACGACCCGGCTGCTCGACGGCGAGTTCCCCAAGTACCGGTCGCTGATCCCGGCCGACTTCTCCTCCGTCGCGAAGGTCAACACCACGTCGCTGGTCGACGCCATCAAGCGCGTTGCGCTGGTTTTGGAGCGCAACACGCCGTTGCGGCTCACCGTCGGCCCGGACGAGCTGGTCCTCGACGCGGGCGCGGGCGACTCGGCGCAGGCCAGCGAGTCGATCGAGTGCGGGTACGAGGGCGAGGCCATGACGATCGCGTTCAACCCGGCGTACCTGCTCGACGGGCTAGGCGCGATCGGCTCCGACGAGGCCGAGCTGTCGTTCAACGGCCCGGTCAAGCCGAGCGTCATCACCGGCAAGGACACGGAGGCCGACTACCGCTACCTGCTCATGCCCGTCCGGCTCTCGGGCTGACGGTGGCGACGCTCGGGATGGTCGGCCTCGGCCGGATGGGCTGGGGGATGACCCAGCGGCTGCGTGAGCATGGCGTGGCCGTCGTCGGGTACGACCGCTCGCCCGAACACAGCGACGTTGCGTCGCTGGAGGCGCTGGTCGCCGCCCTGCCCGCGCCGCGCACGGTCTGGGTGATGCTCCCGGCCGGCGCGCCGACGCAGGAGACCCTCGACGCGTTGCGCGGCCTGCTCGCCACGGGCGACGTCGTGGTCGAGGGCGGCAACTCCAACTTCCGCGACTCGATCGCGCGCGCCGAGGCGTTCGCGGCGGGTGGGGTCGGCTACGTCGACGCCGGTGTGAGCGGCGGCGTCTGGGGGCTGACCGAGGGGTACTGCCTGATGGTCGGCGGCGAGGACGCGCACGTCGCCCAGGGCCGCCCGTTCTTCGACGCGCTCGCGCCGGAGGGCGGGTTCGTCCATGCGGGCGAGTCCGGCGCCGGCCACTTCACCAAGATGGTGCACAACGGCATCGAGTACGGCCTGATGCAGGCGTACGCCGAGGGGTTCGAGCTCATGGAGGCCGCGGACCTGAAGATCGACGTCCCGGCGACGTTCGCGGCGTGGCGGTACGGCTCGGTCGTCCGATCGTGGCTGCTGGAGCTGATGGTCAACGCGCTGGAGGCCGACCCCGCGCTGTCCGGCGTCCGCGGCTACGCCGAGGACTCGGGCGAGGGACGCTGGACCGTCAACGAGGCCGTCCGCGCCGCGGTGCCGTTGCCGGTCATCACCGCCGCGCTGTTCGCGCGGTTCGCGTCGCGGCAGGATGAGTCCATCGCGATGAAGGTGATCGCGTCGCTGCGCCACCAGTTCGGCGGGCACGCGATCCTCCCCGAGACCGGCAACACCAAGAGCGACGTCGCGGAGTGACGTGTACGTCTCCCGCCTCGCGCTGAGCGACTTCCGCAGCTACCCCGAGGTCTCGCTGGAGTTCGAGCCGGGGGCGTCGACGCTGATCGGCCCGAACGGCCACGGCAAGACCAATCTGGTCGAGGCGATCGGCTACGTCGCCACCCTCGGCAGCCACCGGGTTGCGACCGACGCGCCGCTGGTGCGTTCGGGTACGGAGCGTGCGGTCGTCCGCTGCGAGGTGATGCGGGATGGGCGGGCGACGCTGGTCGAGCTGGAGATCACGCCGGGCAAGGCCAACCGCGCCCGGGTCAACCGCGCGCCGCTGCCCCGCGCCCGCGACGTGCTCGGCGCGCTGCGGACGGTGCTGTTCGCGCCGGAGGACCTGGCGCTGGTCAAGGGGGACCCGCACGACCGGCGGGCGTTCCTCGACGCGCTGCTGATCGCGCGTACCCCCCGCTTCCACGGCGTGAAGGCCGACTACGACCGGGTCCTCAAGCAGCGCAACGCCCTGCTCAAGACGTCGGCGTACGCCGCGCGCGGCGGCGGCGACTTCCGCACGCTCGACGTGTGGGACGAGCATCTCGCCCGCCACGGCGCCGAGCTGCTCGCCGGGCGCCTCGAGGTCGTGGAGGCCCTGCGTCCACTTGTCGACAAGGCGTACGACGTCCTCTCCGGCGGCGGCGGCCCGACCGCGATGGAGTACCGCTCCTCGCTCGGCCCGGAGGCGCCGATGGTCCCCGACCGCGAGCTGCTCGCGGCGGCGTTGCTGTCCGAGGTCTCGAAGGTCCGCCCGCAGGAGCTGGAGCGCGGCATCTCCCTCGTCGGCCCGCACCGCGACGAGCTCGCGCTCTCGATCGGCGACCTGCCCGCCAAGGGGTACGCCTCCCACGGCGAGTCGTGGTCGCTGGCGCTGGCGTTGCGGATCGCGTCGCACGACCTGCTCACGGCCGACGGCGGCGAGCCGGTGCTGGTGCTGGACGACGTGTTCGCCGAGCTGGACGCGTCGCGGCGCGACCGGCTCGCGGCGCTGGTCGCGCCACGCGAACAGGTGCTGATCACGGCGGCCGTGCTCGGCGACGTTCCCGAGGAGCTGCAGGGGGCGCGCTACGACGTTGCCGCCGGCCAGGCCACCCGTGTCCGCTGACCCGCCGGAGGGCCCCGACCTCGCGCGGGCCCTGCTGGAGCAGGCCAAGGCGCGGGCGCGTCGCGTGCCGACGCCGGAGCAGCGTTCGGCGGCGGCCGCGACCCGGGCCGAGCAGCGGCGGGGCAGGCGCGGGCGGGGCAAGGCAGAGCCGGCGACGTTCGGGGCGGCGATCGAGGCGTTCCTCAAGGTCCGCGGCTGGGAGCACGACGCCCGGGTCCACGCGGTCCTCGCCCGCTGGCGCGAGATCGCGGGCGACGCCATCGCCGACCACTGCGAGCCGGGGTCGCTGCGCGACGGCGAGCTGGTCCTCACCGCCGAGTCCACCGCGTGGGCGACCCAGCTCCGGCTCTACGAGCGGCAGATCAAGGACCGGGTCAACGCCGACCTCGGCGCCAACGTCGTGAAGTCCGTTCGCGTCCACGGCCCGTCCTCGGGCACGCGCCGCACGCCGGGCGCGTGGCGGGTCGCCGGCGGCCGCGGCGACCGCGACACCTACGGCTAGCTCCGGCCCCCGCCCGCCTGCCTGCCCACGTTGTGTGCGGGATTCGCAGGCCCTAACCAGGCAGATCCCGCACACAACGGAAGCGGGGGTCGGCGGTGGGGCGCGAGGGCTCCGGCGGCACCCCTCCCGCGTGGGGGTATCCACAGCCAGCGCGTTCGTCCGCCACGCGCGTCCACAGGGCACCCAGCGGGCCGTTTTCACGCCCGCGACCCGGTATGATGGAGAACGTCAAGACGCGTGCGGCCCGCTGGACGGGCCGCAGCCGCGTTCCAGGCAGGAGAGCGTCCCCGGGGACCCGGGCGCGCCCGCCTGCGTTCGGAAGGGTCGGGTCGCTTGTCCTACGACGCCAGCAGCATCAAGGTCCTCGAGGGCCTCGAGGCGGTCCGCAAGCGCCCCGGCATGTACATCGGCTCGACCGGCGAGCGCGGCCTGCACCACCTCGTCTACGAGGTCGTGGACAACGCCGTGGACGAGGCGCTGGCCGGCCACGCCACCACCATCGACGTGTCGCTGCTCGCCGACGGCGGCGTGCGGGTCGTCGACGACGGCCGCGGCATCCCGGTCTCCAAGCACCCGACGGAGAAGCGCCCCGCCGTCGAGGTCGTCCTCACGACGCTGCACGCCGGCGGCAAGTTCGACTCCGGTTCCTACGCCGTCTCCGGCGGCCTGCACGGCGTCGGCGTCTCCGTCGTCAACGCCCTGTCCGCCCGCCTCGACGTCGAGATCGAGCGGGACGGGTTCAAGTGGACCCAGCCCTACGTCATGTCCAAGCCGGCCGCGCCGCTCAAGCAGGAGGGTCCGAGCAAGCGGACCGGCACCACGATCACGTTCTGGGCCGACCCGACGATCTTCGAGACCATCGTCTACAACTTCGAGACGCTCTCCCGCCGGATGCAGGAGATGGCGTTCCTCAACAAGGGGTTGAGGATCACCCTGCGGGACGAGCGCGAGGAGGTGCCCAACGAGGTCGTCTACCAGTACGCCGGCGGCATCGTGGACTTCGTCAAACACCTGAACGCCACCAAGGAGGCCATCCACAAGTCGGTGATCTCGTTCGAGGCCAAGAGTCCCGGCATGGAGGCCGAGGTCGCCATGCAGTGGAACGGCACGTACTCCGAGTCGGTGTACACGTTCGCGAACACCATCAACACCCACGAGGGCGGCACGCACGAGGAGGGGTTCCGCGCGGCGCTGACGACCGTCGTCAACAAGTACGCGC
>JAVEEC010000049.1 GCA_030840645.1 Frankiaceae bacterium
ATCGAGCTCGGCGTCGAGGAGGTCAAGGTCCGCTCGGTCCTGACCTGCGAGGCGAAGCAGGGCACCTGCGCCATGTGCTACGGCCGTTCGCTCGCGACCGGCAAGCTCGTGGACGTCGGCGAGGCGGTCGGCATCGTTGCGGCCCAGTCGATCGGCGAGCCCGGCACGCAGCTCACCATGCGGACGTTCCACACCGGCGGTGTCGCGGGTGAGGACATCACGCACGGCCTGCCGCGTGTGGTCGAGCTGTTCGAGGCCCGCGTCCCCAAGGGCAAGGCGCCGATCGCCGAGGCCACCGGCCGCGTCCGCATCGAGGACGCGGAGAAGCTGCGCAAGATCATCGTGGTCCCGGACGACGGCGGCGACGAGATCGTCATCGACAAGATCAGCCGCCGCCAGCGGCTGCGTGTCGCCGAGGGCGACGCGGTCCAGGTGGGCGAGAAGCTCACCGAGGGCGCGATGGACCCGCACGACGTCCTGCGTATCCTCGGGCCGCGCGCGGTGCAGCAGCACCTCGTCGCCGAGGTCCAGGAGGTCTACCGCTCACAGGGCGTGTCGATCCACGACAAGCACATCGAGATCATCGTTCGGCAGATGCTGAAGCGCGTCTCGGTGCTCGAGTCGGGCGAGACGGAGTTCCTCCCCGGCCAGCTTGCGGAGCGGACGAAGTTCGAGGCGGAGAACCGCAGGATCGTCGGCGAGGGCGGCGAGCCCGCGTCCGGCCGGCCGGTCCTGATGGGCATCACGAAGGCGTCGCTCGCGACGGAGTCGTGGCTCTCGGCGGCGTCGTTCCAGGAGACCACCCGCGTCCTCACCGACGCGGCGATCTCCGCCAAGAGCGACTCGCTGCTCGGCCTGAAGGAGAACGTCATCATCGGCAAGCTCATCCCGGCCGGCACCGGCATCGCCAGGTACCGCAACATCCGGGTCGAGCCGACCGAGGAGGCGCGCCAGCAGGTCTACGCGAACGCGTGGACCGACGACGGCGACTACGCCTTCGGTGGCGGGCCCGGCCAGGCCGTTCCGCTGGAGGACTTTGACTACGGGCGCGACTACCGCTAGTCCTGTTCGACCCGGAAGGGCCGGTGTCCGCTTCGGCGGCCCGGCCCTTCCGGCGTCGGGGCCGGCCACCTGGTGGGGGCCGTAGGCTGCGTCGCATGCCGAGCTACGACGCGTCCGTCCTCGCGCCCGTCCCGCCCGACCGGGTCTGGGCACTCGTCTCGGACCTCACCCGCCATGGCGAGTGGTCTGCCGACCCGCTCACCGTGACGGCCGCCGGCGACGGGACGTACGAGTCGGTGGCGACGTCGAAGGGCAGGGAGTTCCGGGCGCGGCTCACCGAGATCGAGTCGGTCCCGCCGTCGCGGTACGCGTTTCGCGCTGTCGACGCGACGGGGGAGTACGAGCACGTCATCACGCTGGCGCACGAGGGCGCGGGCACGCGCGTGACGCGCGTCGTCACGGCGACCGGGCTGACGTTCGCGCAGCGGGTGCTGTTCTACGCGGTGCTGCCCGTGGTGAAGAAGCCGAACGCCCGCAAGGCGCTCGAACGTCTCGCCGCGGCCGCCGCGCGCTGACCGTTACGAGGGGCCGTGCTCCATCCGGTCCTTCATCTTCGTCAGGCCGTGGCTGACCATCTTGCCGCCCATGGCCTTCCACATCAGCGGCTGCGCGACCCGGACCCACAACGGCCCTTCGAGCCGTTCGCAGGTCTGGGTCACGTGGGTCTTCGCGGTGTCGCCGGTGAGGTCGATGGTCCACCGGTAGTGGCCGTCGCTGCCGGTCGCCTCGTACGCGAGGTGGTGGCGCGGCGCGTCTGCCTCCTTGACGACGACGGTCGCGTCCTCGCCCTTGTGGCCGACCGGCATGTCGATCACGACGTGCGTCTTGAACGTCGCCCCGGGCCCGCTCGCCGGGCCGCCGACGTGCTCGATCGTCATCGGCTGGTCGGCCCACTCGGGGTGCTTCGTCAGGTCGCTGACGTAGGCGAACACCTCCTCGACCGATGCCGCGATGTCCGTCTCGAGTGTCCGTACGAATCCGCTCATGCGCCGTAGCGTGGGCGTCGTCGCGGGCCGGCGACAGACACGTTCTGACTAGTACGCCTTCTCCCGCAGCGCCGCGTACGCCGCCGCCAGGTCCGGCAGTTGGTAGTGCGCGTTCAGGCCGCTCGGGTTGGGCAGCAGCCAGATCCCCGCGCCGCCCAGCGCCTCGGCCTGCTCGCCGACGACGGCCTTGGGCCGGGCGAACGCCGTCCGGTACGAGGTCAGCCCGAGGAACGCCACGTACCGCGGGCGCCACCGCTCGACCAGCGCTGTCAACGGCGCGACCCCCGCGCGGACCTCGTCCGGCGAGAGCTCGGCCGCGGTCGCCGTGGCGCGGGCGACCAGGTTGGTGACGCCGACGCCGTGCTCCAGCAGCGCGTGCGACTCGGTCGGGTGCAGTCGGCGCGGGGTGAACCCGGCCAGGTGCAGCACCGGCCAGAGCCGGTTCGCGGGGTTGCCGAAGTGGTGGCCGATCGCGGCGGACATCAACGACGGGTTGATCCCGCAGAGCAGCACCCGCAGGCCCGGCCCGACGAGGTCGGGCACCGTGCCGCCGTACGCCGCGAGGCACTCCGCCCGCGTCGGCCGTACCCACCCAGCCAGGCTCACCGGACCATCCTCGCGTACCGCCGACTCGTTCTGTGAAGATCATCACGCGCGAGAGGGGGGTCCTGCCCTGCACAGAACGAGTGCGGTGCCCGGCCGGCCGCGCACATCGCCTTTGACCGTGCGCCGAACAATGGGTAGGGTTCCCCCTTGTGCCTGGGCTCTGTCCGGGCATTTCCGAGCGCCCTGACCGGACTCGCGAAGTCCGCGTGCCGCGCCTCACCTCTCCCGAAGCCACGGGGGAGGGCCGAGCGCCCGACACGCCCGACCTCGGGGGTCGGCCGGGGAGCACGGAGAGTCACAAGGACTGAGGAGAAGCGTTGCCCACGATCCAGCAGCTGGTCCGCAAGGGCCGGCAGGCGAAGACGGACAAGACGAAGACGCCCGCGCTGAAGGCATGCCCGCAGCGGCGTGGTGTCTGCACGCGCGTCTACACGACGACCCCGAAGAAGCCGAACTCCGCGCTTCGTAAGGTCGCCCGCGTCCGGCTGACCAGCGGCATCGAGGTCACGGCGTACATCCCCGGCGTCGGCCACAACCTGCAGGAGCACTCGATCGTGCTCGTGCGCGGCGGCCGCGTGAAGGACCTCCCCGGCGTCCGTTACAAGATCATCCGCGGCTCCCTCGACACGCAGGGCGTCCGCAACCGCAAGCAGGCGCGCAGCCGCTACGGCGCGAAGAAGGAGAAGAGCTAATGCCCCGCAAGGGCCCGGCCCCGAAGCACCCGGTCATCAACGACCCGGTGTACGGCTCCCCCATCGTCACCAGCCTGGTCAACAAGGTGCTGCTCCACGGCAAGCGGAGCACCGCCGAGGCGATCGTCTACGGCGCCCTCGAGGGCTGCCGCGACAAGACCGGCACCGACCCCGTCGTGACGCTCAAGCGCGCGCTCGACAACGTCAAGCCGACGCTCGAGGTCAAGAGCCGCCGCGTCGGTGGCGCGA
>JAVEEC010000065.1 GCA_030840645.1 Frankiaceae bacterium
GGGGGCGAGCATCGCCAGCGCGCTCTGCACGTCGACCCGGGCGTCGCCGGAGCGGTGCGGGATCGGGATCGGCTCCGCGGGCGGCAGGCCGGGCAGGAACGCCCCGTCGACCAGCAGCCCCCAGACGTGCTCGTACGGCTCCACGCCGACGAGCTCCTCGATGTCGACGCCCCGGTAGCGCAGCGAGCTGCCTTCCTTGTCGGGCTCGGCGATCTCGGTCTCGAACGCGACGACGCCTTCGAGGCCGGACTTCACTTCGCTCACTGCGGTGCCTTTCGTCGCGTTCGGTGGGTCGGCAGCGTTCCCATCCTCTCGCGCGGGGCAGGTTCCTGTCTCCCGCGCTTGGATGGAGCCATGCCCGACCTCCCCCGTCAGGTCGTCGCCCGCCGCGACTACGCCGGCACGCCGCTGCTCGAGGACGCCGTCGCAACCGACCCGCTGGCCCAGTTCGGGCGGTGGTTCGCGGAGGCGGTCGAGCGTGGTGTGCCCGAGCCGGACGCGATGGCGCTGGCGACCGCGACGGCCGACGGCGCGCCGTCGTCGCGGATGGTGCTGCTCAAGGGCTGGGACGAGCGCGGGTTCGTCTTCTGCACCAACTACGACAGCCGCAAGGGCGCCGAGCTCGCGGCGAACCCGCGCGCCGCGCTGACGTTCCGCTGGGCGCTGCTGGAACGTCAGGTGCGGGTCAGCGGCCGTACCCGCCGTACGTCGGCCGCCGAGAGCGACTCGTGGTGGGCGCTGCGCCCGCGCGGCGCGCAGCTCGGCGCGCTCGCGTCCGCCCAGTCGTCGGTCATCCCGTCGCGGGACTGGCTGGACGCGCGGGTCGCCGAGCTGGAGGCCGAGCACGCGGGGCGCGACGTGCCGCGGCCGCGTTGGTGGGGCGGCGTGCGGGTACTGCCGGAGACCGTGGAGTACTGGCAGGGCCGGCCGAACCGGCTGCACGACCGGCTGCGCTACGTACGTCGCGGCCGCCGCTGGACCGTCGAACGGCTCGCCCCGTGACGGAGCCCGGCGACCCGGGCCCGGCCGGCCCGGAGCTGACCGGCTCCGACGAGCCGGAACGCCCAGGCTCCTGGCTGCAACGGATCCGCGGCTTCGCCGTCGACGTCACGCCGCTGCGCGAGTCGCGGGAGTTCCGGCGACTGTTCTTCGGCGAGTCGATCTCCACCATCGGCACCCAGATGACGGCGGTGGCCGTACCGATCCAGGTTTACCGGATCACCCACTCCTCGCTCGCCGTGGGGCTGCTCGGCTTCGCGTCGCTGGTGCCGCTCGTCGTGTTCGGGCTGATCGGCGGGTCCATCGCGGACGCCGTGGAACGCCGCCGGCTCATGCTGGTCACGTCGTCGCTGCTGGCCGTCGTGAGCGCGCTGCTGTTCGTCCAGGCGGCGCTCGACGTCCGGCACGTCTCGCTGCTCTACGTGCTGATCTTCTGCCAGGCCGCGCTGTTCGCGGTCGACAGCCCGGCGCGGCGTTCGGTCATCCCGCGGCTGATCCCGCCCCGGCAGATCCCCGCCGCGACGGCGCTGTCCCAGGTGCTCTGGAGCTTCGCCACCGTCGTCGGGCCCCTGCTCGCCGGCGTCATCGTCGGCACGCTGGGGCTGGAGTGGGCGTACGGGCTCGACGCCGTGTCGTTCGCCGCGTCGCTCGTCGCCGTCTTCGGCATCGGCGCGGTCCCGCCGGAGGGCGGCGGCCGCGCGGCCGGCGTCGGCTCGGTGATCGAGGGGCTGCGGTACCTGCGTACGCAGCCCGTCGTCCTGATGACGTTCGTCGTGGACATCATCGCGATGGTGTTCGGCATGCCGCGGGCGCTGTTCCCGGCGCTGGCGACCGGCCGCTTCCACGGTGGGTCCGGCTCGGTCGGCCTGCTCTACGCCGCGCCCGCCATCGGCGCGCTGCTCGGCGCGCTGCTGAGCGGCCGCTTCGGCCGGGTGCGGCGGCAGGGGCTCGCCGTACTGATCGCGGTCGCCGTGTGGGGGCTGGCGATCGTCGGCTTCGGCCTGTCGACCGGCATCGGCGTCGCCGTCGTCATGCTCGCCGCCGCGGGCGCGGCCGACATGGTGAGCGCGGTGTTCCGCAACTCGATCCTCCAGGTCTCCACGCCCGACGCCATGCGCGGCCGCCTTGGCGGCGTGTTCATCGCCGTGGTCGCGGGCGGGCCGCGGCTCGGCGACGTCGAGGCGGGCACCGTCGCCAACGTCACGTCCGCGCAGTTCTCGGTCGTCAGCGGCGGGCTCGCCTGCATCGTCGGCGTCGTGCTCTGCGCCCTGCTCGTGCCGTCGTTCAGCCGCTACGAGGCACCCGACGACTGAAGCGCGATCCACGTCGCGCGGCCCTTGGCCAGCAGCGTGCCGGCGGCGTCGTGCAGCGCCGTACCGGCGTAGTGCTTGCGGCCCTCGCGCTCCGCGCGGCGCCAGCCGGTGACGACGCACGGCGTACCCGGGCGCGGCAGGCTGAGGATCTCCACGGCAA
Organism: Frankiaceae bacterium; assembly: GCA_030840645.1. Taxonomy (GTDB): domain Bacteria; phylum Actinomycetota; class Actinomycetes; order BP-191; family BP-191; genus BP-191. The sequence goes on from JAVEEC010000065.1 coordinate 2,473, forward strand.
GGCGGCCCAGCACGATCGGCGCCTCATCGGTCTGCAGCAGCGCCCACGCGCCGGGACAGTCGAGCGCCGCCCAGACCATTTCTTGGCTGACGTCGTCGCCCGGCGTCCAGCCGGTGGCGACGCCGCCCGTCTCGACCGGGCCGGGGTGCAGGTGCAGGCCGTCCGCCCGGTCCGGCCCGCAGACGAAGCAGGTCGGGAACGGGTGGTCGCGCAGGCCGGCGTAGCGGTGCTCGGCGGCGCGCGCCTGGACGTAGCCCGCGAACATCGGCGGCGTGACGTCGGTCAGGTCGGCGGGAGTGACGGTGGCGACGAGGACGTCGCCGTCGTAGACGCCGTCGTCGCGTACGTCGAGCGGCGTGTCCAGCGGCGGCGGCCGGCGCAGCGTGACCTCGGCGGGCGCGACGCCGTACGCGGCCGCGACGAGCCCGCAGGTGTACCCGCCGTTCCCCGACCCGGCCGGCCCGTTGTACCGCCCCGCCACCACGATCTCCGCCACGCCGCCCACGCTAGCGGTCAGCGTTTCGTTCATCCGACCTTGACATGTCAGCGTTTCCTGCACGAAACGCTTGCGCGTCGGACCGCTTCGCGCCCGGCTACCCGGACAGTTCCTCGGCGACGACGCGCAGGTCGTCGACCAGCCGGTCGAACTCCACCGCGCGGCTCTCGGCGCCGGGGGAGCGGAGGATCGCGGACGGGTGGATGGTCGCGGTGATCCGCGACGCCGGTGGCAGGTCGAAGACCTCGCCCCGGTGCTGGGTCACCTTGAACGACTTCCCGAGCAGCGCCTGCGCCGCCGTCGCGCCGAGCGCCACGACGAGCCGCGGCCGCAGCACGGCGATCTCCGCCTCCAGCCACGGCTTGCACGCGGCGACCTCGCGGGTGTCCGGCTTCGCGTGGATCCGGCGCTTCCCCGACGGCGAGGGGGTCCACTTGAAGTGCTTGACGGTGTTCGTGACGTAGACGGCGGAGCGGTCGATGCCGGCCGCTTCCAGGGCGCGGTCCAGCAGGTGCCCGGCCGGGCCGACGAACGGCCGCCCCTCGCGGTCCTCGACGTCGCCCGGCTGCTCGCCCACGAGCACGACGTCCGCCGACGCCCGCCCCTCCCCGAAGACGGTCTGCGTGCCGAGCTCGTGCAGGTGGCAGGCGGTGCAGCCGGCGGCGGCGGTACGCAGCGACGTCAGCGACGGCGACGGCGACGGCGGCACGAAGGCGGCGGCGCTCACGGAGTCCGCGTACCCGCGCCCGACGCCGGGTACGCAGGAACGCATGACGGTCTGGCTCGGCACGAGCGGGTGGCAGTACCGCGACTGGCGCGGGCCTGTCTACCCGCCGAAGCTGGCGCAGAAGTCGTGGCTGGAGCACTACGTCACGCTGTTCGACACCGTCGAGGTGAACAACGCGTTCTACCGGCTGCCCGAGGCGACGACGTTCGCGCAGTGGGCCGCCCGCACGCCGGCGGACTTCGTCGTCGTGGTGAAGGCGAGCCGGTACCTCACGCACATCAAGCGGCTCAAGGACCCGGCGGAGCCGGTGGAGCGGTTCGTCGACCGGGCCCGCCACCTCGGCCCGAAGATCGGCCCGATCCTGCTCCAGCTACCGCCGAAGTTCCACGTCGAGCCGGCCCGGCTGGACGAGACGCTCGGACACTTCGACAGGTACGGCCTGCGGGTCGCCGTCGAGGTACGCGACCCGTCCTGGATGGTGGACGAGGTCCGCGACATCCTCGTCGCGCACGACGCCGCGAGCGTCTGGGCGGACCGGCACGAGCGGGTCATCACGCCGCTGTGGCGGACGGCCAAGACGTGGGGCTACGTTCGGCTGCACGAGGGATCGTCGGACAACCCGCCCTGCTACACGAAGCCGACGCTGGACGCGTGGGCGCAGCGGATCGCCGCGTCCCACGCGGACACCGACG
>JAVEEC010000127.1 GCA_030840645.1 Frankiaceae bacterium
TCCGCCGCGTCTGAGCGGGCTGCCCGGGTTAGTCCCTCCGGCTGGCGACGAACTCGCGCTGCGCGCGGACGCCGCCGGCCGTCCGGCTGCTCGCCCGCCAGCCGCGCCACCCGATGACGCCGATCGCCGTGCCGATCAGCAACGACACCCCCGCCAGCACGGCATGCACCACGAGGAACGACGTGGGGCGGTGCCCCGGGCCGAACGCGCGGTCGTCCTGCCAGATGTTGCGCAGGAAGTTCGGCCAGATCAGGTAGGTCCAGACGCCCACAGCGAGCAGGAACGCGGAGACACGTCGCGACATCAGCACCCCGCCATACTTCCACGACCGCCCACCCCCGGAACGTTCTGTGAAGATCACCACGCGTGAGAGGGGGGCCCTGGGCTGCACAGAACGAGCCGGACGGGACCCAGGCGCTACCCTGGTGACCCATGGGACCGACGGGCGGACGCCTGCGCGCGGCCGCCGTCGCGCTGGCCGCGGTCGCGGCCTGCCTCGGACCGGCCGCCTCCGGCGCCGCCGCGGACGCCAAGCCGGTCGTCGGCGGCGCGGCCCTCGCCTCCCCGCGCATCGTCGCCGGCCGCGGCGCGCCGCCCGTCCCGCGGGTCTCCGCGACCGCCTGGCTGGTCGCCGACGCCGACACCGGCGAGGTGCTCGGCGCGCGCGACGCGCACGGCCGCTACCTCCCCGCCAGCACCCTCAAGACGCTCACCGCGGTCGCCCTGCTGCCCGGCCTCGACCTGCGCAAGCAGTACACGCCGACGTTCGAGGACGTGAACATCGAGGGCAGCCGGGTCGGCCTGGTCCAGTCCGTCCGCTACCCCGTCGGCAAGCTGCTCGAAGCCATGCTCGTCGTCTCCGGCAACGACGCCGCCAACGCCCTCGCCAACGCCTATGGCGGCCTGCCCGACACGGTCTACGCCATGAACACCACCGCTCAGCGGCTCCAGGCGCACGACACCACCGCGCGCAACCCCAGCGGCCTCGACGCGCCGGGCCAGGTCACCAGCGCGTACGACCTCGCGCTGATCGCCCGCGCCGGGCTGCGGATGCCGGCGTTCGCCAAGTACGTCGGGACGCTGCGCGACCGCGTCCCCGCGCCCGGCGGCCGGCAGTTCGAGATCTACAACCACAACAAGCTGCTGACGCAGTACCAGGGCAACATCGGCGTCAAGACCGGCTACACGATCGCCGCCCGGCACACCTACGTCGGCGCCGCCCGCCGCAACGGGCACACGGTCGTCGTGACGCTGCTCAAGGCCGAGACGATGTACCCGGACGCGACGGCGCTGCTCGACTGGGGGTTCGCCGCCATCGGCCGGACCGTCCCCGTGGGGCGGCTCGTCGACCCGGTCCCCGACGCGCCCAAGGACGTCCGCGCGGACCGTTCGCGGGTCGCCGCGCCGGCAGCGGCCGCGCCGGTCATCGCGCGGGTCGAGGGCCGGTCCCGCTCGCTCCCTGCCGTCCCCGCCGCGGGCGCCGTCGCGGGCCTCGGCGGGCTCTACGTCCTGCGCCGCCGCGCCGTCCGCCGCCGGTACTCGGCGCACGCACCGAAGCTCCGCCTCCCCGTCCGCTGAGGACCGTTGCCTGGGCCTTCCCCACGGGTGGTTCGTCCGTGTAGCGTCCCCGTCGGTCGAGCGAGGCCCGCGCCTCCCGGCCCCGGTCGTGCGGCGCGCGCGGCCGTGTTCGTCCGAGCAAGGGGAACGGTCGTGGCACAGGGCAGCGTGAAGTGGTTCAACGCCGAGAAGGGGTTCGGCTTCATCGCGGTGGACGGCGGCGAGGACGTCTTCGTCCACTACTCGGCGATCCAGTCCGACGGCTACCGCAGCCTCGACGAGGGGCAGCGCGTCGAGTTCGACGTGACGCAGGGCCAGAAGGGCCCCCAGGCGGACCAGGTACGCGTCGTCTGAACGAGCTCGGGCGCGGCTCCGTGCCACCCGGGACGGCTAGCGCTTGCGCAGGTGGGCCATGCCCTCCACGAGCCCTCTCGGGCGGAAGCCCAGGAGGTCGTGCAACGCGCGGTTGTCGACCGGCCCGTCGGCGTTGACGAAGTCGACCGCCCGCGGGGACAGGACGCGGCCGGGGAGGCGGTAGAGGAGGGCGGCGCCGAGCTTCACGAGGGGCTTCGGCGTGGGCAGCACCAGGCGCTTCTTGTGCATGGTCTCCAGCATCGTCCGGACGATCTGCTTGAACGAGAGCAGCTGCGGGCCGCCGATCTCGATGACCTCGTCCGCCGCCGCGGGTGTCTTCAGCGACAGCGCGACGGCGGTTGCCACGTCGTCCACGTGGACGGGTTGGACCTTGGCCGTGCCGGGGCCGGGCATCGGGACAAAGGGCAGGGTGCGCGCGAACGTCGCGAAGCGGTTCAGGCTCCGGTCGCCCGGGCCGTACACCCACGAGGGCCGCAGGATCGTGGACGTGATGCCGCTGCCGCGCACCGCGGCCTCGGCCTTGTCCTTCGCGACGAACCACTCCTCGCTCCGGCCCTGGCCCACGCCCGCGCCGGAGAGGTAGACGAGGCGCTGCACGCCGGCCTTCTTGGCGGCGTTGACGAGGTTCTCGGTCCCCGCGCGGTCGAACGCGTCGTAGGTCAGCCCCTCCTTCGGCACCTCGACCGGGTGGCCGGGGAACTGCACCGCGATGACGACCGTGTCGACGCCGGCCATCGCCGCGTCGAGCGTCGCGGGCTCGCGGACGTCACCGGTGACTGTCGTGACCCCGCGGTCCCCGGCGAACGGGTTGCGGCTGCCCCGGCTCAGGACGCGGACCTCGTGCCCGTCGCGGCGCAGCGCGGAGACGACGGCCCGGCCGAGGAAGCCGGTACCGCCGGCGACGAGGATCATGAAGAGAGCCTTTCGAAGGCGGGCGGGGGGCGCGTCGGTGATTCTGCCAGGGCCGCCGTGCCGGAGGGCTCGACGTCGTCCCAGCCGGGCGCGGTGACCGTCCACGCGGCGGTGAACAGGATCACCCGGCTGACGAGGTAGAGGCCGACGAGCAGCGCCACGGCGGTCCCGATGGAGCCGTACAGCGCCGTCGACCGCGTCGCGGTACGGCCGACGTACCAGCCGCCGGCGAGCTTGAGGACGCCGAAGCAGACGCCGCCGAACACCGCGCCGCGGACCAGCCGCCGGAGCGGCCAGGTGGAGCGGGGCAGCCGCTTGAACAGCACGAGGAACAGCGCCGCGTCGACCACCACGCCGACGCCGAACGACAGCGCGTAGAGGATCCAGCGGGCGAACGCCCCCGTGACCCCGGCCCGGTCGAGCAGCGCGCCCGCGCCGCCGGTGGCCAGTGCCGAGACGCCGAACGACATCAGCAGCGTGACCCCGAGCAGCGCGACGGTGGCGAGGTCGGTGACCTTCTTCTTGAGGAACGACTCGCCCGCGATGCTCTGGTGCCACATCAGCCGCAGCGCGTCGCGCAGCGCGTCCACGCCGCCGAGGCCGGAGAAGAGCAGGCCGGCGATGCCGAACGCTCCGGTGGTCGCGCGGTTCGACTTCACCGTCGTCAGCGCGTCGCCGAGCTGTTGACCGACACCGGGCAGTGCGGTGGAGAGCTTGGCGAAGATGACCTGCTGACGCTCGGGGTCGTTGGCGAGGACGTAGCCGAGGACGGACATCGCGACGAGCAGCAGCGGGAGCAGCGCGAAGATCGCGTACATCGTCAGCGCCGCCGCGAGCCGGTCACCACCGTCGGCCTTGTACCGCGACGCGGCGCGAAGCAGGTGGTCGAACCACGGCCACGCCTCGCGCCGGCCGGCGACGGCACGGCGGAGCCGGGCGAGCAGCGACCTCATGACCCCGCCCTACCCGCCGCTACCCGAACGCGAACTCCCGGTGCGGCCGCCAGACCCCGTCGCGGCCCTCCTCGTACAGCGTGAACCCGGTCACGTCGAACGTCGCCGCGAACGACGCCAGCCCCTCGAAGCCGCGTTCCAGCGCCTCGTCGGGGACGTCCTGCGCGACGGTGACGTGCGGGTGGTAGTTGAACTTCAGCGTCCGGTGCAGCGGCCCGGAGCGGACGAGGGACTCCAGGCGCTCGCAGTCGGAGATGCCCGCCGCGAGCTGGACGAACGTCACCGGCGACACCGGCCGGAACGTCCCCGTCCCGCGCAGCGTCATCGTGAACGCGCGCTCGCCCGCCGCGATGCGTTCGAGGTGGCCCTCGACGACGGCGAGGCGCTCGTACGGGATGCCGGTCGGCGGCAGCAGCGTGACGTGCGGCGGCACCCGCAGGGCCTCGGGGTCGCCGAGCCGGCGGCGCCACTCCTGCAGCTCGTCGCCGTACGGCTCGGGCACCGCGACCGCGACCCCGATGTTGCGACGGGCCACGTCAGCCCTTCGCCGCGAGGAAGCCGACCCGGTCGCGTACGTCCACCATGGTCGCGGCCGCGACGGAGCGCGCGCGCTCGGCCCCGGCCGCGAGGATCGTGTCCAGCGCCTCGGGGTCCTCGATCCAGCGGCGGTACCGCTCCTGCAACGGCGCCAGCGCCCCCACGACGACGTCCGCGACGTCGGCCTTGAAGTCGCCGTACCCCTTGCCCGCGTACGCCTCCTCCAGCTCGGCGACGCTGCGCCCGGAGAGCGCCGAGTGGATCGTCAGCAGGTTGGTGACGCCGGGCTTGTTCTCGGCGTCGGCGCGGACGGTGGCGTCGGTGTCGGTCACGGCGCGGCGGATCTTCTTGGCGATGCTCGCCGGGTCCTCCAGCAGGTCGATCACGCCGGACGGCGACGACTTGCTCATCTTCGCGGTCGGCTCCTGCAGGTCGAGGATCTTGCCCGTCGTCCGCACGATGTGCGGCTCCGGCACCGTGAACGTCTCCCCGAAGCGCGCGTTGAACCGTTGCGCCAGGTCCCGCGTCAGCTCCAGGTGCTGGCGCTGGTCCTCGCCCACCGGTACGCGGTCCGCGTGGTAGATGAGGATGTCCGCGGCCTGGAGGATCGGGTAGGCGAACAGCCCGACCGACGCCGCGTCGCCGCCGCCCTTCTGCGCCTTGTCCTTGTACTGCGTCATCCGCCCGGCCTCGCCCATGCCGGTGAGGCACTGGAGGATCCAGCCGAGCTCGGTGTGCTGCGGTACGTGGCTCTGCACGAACAGCGTCGAACGGTCCGGGTCGATGCCGGCCGCGAGGTACTGCGCCGCCGCGACTCGGGTGCGCCGCCGCAGCGTCGCGGGGTCGTGCGGCACGGTGATCGCGTGCAGGTCGACGACGCAGTAGAAGGCGTCGTGGTCGTCCTGCAGCGCGACCCAGTGGCGCAGCGCGCCGAGCAGGTTGCCGAGGTGGAACGAGTCCGCCGTCGGCTGCATGCCGGAGAGCACCCGGGGTCGCGCAGCATCCATGCGGGGCAGTCTCCTACAGCCGCCGCTCTCGACGCGAAGCCGGGACCGGGCTACCGTCTCCACACCCCTACACCCCAGGAGGTCCCCATGCGGACCGGACGACGCCTCACATTGCGCAAGGAAGCGCTGACCGACCTCACGCCCGCCGAGATGGACGTCGTCGCCGGCGCCCAGCAGCAGACCTTCTACTGCCCCTATTCGGCGCTGCAGTGCCTCACCAAGGTCACCGCCTGCGCGAACCTCTCCGCCGCGCTTCAGGACTGCCCCTTCTGACAGAGCGCCCCTGCGCGGACCGCTAGTCGGTCCGCGTGGGGGCGGCGAGCGGCGTGACGCGGACGCGTTCGATGCGGCGGCCGTCCATCGCCGTCACCTTGAGGCGGACGCCGGGCGCCTCGACGGCCTCGCCGACCTTGGGTACGTGGCCGAGCGCGCTCATCACGTAGCCCGCGACGGTCTCGTACGGGCCCTCCGGCAGCTCGATGCCGGTCCGCTCGGTGAACTCGTCGAGGTTGAGCAGGCCGTCGACCTCTATGTCGCCGCCGCGCAGCGTCCGCGCCGGGGGCTCGGCGGGGTCGTACTCGTCGCGGATGTCGCCGATGACCTCCTCGATGAGGTCCTCCAGCGTGACGATGCCGGCGGTGCCGCCGTACTCGTCCACGACGACCGCGAGGTGGTGGCCCTCGCGGCGCATCTCCGACAGCGACGTGAGCACCCGCTTGGTGTCGGGCAGCATCTTCACCTCGCGAACGACGTCCCCGACCTTGGTCTTGCCGCGCCCGGCGAGGATCAGGTCGCGGATGTGCACGAAGCCGATCACGTCGTCCGCCGAGCCGCGGGTCACCGGGTACCGCGAGTGGGTGGCGGCCTTGGTGTCGCGCAGGGCCTTCACGATCGTGGTGTTGGCTTCGAGGAACTGCACCTCGGTCCGCGGTACGAGCACCTCGCGGAGCTGGCGTTCGGCCGCGGCGAACACCTCGTCGATCAGCCGCCGCTCCTCGTTCGACAGCGACTCGTGGCCGGCGACGAGGCCGCGCAGCTCCTCTTCGCTGATGGCGTCGCGGCCGGCGGTCGGGTCGCCGCCGAGCAGGCGGACGACGCCGTCGGTCGCGTGCGAGAGCAGCCAGATAACCGGGCGGGCGAACGACGCGACCCGGTCCAGGACCGGCGCGAACAGCCGCGCGACCCGCTCGGGGCGTTGCAGGCCGATCCGCTTCGGCGCGAGCTCGCCGATGACCAGCGTGACGAACGAGATCAGCAGCGTGACGCCCACGACGCCGATGAACCCGGCCAGGGTCCGGCCGACACCGTGCGCTTCGAGGGCGTGCCGCGCCTCCTCGGAGAGCGTGATCGCGCCGAACGCCGACGACAGCAGCGCGGTGAGGGTCACGCCGATCTGGACGGCGGCCAGCCAGCGGTTGGGGTCCTCGGCGAGCCGCGCCACCGCGGCGCCGCGCCGGCCCTGCGCCGCGAGCGCCTTGACCTGACCCTCGCGCAACGACACGAGCGCGATCTCGGCCGCCACGAACAGCCCCTCGATGACGATGAGGAGCAGGACGATGCCGATGTTGGCGAGCGTCGTCACGGCACCCGCCTGGTACTTCGGGGTCGCTCCACGCTAGAGGTTCGCGACGTCTGCTTGCTTCGCGCGGACGGCCTCGGCGGCCGCCTTCAACGCCGCGAGCTCGGCGTCCTCCAGCGGGATCTCGTCCACCGCGATGACGCCGCCGCGGCCGAGCTTCGCCGGAACGCCGAGGTAGACGTCGCTGATGCCGAACTGCCCGGTCACCCACGCGCAGACCGGCATCGACGCGCCGCTGTCCTTGGCGACCGCCTCGACCATCCGCGCCGCCGCGGCCGACGGCGCGTAGTAGGCGGAGCCGGTCTTGAGCAGTGCCACGACCTCGGCGCCGCCGTTGCGCGTCCGGTCCACCAGCTCGTCGATCTTCTCGGCGGGGAGCAGGTCGCGCAGGGGGGTGCCGTTGACCGAGCAGTGGCTCGGGACGGGGACCATCGTGTCGCCGTGCGAGCCGAGGGTCAGCGTCCTGACGGTCCTGACCGGCACCGACAGCGTCTCGGCCACGAAGTGCGAGAACCGCGCGGTGTCGAGCATCCCCGCCTGGCCCATCACCCGCTCCTTCGGGAAGCCGGAGACGTTGGCGGCGAGCGCGGTCATCTCGTCGAGCGGGTTCGAGACGACGATGATCACGGCGTCCGGCGACGTCTTGGCGATGTTCTCGGTGACCTGGCGGACGATGCCGGCGTTGACCTCGATCAGGTCCATCCGGCTCATGCCCGGCTTGCGCGGCAGCCCCGCGGTGACGACGACGATGTCCGAGCCGGCGGTCGCCTCGTAGCCGCTGCCGTCGGTGCCGGTCGTCGCGCCGACGACCTTCGTCTCGTACCCCTCGATCGGCCGCGACTGGTTCATGTCGAGCGCGATGCCCTCGGGCTTGCCCTCCACGACGTCGGTCAGCACGACCTCGTCGAAGATGTCGTACGCGGCGAGGCGCTGCGCGGTGGTGGAGCCGTAGAAGCCGGCGCCGACGACGGTGACCTTCATTACTGCCCCAGTTCTTCGATGATGGCGTCGGCGTACTCGGCGGTGCCGACGGCGGTCGGGTCGTCGCGGTTCGGCTTCATGTCGTACGTGACCTTCTCGCCGCGCGCGATGACGTTCGCCACGGCCGTCTCCAGCCGCTCGGCGGCCTCGGTCTCGCCGAGGTGTTCGAGCATCAGCTTGCCGGACAGGATCATCGCGGTCGGGTTGACCTTGTTCTGCCCCTTGTACTTGGGAGCGCTCCCGTGCGTCGCCTCGAACACCGCCGCCTCGGTGCCGATGTTCGCGCCGGGCGCGACGCCGAGGCCGCCGACCATGCCGGCCGTGAGGTCGCTGAGGATGTCGCCGTAGAGGTTCGGCAGGACGAGCACGTCCCACTCCTCGGGGCGCTGCACCAGACCCATGCAGGTCGCGTCGACGAGGTTCTCCCACGGCTCGATGTCCGGGTAGTCCTTCGCGACCTCGCGGAACGTCGACAGGAACAGCCCGTCGGTGAACTTCATGATGTTGCTCTTGGTGATGCAGTGGACCCGCTTGCGGCCCTTCGCGCGGGCGTACTCGAACGCGTACCGCGCGATGCGCTCCGCGCCGAACTCGCTGATCGGCTTGATGGAGATGCCGGAGCCCTCGCGGATCTGCTTCTTCTGCTTGGTGTTGAGGAACTGCCTGACCTCTTCGGCCTCCGGCGTGCCGGCCTCGTACTCGATGCCGGCGTAGAGGTCCTCGGTGTTCTCGCGGACGATGACGACGTCGACCGTCTCGAACCTGCTGCGCACCCCCGGGTAGGTCTTGCAGGGGCGCAGGCAGGCGTAGAGCTCGAGCTCCGCACGAAGGGCGACGTTGACCGAACGGAACCCGGTGCCGATGGGCGTCGTGATCGGGCCCTTGATGGCGACCTTGTTGCGCCGCACCGACTCCAGGGTCTGCGGCGGCAACGGCGTGCCGGCCTCCTCCATGATGTCGACGCCCGCCTGCTGGACGTCCCAGTCGAACGCGCTGCCGGAGGTTGCGGCGGCGGCCTCGAGGACCCGGCGGGTCGCCTCGGTCAGCTCGGTCCCGGTGCCGTCACCCGGGATCAGGGTCACGCGGTGCGTCGTGGGCATGGAGGTCCTCGTCGTAGCCGGAATCGGTGGGCCCGAGGCTACCGAATGCGCGGTCGCGCCCGCGAACCCGCCCCCTGCGCGGCGTCGGACCGCGTGGCGGTCAGCCGAGCGGTCGTTCGACGACGGGATCGATCCCGGGTGCGTGGCGGGACGCCTCGAACCGCGCCTCGGCCTCGGTGACGAACGACGTGCCGATCCAGCCGCAGTTGCACGTCGCGGCGAAGTAGGGGATCCACGGGTCCGGCTCCTCGGGCCCCGGCCGGACGTCGAGGATGGTGACGCTGCTGTGGCCCGGCCGGCGCCGCCGGAGCCGCGCCGCGCGGCCGGTCGGCTGCGCCAGCGGGTCGGGCGGCGGCACCGGCGGACCGGCGAGGCGCAGCGCCGCGGCGCCTCCGACGAGCGAGACGCCCAGCCCGTAGAAGAGGCCGAGCGTGAGGTACGGCGCGCGGACGTCCAGGAGGAACGGACTCCCGTACGAGTTCTGCGGCGGCAGGCAGGCGAACGCGAACGCCGCGAGCACGGCGACCAGCGCGGTCTGGCGACCGGTGAGTCTCGCCCGCCCGGCGGCATACCGCCGCCAGATGCTGGCGAACCCCACCAGGGACGGCGCCGCGCCGACGGCGAAGCCGAGCAGGAACGGGCGCGGCGGTTGCGGGCCGATCACCGACACGACCGCGGCCACCAGACGCTGGACGACCGGCCCGACCACGAACACCAAGAAGACCATCCCGAACAACAGAGCCGGCCCGATCAGGCAGCCACAGCCGGAGCCGTCGCGCCCTTCGCTACGCAGGAACGGCACCGGCGAGCAGCGCGACGGCGACGCCGAGGACGAGCAGCGTGAGGACGTCGACCGGCTTGCCGCGGACCGCGAGCGAGCCGACCCGGCGGGTCGGGAGAACGAGCCGCAGCACGGCACCGAAGACCAGCGCGACGGCGACGACGTAGAGGCCCTTGCGCCAGTGGTGCTGCGCGGCGGCGACCACGCCGAGCACCGCGACGGCGAAGACGGCGAGCGCGGGCAGCTCGTTCGCGATGCGGGAGACGCGGGTCACGGCGCGAGCGTCCCCGGCCGCCGCTCCGGCGGCGCGTGGCCGCGCAGCACGTCCATCGCGAGGTCGGCGTGGGCCGTACGGACGAGGACGTGGTCGGTGGTGAAGCCCGCCATCGCGGCGAGCGGGATGCCGGCCGACGCGAGCCGCCCCGCGACGTCGGCGAGGAACCCGACCAGCTCCCACGGCAGGGGGCCGGGGAACGTGATCCGCCGCCACCCGCCCTCGTACGCGAGCGGCGCGTCCAGCGAGGCGAACGCCGCCTCGGCGCAGACGACGGTGACCTCGTCGGCGGCGTTGATGACGACGCTGAAGCCGTCGAACGGCGGCGGCGCCCACCCGGCCGGGTACCGCGCGACGGCGAGGTGCGTGCCGTCCAGGATCGGGCCGAGGTCGGGCGCGGAGACCCAGTCGACGACGTAGACCGACGCCGCCTCGGGGGCCAGCGGCGTCGACGCGACGTCGACGTCGACCGGCTCGCTCACGTGGCCGCCGGGCGTTCGTCGATCGCGACCCACTTCTGGTCGCGGACGCCGACGTACTCGCTGTCCGGACGGATCAGCCGGTTGTCGAGGTGCTGCTCGATGACGTGCGCGGTCCAGCCCGCCATCCGCGACACCGCGAACACCGGGGTGAACAGGTCGGTCGGGATGCCGAGCGCGTGGTAGACGCTGGCGGCGAAGAAGTCGACGTTCGGGTAGAGGCCCTTGACCTCGAGCACGACGCGCTCCATGTCGGTCGACATGCCGTAGTACGTCGTGTCGCCGGTCAGCTCGCCGAGCTCGCGGGAGAGGCGGCGCAGGTGCGTCGCGCGCGGGTCCTCGGTCTTGTAGACGCGGTGCCCGAAGCCCATCAGCTTCTTCCCCGCGCCGAGCTCGGCGCGGACGAACGCGTCGACCTTCGCGGGGTCGCCGATCTGGACCAGCGATTTCATGACGGCCTCGTTGGCCCCGCCGTGCAACGGCCCCTTCAACGTGCCGATCGCCGCGACCACGGCCGAGTGCATGTCGGACAACGTCGCCGCGCAGACCCGGGCGGCGAACGTCGAGGCGTTCATGGTGTGGTCGGCGTGCAGGACCAGGCACTCGTCGAACGCCTCCGCCGCGCGCTGCGGGGGGCGGTCACCGGTGATCTGGAGGAGGAAGTTGCCCGCGATGCCGAGGTCGGGGTCGGCCGGAGGCATCGTGGTGCCGCGCCTGGCGTGCTCGTACCGCGCGACCAGCAGCGGCATCCGCGCGACCAGCCGGACGGCCTTGCGCTGGTTGGCGTCGGGGGCGTTCGAGTCCTTGTCGGGGTCGTCGTGGCCGAGCGCGGAGAGCAGCGTGCGCAGCGCCTCCATCGGCCCGGCGACGGGACCGAGGCGCGCGGCCAGCTCCTCGACGAGGGGCGGGAGCGTACGGGCGGCGGCCAGCTCGGCCTCCAGCGCGCCCAGCTCGGCCCGCGTGGGCAGCGTGCCGCGGAGCAGCAGGTGGACGCACTCCTCGAACGTGATCCGCCCGGCGAGGTCGTGGATGTCGTAGCCCCGGTAGAACAGGCGGCCCGCCCGCCCGTCGATGTCCGAGAGCGCCGTGGAGGCGGCGACGACGTCGGCCAGCCCCTTCGCGGGCTTGTCAACCATGTGTGCTCTGCCCCTTCCCCGGTCCGTGGGAGTCTACCGACGTGCCCGATTCGCGGCGAAACCATGGTGTGGCGCGGTGGGCAGGGGGGTAACCCCGCCTGTGAGCCTGGCATCACCGCCAGGCCAGCAACGTGAGTAGCGTGTGACGTAGGAGGTCGCCGTCGTGCCAAGTCCGTTCCTGCGCGTGGAGGACAACGGTGCCGTGTTCGACCTCAGGGACGATGTCACGACGGTCGGCAGAGGCAGCGGCGTCGACGTGTCGCTGGAGGACCCGACGGTGTCCCGGCTGCACGCCGAGCTGGTCCGCGGGGGTCCGCACGTCTACACCGCCGACCTCGGCCTCTCCAGCAACGGCACCCGGGTCAACGGCCGACCGGTCGGCCGCCGCACCCTGCGCGACGGCGACGTGGTGTCGTTCGGGACGGCGCGCGCCCGCGTCGGCGGGATCGAGGAGCTGGACGACCACGTCGCCGAGGCCGCCTCGGACACGATGGAGCTGCGCCGCATCACCGCGCCCGACCTGACCCGCCGCGAGCTCGAGGTGCTGACCGCGCTGTGCCGGCCCGCACTGCGCCAGGACGCGTTCGTCGCGCCGGCGTCCGCGCGCGAGATCGCCGAGGAGCTGGTCGTCACCGAGGCGGCCGTCAAGCAGCACCTGCTGCGGCTGTACCAGAAGTTCCGCATCCCCGAGGGCACCAACCGCCGGGCCAAGCTGGCGAACGAGGTCATCGCCGCGGGCGTCGTCCGCCCGCTGCCGGACACGCCGCCCGCGCCCGCCGTTCCCGCGCAGCCCGCGGCCCCGAGCAACGGTCACGCGCCGGCCCAAGCCGCCCCGCGGTCGGGCCAGCCCACCCCGGCCGGCGCCCGCCGCGTCGGCTAGGGGTTCTGCGAAAACTCGCGTTCTGTGCAGCCCACCCGGCCCCTCTTGAGCGTGGCGATCTTCACAGAACGGGCCGGGCGCGGCGCTCGGCCGCCTCGACGCAGTTCTTGAACAGCATCGCCACGGTCGTCGGCCCCACGCCGCCGACCCGCGGCGTGATCGCGCCCGCGACCGCCTCGCACGACTCGTCCACGTCCGGCAGCAGGCGGCGGCCCTCGTAGCGAACGCCGCCGCCGACGACGGTCACGCCCGGCGTCAGGTGCTCGGGCCGCAGGATGCCGGGAACGCCCGCCGCCGCCACGACGACGTCGGCGCGGCGCGTGTGCACCGCCCAGTCCGGGACGCCGGTGTGCACGACGGTGACGGCGGCGTTGGCGGTCGCCCGCTTCTGGGTCAGCAGCAGCGCGAGCGGACGGCCCAGCGTCGTGCCGCGGCCGAGGATGACGACGTCGCGGCCCGACACCGGGATCTCGTAGTGCGCGAGCAGCGCCTCGATGCCCGCGGGCGTGCACGGAACGGGGCCCGGCATGCCGAGCGCGAGGCGGCCCATGTTGACCGGGTGCAGGCCGTCGACGTCCTTGTCGGGGTCCATCTCCAGCAGCGCCGCCTCGAAGTCGATCTGCGGCGGCGTCGGGTGCTGCACCAGCATCGCGTCGACCGCCGGGTCGTCGTTGAACGACCTGATGGCCGCGACGAGGTCCGCCTGGGTCGCCTCCTCGCCCAGGCCGATGTGGGGTGAGTCGATGCCGAGGGCCGCGGCCTTCTCGTGCTTGACGCGGATGTATCCGGCGCTGGCGGAGTCCTCGCCGACCAGGATGGTGCCGAGCGTCGGGCGGTGCCCGGCAGCGGTGAGCGCGGCGATCCGCGGCGCCAGCGACGCGAGCACCGCGTCCGCGACCGGCGCGCCGGGGAGCATGCGAGCGGTCATGGCGTTGGAGTCTGTCACTCCACGACCGCGCCGAGCCCGGCGGCCACCTGGACGGCCTGCGCCACGTCGATCCGCGCACCGCGCAGGTCGAGTCTCGCGAGGTCGACGCCGTTCACGAGTGCCCCGCGCAGGTCCGCATCGGCGAGCACCGCGCCGCGCAGCGTCGCGTACGACAGGTCCGCCTCGCGCAGGTCGCAGCCGGTGAGGTCGGCGTCGGTCAGGTCCGCCTCGGCGAGCTTCACGCCGCGGAACGACACGCCGCGCAGGTCGGCGCCGCGCAGCCGGACGTACGACCAGTCGCCGCCCTCGACGCGCAACGGCCGCAGCTCCGCGGACTCGAACACCGAGCCGGTCAGCTTGCAGCCGACGAACGCCGCGTCGAAGAGGTTGCTCCGCCGGAACGTGCACCGCAGGAACGCCGTACCGGTGTGCACCGAGGCGTTGAGCCGCGCGCCGGAGAAGTCGGCGTCCTCGTAGACTTCGCCGGACGTCGCCCACTCGATGAGGTCGGCGTCAGTGAAAGAAATGGCGCGTCCCCGTGAACAGCAGCGCCACCCCCGCGCGACGCGCCGCCTCGACGACCTCCGCGTCGCGCTTCGAGCCGCCCGGCTCGACGACAGCGCGCACGCCTGCCTCGGCCAGCACCTCGAACCCGTCCGCGAACGGGAAGAACGCGTCGCTCGCCGCGACGCTGCCCTTCGCCCGATCGCCCGCGCGCGCGACGGCGAGGCGCGCAGCGTCGACGCGGTTGACCTGGCCCATGCCGACGCCGACGGTCGCGCCGCCGGCGGCGAGGAGGATGGCGTTCGACTTCACGGCGCGGCAGGCGCGCCACGCGAACGCGAGGTCGTCGAGCGTCTCGGCGTCCACGGCCAGCCCGGTCTGCTCGGTCCACGTCGAGGGGTCGTCCCCGGGCGCGTCGAGCGCGTCGCGGGTCTGCACCAAGACCCCGCCCGTGACCTGCCGCCACTCGATGCGTTGCGGCGCAACGGGTTCAGGGCAGCGCAGCACCCGGATCGAGGGCTTGCGCGACAGCAGCTCGACCGCGCCGTCCTCGTACGACGGCGCGACGATCACCTCGGTGAAGATCTCCGCGACCTGGTTCGCGAGCTCGACGGTGACCGGGCGGTTGACCGCGATGACGCCGCCGAACGCCGACACCGGGTCGCACGCGTGCGCCTTGCGGTGCGCCTCGGCAACGGTCGCGGCGACCGCGATGCCGCAGGGGTTGGCGTGCTTGACGACGGCGACGCACGGCTCGGCGAAGTCGTACACGGCGCGGCGCGCGGCGTCGGTGTCGACGTAGTTGTTGTACGACATCTGCTTGCCGTGCAGCTGTTCGGCCTGCGCGAGCCCGGGCGGCGCGTCGGCGTCGAGGTACAGCGCGGCCGACTGGTGCGGGTTCTCGCCGTACCGCAGGACGTCGGCGCGCGACAGGGCGGAGCCCGCGAACGCCGGCCAGTCGCCGCCGACCAGTTCCTGCGCGAACCACGACGCGACGGCGACGTCGTAGGACGCCGTGTGCGCGAACGCCTCCGCGGCAAGCGCGCGGCGCTCGTCGAGCGTGAACCCGCCGCCGCGCACGGCGTCCAGCACTGCGCCGTACCGCGACGGCGAGACGACGACGGCGACCGACGGGTGGTTCTTCGCGGCGGCGCGGACCATCGTCGGCCCGCCGATGTCGATCTGCTCGACGCACTCGTCCGGCGTCGCGCCCGACGCGACGGTGTCGCGGAACGGGTACAGGTTGACGACGACCAGCTCGAACGGCTCGACCCCCAGGTCGCGCAGCTGCGCCTCGTGGTCCGGCAGCCGGAGGTCGGCGAGGATGCCCGCGTGCACCTTCGGGTGCAGCGTCTTGACCCGCCCGTCCAGGCACTCGGGGAAACCGGTCACGTCCGAGACCGCGGTGACGGGCAGCCCGGCCTCGGTGATGCGCGACGCCGTCGAACCGGTCGAGACGATCTCGACGCCGGCGTCGACCAGGCCGCGGGCCAGGTCGAGCAGCCCGGTCTTGTCGTACACGCTGACCAACGCGCGGCGGACGGGGCGCTGCGTCACGGCAGGACGACCTTTCTTCCCTCGATCTTCGGGCGGCCGCCGCGCGCCAGCCGGCCGACGGTGTCGACGAGGAGGCGGCGCTCGACGGTCTTGATGCGTTCGTGCAACGTCGCCTCGTCGTCGTCGTCGCGGACCGTCACGGCCTCCTGGGCGATGATCGGGCCGGTGTCGACGCCCGCGTCCACGAAGTGCACGGTGACGCCGGAGACCTTGACGCCGTACGCGAGCGCCTCGCCCACCCCGTGCGCCCCGGCGAACGACGGCAGCAGCGCGGGGTGGGTGTTGACCATCGGGAACGCCTCGACCACGTGCGGCGCGAGGATCTTCATGTACCCCGCGAGGACGACGAGGTCCGGGTCATGGGCGGCGACGGCGGCGAGCGTCCGGTCGTTGAACTCGGCCCGGTCCGCGCAGTCGCCGAGGGCGACGACGAACGTCGGGACGCCCGCGCGTTCGGCCCGCGCCAGCCCCTCGATGCCGTCGCGGTCCGCGCCGACGGCAACGACCGAGGCGCCGTACGCCGGGTCGGCGGTCGCGTCGAGGAGGGCCTGGAGGTTGGTGCCGCTGCCGGACACGAGGACGACCAGCCGGGCAGTCACGGGGCGGCGCGCTCCTGCGGACGGGGCCCGGTGCTTGCGCCGGGCGCGAGAGGGGCAACGATAGCGAAAGGTCACCGGACCGAAGCACCGAGCAGCAGGAGGTACGGCGTGACGACCACTCCCCCGGAGCCGCCCGCGGGCGACCCCTGGCAGACCGCACCCGCCATGACCCCCGAGCAGCAGGGCCAGCCCCCGGCACCGCCGCCAGGCACCTGGGGCGCGGCGCCGCCCGGCTACGGCGCGCCCGGCGCGTACCCGCCCAACCGCCCGATGCAGAACGGCCTCGGCATCGCCGCGCTGGTGCTCGGCATCCTCGCGATGATCACCAGCTTCTTCTTCATCGGCGGGCTGCTCGGCCTGGTCGCCGTCATCCTCGGCTTCGTCGCGCGCGGCAAGGCGAAGCGCGGCGAGGCCGACAACGGCGGCATGGCCCTCGCCGGCATCATCACCGGCGGGCTCGGCATCCTCGGAACGCTGCTGATCGTCGTGCTGGTCGGCGTCCTGCTGAACAACAGCGACTTCAAGAACTACACCGACTGCGCCTCGCACGCGAACACCGTCGAGGAGCGGCAGAAGTGCGCTGACGACTTCAGCTCGAGCTTCGGGCAGTAGCCGCTTGCGCCGGGAGCGGCCGGCCGGAAACGATGGGGTCGGCCGCTGCTGGCGGTCGCGCGCGCAACGCCCCGCGGAGGGAGGCCGGTGACGACGACCGCCGCCCTGTACGCGGCCCCGGACGCTCCCGTCGCCGCGCGCCGCGGCACGCCGACGGGCGCGCGCGGCGTCGCGGTGCGGCTCGCGCTCGCCGCGGGCAGCACGGCGTTCCTCGGGCTGCTGCGCATCCACCGGCCGCCGGCGTTCGCGTCTGTCTGCCTGCTGCGCGCGATGACCGGCATCCCGTGCCCGCTCTGCGGGGGGACGACGGCGTTCACCCGGCTGGGCCGCGGCAACGTCGCGGGCGCGCTCGCCGCGAGCCCCGTCGCCCTGCTCGCGGGCGCCGCGCTGGTGCTCGCTCCCGCGCTCTCCGGCCGCGTCCACGTCCCACACCGGGTGCGGCCGTGGCTGTTGACTGGGGTGGCCGCGTTCGCGTGGACCTGGCAGCTCGCCCGCTTCGACCGTTGGCCGTTCTAGCCGAGGAGTGCGCATGACGAACATGCCCCCCGACCCGCCCCTGCCCCCGGACGGACCGCCGCCACCCCCGCCGCCCGGCTACGGCGCGCCGCCGCCCCCGCCGCCCGGCTACGCGCCCCCCGGCTACGGCCCCCCGGCGGGTGCGTGGGCGGGCCCGCCGCTCGCGGAGTGGCCCGAGCGGGTCGTCGCCAACCTCATCGACTACAGCGGCCCGTGGCTCGTCGCGGTGATCGTGCAGAACGTGGTGAGCAACTCGCTCGGCTTCCTGCTCTGGCTCGTGGCGCTCGGCTGGGGCCTCTACAACGCCAACATGCAGGGCCAGACCGGGCAGAGCACCGGCAAGAAGCAGGGCGGCCTGCGGCTGCTCGGCGAGACGACCGGGCAGCCGATCGGCGGCGGCGCGGCCATCGGCCGGTTCTTCGTACACATCCTCGATCTGCTCCCGTGCGGTCTCGGCTTCCTCTGGCCGCTGTGGGACGCGAAGAAGCAGACGTTCGCCGACAAGATCATGAAGACCGTGGTCGTCAAGGGCTGACGCCCGACGGCCCTCGCCCTTCCGGGACGGGGGCCGTCGCCGTCTACCGGGGGGAACGCCGCCAGGCCACCAGCGCGGCGGCGCCCGCCGCCGCGAACGCCACCCACTCGGCCACCGCGAGCCCGGTCAGCAGCGGCGAGGGCCCGGTCGTCGCGAGCCGGCCGGGCCCGGCCGGACCGCCGGCGGCCCAGCAGGCGAACGCCACCGCGACGCCCGCCACCGGACCGGCCAGCGCCGCCCACCCGGCGGCCTTCGCGATGCCGAGCTCCGGCGCCCGGCGGGCCAGCCGGACCCCCGCGACAACACCCGCCGCGACCGGCACCGCGAGCAGCAGCAGCGCGGGCCCCGGCGCGGCGCCGGAGCCGGGCAGTATCGCGAGCAGCGGGAACGCCGGCAGCGGGCCCAGCGCGACGCCGGTCGGCGAGACGGCGGAGCCCGTTCCCACGGCGAAGCCCGTGCCCGCGGCGAACGCGACGCACCAGACGACGGCGTTCGGCAGGTACGCGAGGCAGAGCAGCATCAGGACGAGACCGCCGACGAGCCCCGGCCGCAGCGCGTGCATCAACGACGCCGCGCGCGGCAGGTGCCACGCCAGCGCGGCGGCGACGCCGAACGCCCCGCCGGCCGCGAGGGTCGCGAGCGCCGCCGCTGCGGAGCCGCCGACCAGGCGGAAGCGCGGCGGGAGCAGGTCCGCGTACGCCGGCCAGCCGCGCGCCCGGACTCCCCCGAGCGCACCCGCGGCAGCGGCGAGCAGCCCCGCGAGCAGGAACACCCGCCACGGTCCTGGCCGCGCGCCCGGCTGGCGGGCGACGCCGGTGAGCAGCGCGGCGAGGACGGCGTACGGGATGCCGACGGCCGCCCCGAGACCGGCGGCCAGCCCGGGCGGCCGCGGCTGCAGCTCGCGGACGACGTTGCGGCCGGCCCGCATCGGCAGCCAGGCGAGCAGCAGCGTCAGCGTCAGCGGCGCCAGGCCGAAGGCCCCGCCCCGGACGGCGAGGCGCGCGCCGTGCGCGACCAGCCAGACCAGGGCGCCGGAGCGCAGCGCCTCGCCGGATCCGGCCCCTGACCGCGAGTCCGCGGCCCACGCGAGGACGGTCAGCGCCTCGGCGGCGACGAGACCGGTGAGGAACGCCCGCAGCGCCGCGCGGCTCACGACCAGCGCGACCGCGGACGGCGCGGGGCCGCGGCGGACGGGGCGGGCGGGGGTACGGCGCGCCGGCCGGGGGTCTCGGGTCACGGTGCTCACTGCGTACGACTCTCGCACGGGCTCCGCCGCCCGCCCGGCAGCGGCGCGCGCTACTCCGGGGGAGCCGGCCGGAGTCCGGTGCGGCGGAGCAGGTTCCCGGCGGCGACGGCCTGCACCAGCACCGCGAACGCCCCGAGCACCAGCCAGTTGGTCCGCACCGCGAGGCTGCCGGGCACCTCCGGCCGGTCGAGCAGGCGGTACGCCACCAGCGAGAGCGCCGCGGCCGACGCGGTGAACGTCTCCGCCGCCGGCGTGACCGGCACGTCCGGTCGCTGGGGGCGGCCCTTGAAGACGACGACCCGCCCGGCGGCGTACGCCGCGAGCAGCACCGCGACGACGGCCGCGAAGCCGAGGTCCCACCCGCGCAGCTCGACGGCACGCAGGTCGACGCGGGCCTCGTACCACGGCAGGAACGACGTCAGGGCGAGCACCAGACCGCCGCCGACCACCCCGAGCTCGTCGAGGCGCCAGTCCTGCCCGGCGACGTTCACAGGCCCTTGACGACCTCGGCCATCAGCCGCGCCGTCTCCGTCGGCGTCCGCCCGACGCGGACCCCGGCCGCCTCCAGCGCTTCCTTCTTCGCTTCGGCGGTGCCGCTCGACCCGGAGACGATCGCACCGGCGTGGCCCATCGTCTTGCCCTCGGGCGCGGTGAAGCCGGCGATGTAGCCGACGACCGGCTTGGTGACGTTCGCCTTGATGTGGGCGGCCGCGCGCTCCTCGGCGTCGCCGCCGATCTCACCGATCATGACGATCGCGTCGGTGTCCGGGTCGGCCTCGAACGCGTCCAGGCAGTCGATGTGCGTCGTCCCGATCACCGGGTCGCCGCCGATGCCGACAGCGGTCGAGAACCCGATCTCGCGGAGCTCGTACATCATCTGGTACGTCAGCGTTCCCGACTTGCTGACGAGCCCGATCCGGCCGGGCTTCGTGATGTCGGCGGGGATGATGCCGAGGTTGCTCCTGCCGGGCGAGATGACGCCCGGGCAGTTCGGGCCGACCAGCCGGGTCGCGCCGCCCTTCGCCTGGATGTACGCCCAGAAGGCCGTCGTGTCGTGGACCGGGATGCCCTCGGTGATGACGACCGCGAGCGGCACACCCGCGTCCACCGTCTCGATGACCGCGGCCTTGACGAACCTCGGCGGCACGAAGACGACGGCGGCGTTCGCGCCGGTCTCCTTCACGGCCGCCTCGACCGTGTCGAACACCGGGATGCCGTCGACGTCCTGACCGCCCTTGCCTGGCGTGACGCCGGCGACGATGTCGGTGCCGCTCGCGACCATCCGCCGGGTGTGCTTGGTGCCCTCCGACCCGGTGATGCCCTGGACCAGCACCTTCGTGGTCTCGTTGATGAAGATCGCCATGGGGGTCAGACCGCCTTCGCCGCGAGCTCGGCGGCGAGCCGCGCCGCGCCGTCCATCGTGTCCACGCGTTGCAACGTCGGCAGGTGCGCCTCGTCCAGGATGCGCCGGCCCTCGTCGGCGTTGTTGCCGTCGAGGCGGACGACGATCGGCTTGTCCACGCCGCCGAGCAGGCCGATCGCCTGCACGATGCCGTCGGCGACCGCGTCGCACGCCGTGATGCCGCCGAACACGTTGACGAACACGCTCTTGACGTCGGCGTCCGACAGCACGATCGACAGCCCGTCGGCCATCACCTGCGCGGAGGCGCCGCCGCCGATGTCGAGGAAGTTCGCGGGCCGCTGCCCGCCGAGCTCCTCGCCCGCGTACGCGACGACGTCGAGGGTGCTCATGACCAGGCCCGCGCCGTTGCCGATGATGCCGACGCTGCCGCCGTCGAGCTTGACGTAGTTGAGGCCCTTCTCCTTGGCCCGCCGCTCCAGCGGGTCGGCCGCCTCTGCGTCGACCAGCGCGGCGTGGTCGGGGTGGCGGAACGCGGCGTTCTCGTCCAGGGTCACCTTGCCGTCCAGCGCGAGGACGCGGCCGTCCGGGGTCTTCACCAGCGGGTTGACCTCGACCAGCGTCGCGTCCTCGTTGACGAAGCAGTCCCAGAGCTTGGCGACGAGGTCCGCGGCCTGGTCGAGGACGTCGGCGGGGATGCCGCCCTGTTCGAGGATCGCGCGTGCCTTGGCTACGTCGACGCCGTCGAGCGCGTCGACCGGGACCTTGGCGAGCGCCTCGGGCTTGGTCGCCGCGACCTCCTCGATCTCCATGCCGCCCTCGCGCGACGCCATGGCGAGGAACGTGCGGTTGGACCGGTCGAGCAGGAACGAGAAGTAGTACTCCTCGGCGATGTCGCTCGCCTCGGCGACCAGCACACGGTGCACCGTGTGCCCCTTGATGTCCATGCCGAGGATCGCGGCGGCCTTCGCCTCGGCGTCGGCCGGGTCGTCGGCGAGCTTGACGCCGCCCGCCTTGCCGCGCCCGCCGGTCTTGACCTGCGCCTTGACGACGACCGGGCCGCCGATCTCCTCGGCGGCGGCGCGCGCCTCGGCCGCGGTGGTCGCGACCCGTCCCTTCGTCACGGGCACCCCGTGCTTCGCGAACAGGTCCCTCGCCTGGTACTCGTACAGGTCCACGCGTCGTCCTTCGTCGTCGTCAGGGGGCGCCGGGAAGCGTAGCGAGGCCACCCGCCGTTCCGCGAAACGACCCTCGCCCGCGCCTACCGGTGAGTTGCGGGTCGGCCCGCCGCGAGCGCGGCGAGGTTCCTGAGCTGCTTGCGCATCATCACCAGGTCGCCGGCGGGCAGCACCCGGCGGGCGAGCGCGCCGTAGCGTCCGTGCGGGTACCTGATCCGCATCTTCACGAGCAGCCGGGTCTCGTCGCCGTCAGGCCGGACGGCGTAGGTGATCGCCACGTCGCCGAACACGCCCCGCGCCCGGCGCGCCACCAGCGTCAGGTGGACGTTCGTCTCGAACGACGCCAACTCGAAGATCGTCGCGACCGTCTGCCCGACCGCCAGGTCTTCGAGGCCCGGCGTGAGGGTGCGCGGGCTGCGGCGGCCGAGGTTGTCGAGCAGGTCGTAGGAGTACGGCGCGACCCGCAGCTGGCAGAGCCAGCGGAACGTCGTCGCCGGCGTCGCGCGCACGGTGATCGCGCGCCAGACGACGTCGTCGGCGTCCGGCAGCAGGTCGTCGCAGGGCTGGGACAGCGCGCGTTCCGCGGCGGTGCTCCCCCAGGTCCTGACGATGCCCACGCCCTCGATCCTGCCGCGCCCGCCACCCACCACGTTGCGTTGCGTGCGGGATCTGCCCGGCTAGAGCCTGCGAATCCCGCACTCAACGTGATCGGGTCAGGGCCGGGGCGCGGGAGGGGCGGGCGCGCGCGGGTGGGTCAGGGGGCGAGGGCCGCGAGCAGGCGGTCGCAGTCGGCGGTGGTGTTGTAGACGTGCGGCGCGACCCGGACCGAGTCGCCGCGGATGCTGACGGAGATGCGGTCCGCGGCGAGGCGCCCCGGCAGCCTGTGCGGGAGGCCGCCGGGGAACCGGATGCCGACGATGTTCGGCCCGCGCAGATGGGCGGGGGCGACGACGAGGCCGGCCTTCTCGGCGCCGTTCGCCAGATAGGTGGTCAGCGCACCCGCCGTCTCGGCGACCTCCTCGACCGTCCAGTCGATCAGCTGGGTCAGCGCGGCGTTCGCCATCGGCGTGAGGACGAAGTTGGAACGCTCCCCGACGTCGTAGCGCCGCGCGCCCGGCTGGTACCCCTCGCGGTAGTCGATCAGCCGGGCGAAGTCCTCGGCGTGCTCGCGGTTGATCCAGTTGGCCTCCAGCGGAACGCCGTCCCTGCGTTCGGGCGCGACCCACAGGTAGCCGAGGGAGTACGGCCCGAGCAGCCACTTGTACCCGGCCGCGACGAGGAAGTCCGGGCGGACGGCGGCGACGTCGAACGGCACCGCCCCGAGCGACTGCGTCGCGTCCACCACGAGCGCGGCGCCGACCTCGCGCGCGCGGGCGCCGACGCGGACGAGGTCGACCAGGCCGCCGTCGGTCCAGTGCACCTGCGGGACCGCCACGACGGCGATGCGTTCGTCGAGCCGGTCGAGGACCGCCGCGGTCCAGTCGTGGTCGGCGGGGCGCTCCACCGTGACGACCGGTCCGGCCGCCGTCCACGGGTACACGTC
The DNA here is from genome assembly GCA_030840645.1 of Frankiaceae bacterium. Lineage (GTDB taxonomy): Bacteria > Actinomycetota > Actinomycetes > BP-191 > BP-191 > BP-191. The sequence goes on from JAVEEC010000127.1 coordinate 23,130, forward strand.
GCTCGGGAAGTCCTCCGCGAGCATCAGCGTCGCGCGGCCGTTCAACGGCAGGTTGGCGACCGCGACGCCGACGCCGTACGACACGCTCGGCACGAAGGCGACGCCGTCGGCGTCCGCGCCGAGCAGCCGGGCGAACGTCTGCCGCAGCTCCTCCGAGCCGGTGAAGAACATCTCCGGCGTCAGCTCCCAGGGCCGCTCCTTCGCGCGCACCGCCGCGAGGCCCGCCTCGGTGACGGAACGCAGCTGCGGGGCGAGGTAGGAGCAGTTCAGGTACGTCACGTCGTCCGGCAGCGTGAAGAGGTGGCGCTGGTCCCCGAGCATCAGGCCGGGGCCCCTTCGCCGACGTTGGCGCGGACCCACTCGATGATCTCGGTGGTCGTCGCGCCGGGCGTGAAGATCTTCGCGACGCCGAGCGCCGCGAGCTCGGGGATGTCCGCGGCCGGGACGATGCCGCCGCCGAACACCACGATGTCGGTCGCGTCCCGCTCCTTGAGCAGCTCGATGACGCGCGGGAACAGCGCCATGTGCGCGCCGGAGAGGATCGACAGGCCGATGCAGTCGGCGTCCTCCTGGACGGCGGTCTCCACGATCTGCTCCGGCGTCTGGTGCAGGCCGGTGTAGATGACCTCCATGCCGGCGTCGCGGAGCGCCCGCGCGACGACCTTGGCGCCGCGGTCGTGACCGTCGAGCCCCGGCTTCGCGACGACGACGCGGATATGCCCGCCGCTGGCCATCGGGTTCCTCTCTGGAAGCTGTCTCGCGTGACGGATGGCATGCTACCGAGCGTGTCCGACTGGCGTGCCGCACTGCTGAAACGCTTCTCGTTCCCCGCGTACGAACGCCTCGGCCGCAACCCGACCGGCTGGCCCGGCTACGAGCCCGCCGAGGTCGTCCGGTACGCCATCGGCGCGTTCGGCGGGGTCAACGTCGTCGCCGTCGTCTGGGACTTCGGGGCGTTCGGCGGGTCGTTCGGCGAGCTGGACGCGGCGGCGTTCGCCGAGGCGGCGGACCGCGCGGCGCGGTACGGCGAGCCGCTCGTGTCGTTCGTCCGCAGCGGCGGCGTGCGGCTGCAGGAGGGCATGGCGGCGCTGGTCGGGATGCCGCGCGCGCAACTCGCGCTGCGCCGCCTCGCGGCGGCCGGCGTGCCGCACGTCGCCGTCGCCGACGACCCGACGACCGGCGGCGTGTACGTCTCCGTCGTCACCCGCGCCGACGTCCGCGCGGCGGTGCGCGGCGCGACGGTCGGCTTCGCCGGGCCGCGCGTCGCGGAGGCGGTGCTGGGGGCGCCGTTGCCTGCCGGGAGTCACACCGCGGAGTCCGCGTACGACGCCGGCCTGGTCGACGCGCTGCTCGCGCCCGAGGAGGTCGGCGGCTGGCTCGCGCGCACGCTGACGGCGCTCACGGTGACCGCGTCGCCCTCCGCCGGCCCGGCCGGGCGCCTCCCTGACGCCGAAGACGCCTCCGGGGAGGCGCAGGTCGCGCGCGCCCGGCGCAGCGACCGCCCGTCCGGGGGCGCTCTGCTCGACCTGCTCGTGCCGAACGGCGTGGACCTGCGCGGCGCCGACGAGACCGTGCGCGCCGTCGCCGGCGACCTCGGCGGTACGCCCGCCGTCGCCGTGGCGGTCGCGGCCGACCGCCGGGTCCGCCCGACCCCGGCCGGGTACCGGCTGGTGCAGCGGGCGGCGGCGCTCGCGGGCCGGCTCGACCGCGTCCTCGTCACCCTCGTCGACACGCCCGGCGCCGAGCCGGGACCCGACGCCGAACGGGACGGTGTCGCGAGCGCGATCGCCGACACGATGGACGCCGTGCTCGCCTGTCCCGCACCCACCCTCGCCGTCGTCACCGGCGAGGGCGGCAGCGGCGGCGCCCTCGCGGCGGGCGTCGCCGACCGCGTCCTGGTAACGCCCGGCGGGTACTTCGCGGCGCTCGGCCCCGAGGCCGCGGCGGCGGCGTTGCGGAGCACCGCCGGCGCCACCGCGAAGCGCCTGCGGCTCCGGCCGGTCGACCTGCTGGCGCTGGGGTTCGCCGACGCGGCGGCGCCGGAGCCGGACGACGCGTCGTTCGCCACCTACGTCGCCGCCCAGGCCGCCCACCTCGCCGGGCTCGACCCGGCCGAACGCCGGGCCGCCCGCGAGCGCCGCTGGTCCTCGCCGCTGCCGGGGACCCTGACGTGAGCGGCCCGATCGTGCCGGTCGGCGGGGGCGTCCCCGTCGACCCGGAGACCGGCGAGCGGTACGGCTACCTCCCGCGCAAGGCGGCGAGCCGCAAGCTGATCATCCGTGCCCAGCTCGGCCTGCCGTGGGTGCTCGCCGCGCTCGCCGCGGCGGCGGTGCTGGCGGTCGCGGCGGCGGTGTTCGTGCTGTCACGTCCGGACCGGCCGGGGAAGCCGTACGTCGACGAGGGGGCGTTGCGCGGCTACCCGGAGCAGGCCGTCCAGCCGCTGCGCGACCGGTCCGGCTGGCTGGACCGCAGGACCGGGCTCGCCGCCGTCGCCGGGCCTGTCGCGTTCTGCCCGGCCGACGGCGGCTGGGTCGGGGAGGGCGGCAAGCGGTACGACGCCGAGGGCCGCGCCGACGACGGCCGCGGCCTCGCCCTCTGGGCGGTGAAGGCCGCGAGCGGCCACGTCTACGTCGACCCCACCAGGACCGTCGTGATCAGCGGCCAGACGGAGCCGTTGCCCCCCTGCGCGCAGCCGTGGCACGTGACCGATCCCGCGCCACCCGACGGGCTCTGAGACGGCGGCCTCTGGGACACGGCGGCGGACACCCGCTAGCGTCGGCGTGAGACGTTCTCCCCCCGCAGGAGGTCGCGTGAGGGCAGCGCTGGGCCGCGCGGGGAGTGCGGTCGCGCGCGGGGCGCGTTCGGTGCTCTCGACGGCCGGCGTACGCGGCCTGGTGCTGGAGACCGCGTGGACCGCGACCCACCTGGCGACGTACCCGCTCGGCATCGCCCGCGAGCAGGTCCGCGACCGCCAGGGACCGAACACCCTCGACCGGCTCTCCCCCGTCCAGCGCGGTCTCGTCCTCGGCGACGTCGAGGCGGCGGGGACGCCGATCGTGCTGCTGCACGGCTGGGTCGACAACCGTTCCATCTTCACCGTGCTGCGCCGCCATCTGCGCCGCCGCGGCTTCGGCCGGGTCGTCACGATGAACTACTCGGTCCTCACCCACGACGTTCCCCGCGCCGCCGCGCGGCTCGGCGCGCTGGTCGAGGCTCTCTGCGACGAGACCGGGTACGAACGCGTCCACGTCGTCGGGCACAGCATGGGCGGCCTCGTGGCCAGGTACTACGTGCAACGCCTCGGCGGCGACGCCCGCGTGCACACCCTGGCGACGCTCGGCACGCCGCACGCGGGCACCCGCGCGGCGCGGCTGTTCGCCGGTCGCGCGGTCGCGCAGCTCCGCCCGGGCTCGCCGGTCCTGCGCGAGCTGGCCGGGCCCGCGCCGGGCTGCCGGACGCGGTTCGTCGCCGTGTGGAGCGACCTCGACGCGATGGTCGTCCCGAAGTCCTCGGCGCGCCTCGACCACCCCGACCTCGCGGTACGGAACGTGTTCGTGCGCGGCGCCGGGCACCTCTCGTTGCCGGTCGACGGGCGGGTCGTCCACGAGATCGTCGAGACGTTCGCGCACCTCGACGCCGGCGGCGTTACGCCCTCGGCGGAGGCCGGAGAAAGGGGATGACAGCCGCCCTACGATGGCGGTCATGAGCGAGGAACACGGCGGGCCGCTGTCGTACAGCCTGGAGCCGGCGGCGGGGGATGCCAGCGCCGAGCGCCCCATCGTCTGGGGCAGCCTCGGCGTCATCGCGACGCTGGTGCTCGGTCTGGTCGGCGGCTGGTTCGCGCTCGGCTTCGTGGCCAACCCGCGCGTCATCGTAGTGGGCATCCCCCTGCTGATGATCGTCGTGGCCGACGGGCTCGCGCTCTGGGGCGGTCGCAGGCACCGACGCAAGGCCGTCCAGCGGGGCGTGCTGGCCGTGACCGTGATCGCGCTCTGCGTCGCGTGGCTCACCAACCATGCGCTCGCGTCGATCAAGCCGGCGCTGCCGCAGGTCCGGTACACCCTCAGCTCACTCGACCTGCCCCCCGGCTTCCACCTGGTCGACGAGTCCAGCCACGGCGACCGGTTCTGCCATCACGGCTGCCCGACCGTGCGGCGCTACTACACCGCGCCCGACACCGACCCCGACCCGGTCAAGACACTGGTCCTCGCGATGTTCGACCAGGGGTGGCACCGCACCAGCGACGTCGCGCCCGAGTCCGCCACCGTCGCCGCGCGCGGCGAGGTCACCGCGCAGCTCGCCGAGCGGTCCGCGCACGTCGTGGAGATCACGGTCTCGCGCAACCAGTAGCGCCCCAGCCGAACTGGCTCGAACGCCCGCAATTGGTTACAGTCTGGTCACGGCGCCTGGGGGACGGCGCCGTTCCGGCTGCCTCGGACCTCGAACGAGCCGCCGCCACGCCGCACACCGGAAGGCCCGTTCGCGTGCTGCTCGCCCGTCATGCCCTGCCCCGCCCGCTCCGCCGTGCCGCTCCCGATGGGCGGCGCTCGACCGGTGCGCTCGGACCGTTCCTCGTCGCCGCCGGGCTCGCGTTCGCCGGTCACCTGGCCGCGTCCGGTCCGGTCGAGCCGGCCGGCCACGTGTCGGCCCTGAGCGCCGAGCGCCCGGAGCGCGCCCCCCTCTCCTCCGCGACCACCGTCCGCCACAACGCCGTCGCCCATGGCGTCGCCGCCAAGCCCGCGCGCGCGACCCGGTCCCGCCGCCCAGCCAACGCCTGGGTCCGGCCCGCGTACGGCCCGTTCACGTCGCCGTTCGGCTACCGCTGGGGCAAGCTGCACGCCGGCATCGACATCGGCGCGTCGTACGGCTCCCCCATCTACGCCGCCTCCGCGGGCGTCGTGACGTTCGCCGGGCCGAAGGGCGGCTACGGCCGCCTGGTCGTCATCCGGCACGCCAACGGCGTCGAGACGGCGTACGGCCACATGTCGCGCACCGTCACCCGCGCCGGCACGCGGGTGACCGCAGGCGACGTCATCGCGTACGTCGGCTCCGAGGGCCACTCGACCGGCCCCCACCTGCACTTCGAGGTCCGTATCGGCGGCCGCCCGATCGACCCGCGGCCGTTCCTCCGCGAGCGGGGCGTGTACGTCTAGCCGGCTCGTTCTGTGAAGATCGTCACGCTCAAGTGGGGTCCCCTGGGCTGCACAGAACGCGGTCGACGCTAGCTCGCGACGCCCTTGCCGTGGCTGGGGCCGCCGGACTGGCGCAGCACGATGACCGACGTCGAGCCGTTGCCGGTGGCCGGGCCGTCCGAAGGAACGACCGCCCACGCGGTGCCGTCCGGGCCGACCGCGTTGTCGATGTAGTCGAGCAGGTCGCGGTTGTCGCCGAAGCCGGGGAGCCCGCAGAGGATGCCGTCCAGGCAGATGTCCTTCGTGTGGATCGCCTGCGGCACCGCGCGGACCCGCTGGACGACCGGCTTCGCCGTGTCGGCGGCGGTGATCCTGGCCATCGTCGCGTACCAGTTCTGCGCGACGTTCGGGTCGGTCTTGGTGCCTTCGAGGTAGACGAGGGACAGCGTCCCCTTGGCGCCGCCGGCGATCGCGGCGTAGACGCTGGCGACCTTCGGCGTGCCCACGTCGATCAGCGGCGACCACGTCTTCCCCTTGTCCTTCGAGTACGAGAGGAACGCCGACTGGTGGCCCTTGTGCAGGCCGTTGCCGGAGACGTAGAGCGTGCCGGCCTGGTCGACCGCCATCCAGTTGAACCCGGCGTAGAACGCGTCGCCCGCGCCGCCCAGGTAGACCGGGTGGCTGACCATCTGCTTGGTGCCGGCGGGGCCGGCCTCGAGGTGCGCGACGTAGAGGCGGCTCGGCGTGCCGAGCGGCTTCGTCTGCGAGTACGTCTGCGGCGAGTCGATGCCGTAGAGGACGTACACGTCGCCGGTGTGCTCGTCGACGGTGAGGTTGTCGACGTACGCGTTCTGGTTGGTCACCAGCGCCTCGGTCGGCGTCGGCGACGTGCCGCCCGCCTCGGCCGGGAGCGCACCGGTGCCGTACAGCGGGATCGGCGCGCCGAACGTCGCGCCGAGGTCGTTGGAGAGGAACACGTACGGCACCGCGTCGAACCCCTTGGCGACGACGTACAGGTTCTCGCCGTGCCCGCCGACCCACGGCCGGTCGTACACGTCCATCGCGATGGTGCTCTGCGTCCAGGTGGTGCCCGCGTCGCGGGAGACGTCGACGTAGATGCCGGCGCCGAGCGAGAGGTCGACGGCGATCACGGTGCGCTCGTTGAGGAAGTGCATGTCCCAGTCGCCGCCGCCGACGTTGTCCAGCTTGGGGTGCAGCCGGGTGTACGTCTTGCCGCCGTCGGTGGAGCGGTACAGCGCGGCGGGGTCGTTGCCGCCGCTCAGGCCGTCGGCGAGGACGATCCGGCCGCTGGGCGAGATGGCGACGTTCGGCTCGCCGCCGGCGTCCCGCAACACCTTGGCGCCGAACGCCAGCGACCTGGACGGCGTCGCGGCCTGCGCGACGAGCGGGGCGGTCGCCATCGCGAGCACGGCGAGGGCGGAGACGGCGGTACGACGGCGCACGGTGAGTCCTTCGTCGGCGGGTGTCGCAGGGGCCAACGAGCGCGGGCGCCTGCCGTGACGTTCTTCGCCGCGCAGTGGCGGAACCCTGCCGGGGCTACAGCTTCTCGACGGGCGCGTACCGCAGCAGCAGCCGCTTGGTGCCGACGTCGCCGCCGAACGAGATCGTGGCCTCGGCCGAGTCGTCGTGTCCGGCCGTCGCGACCACTGTGCCGACGCCGAACGCGTCGTGGTTGACCTTGTCGCCGGGCGCCACGCTGATGATCGGGCGCAGCCCGACCCCTGGCCGCGCGGTCGGCCGGCCACCGCCCGAAGCCAGCCGCGACGCCATCGTCGCCATCGCGGGCTCGGGCCGCCCCGTCCACTCCACGAGGTCCGGCGGGATCTCGTCGAGGAACCGCGACGGCGGGTTGTAGCTGCCCGCGCCCCAGGCGGTGCGGTGCTGCGCGCGCGAGAGGTAGAGGCGTTCGCGGGCGCGGGTGATGCCGACGTACGCGAGCCGCCGCTCCTCCTGCAGCTCGGCCGGGTCGGCGAGCGCCCGCATGTGCGGGAACACCCCGTCCTCGAGCCCGGTCAAGAACACGACGGGGAACTCCAGCCCCTTCGCGTTGTGCAGCGTCATCAGCGTCACGACCCCGGCCGACGGGTCGATCTCGTCGGCGTCGGCGACGAGCGAGACCTGTTCGAGGAACTCCTGGACGCCGCCGCCCTCGACCCGCGCTTCGAACTCCCGCGCAACGCTGACCAGCTCGTGCAGGTTCTCGATCCGGCCCTCGGACTCGATCGGCGTGACCTCGTCGGCCTCCAGCTCGGCGAGGTAGCCGGTGTCGGTGAGCAGGCGTTCGAGGATCGCGCTCGGCCCCTCGCCGGCCTCGACCAGCGCGCGCGACGACGCCATCAGCGCGGTGAACTCCTTGATGCTCGCGGCCGCGCGGGTGTTGAGGCCAGGCGCGTCCTCGCAGCGTTCCAGCGCCTCGGCCCAGGTGATCCGCTCGCGCGTCGACAGCGCCTCGATGCACGCCTCGGACCGGTCGCCGATGCCGCGCTTGGGGACGTTGAGGATGCGACGCAACGACACCGTGTCGGCCGGGTTGACCAGCACCCGGAGGTACGCGAGCAGGTCGCGGACCTCGCGCCGCTCGTAGAAGCGCACGCCGCCGACGACGCGGTACGGCAGCCCGACTCGGATGAACACTTCCTCGAACACCCGGGACTGCGCGTTGGTCCGGTAGAACACCGCGACGTCGCTCGGCTTCGCGGCCGCCTCATCGCAGAGCCGGTCGACCTCCTGCGCGACGAACGCCGCCTCGTCGTGCTCGTTCTCCGCGACGTAGCCCTGGATCTTCGCGCCGTCTCCTTGGTCACTCCATAATCGCTTCGGCTTGCGGTCGGGGTTCTTGGTGATGACGGCGTTGGCGGCGTTGAGGATCGTCTGGGTGGAGCGGTAGTTCTGCTCCAGCAGGATCACCGTGGCGTCGGGATAGTCCTCCTCGAACTGCAGGATGTTGCGGATCGTCGCGCCGCGGAACGCGTAGATCGACTGGTCGGCGTCGCCGACGACGGCCAGCTCGCCGGTGTCCCCGACCAGCTCGCGGACGAGCGCGTACTGCGCGTGGTTGGTGTCCTGGTACTCGTCGACGAGGACGTGGCGGAACCGCCGCCGGTAGTGCTCGGCGACGTCGGGGAAGAGCCGCAGCAGCTCGACGGTCACCATGATCAGGTCGTCGAAGTCCATGGCGTTCGCCTCGCGGAGGCGGCGCTGGTAGAGCGCGTACGCCTCGGCGACGTGGCGCTCCATGTCGCCCGACGCCTGCTGCGCCGCCGCCTCCCAGTCGACCAGGTCGTTCTTGAGGTTGCTGACCTGATGGCTGATCGCGCGGGCCGGGTAGCGCTTGGGGTCGAAGTCCAGCGCCCGGCAGACCAGCGTCATCAGGCGCTGCGAGTCGCCCTGGTCGTAGATCGTGAATGTGCTCTTGTAGCCGAGCCGCTTCGCCTCCGAGCGGAGCAGCCGGACGCAGGCGGAGTGGAACGTGCTGACCCACATCGCCTTGGCCCGCGGCCCGACCAGCGCAGCGACGCGTTCCTTCATCTCGCCCGCGGCCTTGTTCGTGAACGTGATCGCCAGCACCTCGCCCGGCTGGACGTGCCGTTCGGCGAGGAGGTACGCGATCCGGTGCGTCAGCACCCGCGTCTTGCCCGAGCCCGCGCCCGCGACGATGAGCAGGGGGGAGCCCGCGTGCACGACGGCCTGGCGCTGCTGCGGGTTCAGCCCCGCCAGCAACGCCTCGGGGTCGGGCCGCGCGGGCCGCGGCGGGTCGGAGCCGGCCCGCGCGGCGTACGCCGGGTCGTCGTCGAAGAGGGTCGTCATCGGTACGGCCAGTCTACGTTCGGCGTGCGACAGCCCAGCGCGTCAGCCGAACCGCACGTCGCTCCCCTGCTGCCTGGCAGCCGGCCGCTCGCGCGGCTCGGGCAGGTTGATCGAACGCAGCCCCCGCAGCCCGGGCCGGATCAGCGCGGGCACGTCCTCGTTCGGCACCGCGCGCGAGAACAGGTACCCCTGCGCCAGGTCGACGTCCAGCTCGCGCAGCGCGCCGAGCTGCACGTCGTCCTCCACGCCCTCGGCGACGACCGCGAGGGAGAACGCCCGCCCCATCGCCGCAACGGCGCCGACGATCGCGGCGCTGCGCTGGTCGGTCCCGAGACCGGAGACGAAGAGCCGGTCCACCTTGAGCACGTCGACCGGCAGCCGGGTCAGGTAGGTCAGCGAGGCGTGCCCTGTGCCGAAGTCGTCGATCGCGATGACCACGCCGAGCGCGCGGAGCTCGTGCAGCGCCGCGACGACCGACTCCACGTTCTGCGTCAAGGCGGTCTCCGTCACCTCCAGGCAGACCGAGGAGGCCGGCACCCCGGTCGCGTCCAGCAGCGCCGCGACGAGACCCGGGAAGCCGGGCTGGACGAGCTGGCGGCGGGAGACGTTGACCGAGAGCATCGGGCGCTGGCCGTCCGGCAGCCGCGGCCACCGTGCCGCGTCGGCGAGCGCCCGGCGCAGCACCAGCTCGCCGAGCGCCAGGATCAGGTCGCTCTCCTCCGCGATCGGCACGAACTCGCTCGGTGGCACCGACCCCCAGGTCGGGTCGGTCCAGCGGACCAGCGCCTCGAAGCCGCGCACCGTCTCCTCGGCGACCCGGACCTCGGGCTGGTACACGACCGTCAGCCCGCCCGCGTGCACCGCCCGGCGCAGGGCGTTCTCGATCTCGTGGTGGCGGACCGTCGCGGCGCGCATCGACGGCGTGAAGACCGCGTACCCGCCGCCGCCCGCCGCCTTGGCCTGGTACATCGCGGTGTCGGCGTCGCGGAGCAGCGTCTCCGGACCGTCGCCCGCGCCCGCGATCGCGATGCCGATGCTGGCGGAGGCGTACGACTCCCGCTCGCCCGGCAGCCGCACCGGACGGCGCAGCGCCTCCGCGACCCGGTCGGCGAGCGCGACGGCGGTGCCGACCTCGCGAACGCCGTGGGCGAGGACGACGAACTCGTCCCCGCCGAGCCTGGCGACGACGTCGCCGGGCCGCAGCACCCGGCGCAGGCGGTCGGCCACCTCGACCAGCAGCAGGTCCCCGGCCTCGTGGCCGAGGGAGTCGTTGACCCACTTGAACCTGTCGAGGTCGATGAACAGCAGGGCCATCGGCTCCCGCGCCGCGAACGCCGCGCCCATCAGGACGAGCATCTCGGAACGGTTCGGCAGCCCGGTCAGCATGTCGTGGCTCGCCTGGTGCGCGAGCTTCGACTCGACCAGGCGGCGGTCGTTGATGTCCTCGACCTGCACGACCAGCCGGTCGCCCTCGTCGGCCTCGGCGCGGGACACCGCGACCAGCGCCCACCGGCCCAGGCCGGCCGACTGCCGTACCCGCGCCTCGAACCGCGCGCCCGCGGAACGCCCGGCGCGCACCTCGCCCGCGACGCGGAGCAGCTCGGCCCGCGCGGACGGCTCGACCAGGTCCACGAACGGCACGCCGGCGAGCGCCGCGACCTCCTCGCCGAGCAGCGCCGCGAGGGCCGGGTTCGCGGCCTCGACCAGCCCGTTCCTGTCGACGACGGCGAGGCCGATGGAGGCGTATGCGAACGCGTCGGAGAGCCGCCGCACGCCGTGCCGTTGCGCGCGCGACTGGCGGCGGACGAAGCGCGCCGCGACGTGCGCGCCGGCGACCAGCGCGATGGTGACGGTCAGCGTCGTCCACGCGCGCGGCGCCTGCCCCGCGGCGTCGAGCTGCGGCCAGCGCAGCGCGACAGCGTCCGCGACGGCGGCGACGAGCACCGTGCCGAGCGGGCCGAACCGCACCGCGGCCTCAACCAGCACGAAGATGCCGACCAACGGCCGCGCTCCGCGGTGCGTGTGGAACGCGACCGCGCACAGGACCCAGAACGCGAGGTCGAACGACGTCACCGCGGCGCCGAGGCGGCGTAGCGCCCGGCGCGTGCGCAGCCGCCGGGCGGCGAGCACGACGAGGACCGCGAGGGCGACGAGCAGCGCGTGCGCGCCGACCTGCCAGTCCACCGAGACCGCCCGGCCCGCCTGGGTCGTCGGCCGGACCGCGAACAGCAGCACGACCGTCATGAGCGCCGCAAGGGAGCGGAACAGGGCGAGCGCCAGCTCGAAGCGCACACCTCCGGATACGTCGTCCGCTTCGGCGGCGGCGTTCGTCGTGCCCCCCACCCAGCCCTCCTCGTCCCGACCGGGGCTGCGGGGTCCCGGCCTACAGGTCGAAACTAGGGAAAGCGGGACAGGAGCGGCATAGCCCACCCGGACTGGATTCATATGGCCAGAACTGACGGGGCCGGAAGCATTGCGCGCGGCCGCTGTTGCAGACTGGCGACGCACTCCGCTCGCGAGGGAAGGACCGCCGTGCTCGACGACGACGCCATCGAACGCATCCTGGTGGTCACCGCGCACCCCGACGACGTGGACTTCGGCGCCGCGGGCACCGTGGCGACCTGGACCAAGGCCGGGCACGCGGTGACGTACTGCGTCGTCACCAACGGCGACGCCGGCGGCTTCGACCCGGCGGTCCCGCGTTCGGAGATCGCCGCCATCCGCCAGGCCGAGCAGCGGGCCGCGGCGGCCGAGGTCGGCGTGACCGACGTGCGGTTCCTCGGCCACCCGGACGGCCGGGTCGTCGTCTCCCTCGACCTGCGCCGTGACATCAGCCGGGTCATCCGCCAGGTCCGGCCGCAGCGGCTGCTCACGCAGAGCCCGCAGCGCAACTACGAGCGGATCTACGCCTCCCACCCCGACCACCTCGCGACGGGCGAGGCCACGCTCTGCGCGGTCTACCCCGACGCGCGGAACCCGTACGCCCACCCCGAGCTGCTCGACGAGGGCCTGGACGCCTGGACCGTCGCCGAGACCTGGCTGATGGCCGCGCCCGGCGCGGCGCACGTCGTGGACGTGACCGACCTCTACGACACCAAGCTCGCGGCGCTGCGCCAGCACGTCAGCCAGCTGCCCGGCGTACCCGGCGAGCTGGATACCCTGCTGCGCGGCTGGCTCGGCATGAACGCGAAGGCCGCCGGGCTGCCCGAGGGCCGGCTCGCGGAGGCGTTCCAGGTCCTCGACACCGCGTGAGGTCCGCTCGACCCGGCTTCGGCGTCCTCGCCGCGAGCGGCAGCGCCACGGCGTTCGGCGTCACGATCGTCGTGCAGCGCCGCCTCGCCCGCGACGGCCTCCCCGTCGCCACCGCGCTCGGCATCCGGTTCGCGGTCGCCGCGTCGCTCCTGCTGTTGTTCCTCGCCGTCAGGCGCGCGCCGCTGCTCCCCGTCCGCGGCGAGCGGCGCGCCGCCCTGCTGCTCGGCGCGGTCGGCTACGGCGGCGAGGCGGCGCTGTTCTACCTCGCCCTGCAACGCGGCAGCGCGGGCGCGGTGTCGCTGCTGTTCTACGCGTACCCCGCGATCGTCACGCTGCTCGAGGTTCTGCTCCGGCTGCGCCCGCCGCGCCTCGTCGCGTTCGCCGTCGTCGTGCTCTCCACCGTCGGCGTCGTCCTCATCGTCCTCACCGGCGACGCGGTCTCGATCACCCCGGGCGGCGTCGGCTTCGCGCTCGGCGCCGCGGTGTCGTTCGCGTGCTACCTGCTGCTCTCCCAGCGCCTCCTCCCCACCAGCCCGCCAACCGCCGTCGGCGCCCACGTCGCCGGCGGCGCGGCGCTCGCGCTGCTCACGGTCGCGCTCGTGACCGGCCTGCCGCACGTCCCCGCGCGCGACGTACCGCTGCTGCTGCTGAACGGCGCCGCCACCGCGGTCGCGTTCGCGCTGCTCTACGCCGCGCTGGCCAACCTCGCGGCGGGCGCCGCGGCCGTCGTGATGACGCTGGAGGCGTTCGTCACCGTCGGCCTCGCCGCGCTGCTGCTCGGCGAGCGCATCCGCCCGCTCCAGCTCGTCGGCGGCCTGGTCGTCGTCGCGGCGGCCGTCCTCGTCGCGCTGGGGGCGCGCAGCCGTGTCGTCGACCCGGACGTTCCGGTGCCGTAGGGGTTTCCCGGCGGCGCCTGCGGGGAGGGGCCGAACGAGACGTTCGCGCGATCCGCGCGTTGTCCTGGCTGAAGCCCCCGCCCCCAGGAAGGTCCCCCATGTCCTTGCGCCGCCTCCTCGCCACGTCGGTGTCTGCCGTCGCGATCGCCACCTCGGTCGTCACCGCCACGCCCGCCGGCGCCATCGTCGGCGGCACGGCCGCCGCGAACGGCGCGTACCCGTTCATGGCCGCGCTCGTGGACAACACCGACTTCCAGTTCTGCGGCGGCAGCGTCATCGCGTCGACCTGGGTGCTCACGGCCGCGCACTGCGTCTCGGACGGCAGCGCCGCGAACCTCTGGGTCATCACCGGCCGCACCGACCTCGCGGCGGCCGGCGGCCAGCGGATCAAGGTCTCGACCGTCTACGTCAACCCGTCGTACGACGGCAACGGCCACGACACCGCGCTGCTCAAGCTCTCCGCCGCGACGACGTCCGCGCCGATCACGCTCGCGTCCGCCGCGGACGACAACCTCGAAGCCGCCGGCACCGCCGTCCGCGTCACCGGCTGGGGCGACCAGTACGGCGCCCTCGGCCTGCTCGCGACGAACAAGCTCCGCGAGGTCGACCTCAGCGTCGTCTCCGACAACGAGTGCGGCCAGACCAACTTCGGCTTCGACGCGGCCACCGGCGTCTGCGCGGGCGCGCTCCTGAAGGACTCGTGCCAGGGCGACTCCGGCGGCCCGCTGTTCTCCGTCGCCGGCCGCATCCAGATCGGCGTCGTGAGCTACGGCACCGGCTGCGCGCTGCCGAAGTTCCCCGGCGTCTACAGCGAGGTCAACAACAGCCAGATCCGGTCCTGGATCACGTCGGTCTCGGGCGTCTAGCTCGACACGTTCTGTGAAGATCACCACGCTCGAGGGGGGCCGGAGATCCTGCACAGAACGAGTCGTGTTCGCCAGGTGCGGGGCCTAACCGGCGCGCGGGCGGAGGATGCAGAACTCGTTGCCGTACGTGTCCCGCAACGCCGCCCACGACGTACCCGTGTACACGTCGTCCGCGCGGGTCGCGCCGTGGGCCAACGCCGCCGCGACGGCGGCGTCGAAGTCGGTCGCGCGCAGGTCGAGGTGCAGCCGGTTCTTGACCGACTTCACGTCCGGCACGCGCAGGAAGTCGAGCCGCGGGTAGCCGTCCGCCTGCAGCGACGCGTCGCCGTCGCCGTCGACCTCGATCTCGCCGCCGACCAGCCCCTGCCACCAACGCGCCAGCGGCACCGGATCGTCGGTGCAGTCGATCGCCAGAGCGGCGAGCCCCGCCAGGCCGTTCACCGACCTACTCCCACTCGATCGTGCCGGGGGGCTTGCTCGTCACGTCGAGGACGACGCGGTTGACGGCGCGGACCTCGTTCGTGATGCGGGTCGAGATCGTGGCCAGCACGTCGTACGGCACCCGCGTCCAGTCGGCGGTCATCGCGTCCTCGCTGGACACCGGACGCAGCACGACCGGGTGGCCGTACGTCCGCCCGTCGCCCTGCACGCCGACCGAACGCACCTCCGCCAGCAGCACGACCGGGCACTGCCAGATGTCGCGGTCGAGCCCGGCGCGGGACAGCTCCTCGCGGGCGATCGCGTCGGCCTCGCGGAGGATGTCGAGGTTCTCCCGGGTGACCTCGCCGACGATCCGGATGCCCAAGCCAGGCCCCGGGAACGGCTGGCGCCAGACGATCTCCTGCGGCAGGCCGAGCTCCTCGCCGACCCGGCGGACCTCGTCCTTGAACAGCTTCCGCAACGGCTCCACCAACGCGAACTGCAGGTCGTCCGGCAGGCCGCCCACGTTGTGGTGGCTCTTGATCGTCGCCGCGCCCTCGCCACCGCCGGACTCGACGATGTCGGGGTAGAGCGTTCCCTGGACGAGGAAGTCGACGCTCTCGCCGTGTGCCCCGGCGTCTGCGACGACCTCGCGCGCCGCCTCCTCGAACACCCGGATGAACTCGCGGCCGATCACCTTGCGCTTGGCCTCGGGCTCGGTGACCCCGGCCAACGCCGACAGGAAGCGCGGCGCGGCGTCCACGACCTTGAGGCGGACGCCGGTCGACGCCACGAAGTCCTGCTCGACCTGCTCCGCCTCGCCCTTGCGCATCAGCCCGTGGTCCACGAACACGCAGGTGAGCTGGTCGCCGACGGCCTTGTGCACCAGCGCCGCCGCGACCGCCGAGTCGACGCCGCCGGAGAGGCCGCAGATCACGCGCTTGCCACCGACCTGCGCGCGGATCGCGTCGACGGCCTCGTCGACGATGTTCACCATGGTCCAGCTCGGCCGGCAGCCCGCGCCCTCGTAGAGAAACTGCGTCAGCACCTGCTGGCCGTACGCCGTGTGCATGACCTCGGGGTGGAACTGCACGCCGTACAGCCGCCGCGCGTCGTCCTCGAACGCCGCCACCGCCGCGCCCGCGGACGTCGCCGTGACCGCGAAGCCGGCCGGCGCGCCCGCCACCGAGTCGCCGTGCGACATCCACACCGACTGCTGCGCGGGCAGCCCGCGGAACAGCGTGCGTTCGCCGGTGACGGTCAACGCCGTCCCGCCGAACTCGGCCAGACCGGTCCGCTCGACCCGGCCGCCCAGCGCGAGCGCCATCGCCTGGAAGCCGTAGCAGATGCCGAACGTCGGCACGCCCGTCTCGAACAGTCCCGCGTCCACCTGCGGCGCGCCGTCCGCGTACACCGAGGCCGGGCCGCCGGACAGGATGATCGCCTTCGGCCGCTTCGCCAGCATCTCGGCGACCGGCATGGTGTGCGGCACGATCTCGCTGTAGACGCGCGCCTCGCGGACGCGGCGCGCGATCAGCTGCGCGTACTGCGCGCCGAAGTCGACCACGAGGACGGTGTCGAAGCCGTCAGCGGAAACGCTCAACGCAGGCCTCTCGGCGGGGTGTCGGGGACGCCGCCATGGTACGCCGACGGCCCGGCCTCCCGAGGGAGCCGGGCCGTCGTGAACGTCCCGCGGGTCAGACCTTGAGCTGGGCGGTGCAGGCGAGGTACTTGCCGGCGACGGCGAGGAGCTCCGCCTTGACCGTCTGGCCCGACTTCGCCGTGCCGAGCGTGACGACGCCGGCGCCGTTCGTCGTGGCCGTCGCGCCCTTGGCGCCGTTGACGTACCACGTCACCTTCTGGCCGGCGACCGGCTTGCCGTCGTCGTCGAGCAGCTTCGCGGTGACCGTGCGCTTGCTGCCGCTCTTGGCGACGGTGAGCACGAGCTTCGTCTTCTCGGCGGTGACCGTGAACGGCGTCGTCACCTCGGCCTTCGCGGCCGTGGCGTCACCGGCGAACGACGCGACGAGGTCGTACGCGCCCGCGGCGAGCCCCGGGTTGAGGCTGGCGCGGGCGACGCCGTCGGAGCCGGACTTGCCGGTCGCCTTCGCCGAACCGATGGCGAACGTCACGGTCCTGCCCGCCAGCGGCTTGCCCGCCGAGTCGGTCACCTTCGTCGCGACAGCCGCGGCGTCGGTGTACTGCACCGTCTTGACGCCGGCGTTCGCGAGCTTCGCCGGGAGGGGGCCGAAGCAGGGGCTCTCGCCGACCGTGTACACCTGGTCCGCGACCACGGCCGCCTGCGCGATGTCGGCGGTGATCCCGCCGCCGTGGGGCAGCAGGACGAGCGACCGCGCGTTCGTCGCCGTCACGACCAAGCCGTCCGCGAGCGGCGAGCCGACGGCGGCCGCGAGGCTCGCGCGGTCGACGCCGAGAACGACCGTGCTGTTCGGGACGTCGAAGGTCGCGGTCGCCCTGACGGTGTCGTTGCGCGTCCCGCCGACGACGACGAACGGCAAGGAGACGAACGGCCCGTTCTCCTGGATTGCCTGCGTCGCCCCCGACATCTGCGCGGCCTCGATCAGGACCGTCTTGCTGTTCGCCGTGAACCCGCCCCAGAACATGTGGCCCTCGCCGGTCGCCGGCTTGGCCGCGAGCTTGTCGATGCGCAGGTGCAGCAGGATCTCGGTCGGCGTCGTGTTGAAGGCCACGCCGGTGATGTCGAGGTCGGGGTCGTTGGCGGTGCCGACCACGGTGCCCTGGACGGTGCCGAGGTTCGGCGTGCCGTCGTTCTTGCCGTCCGCGATGGTGTTGCACGCCGCAGTCGGCCGCACCAGCGGGCCTGGCACCGCCGGCGCCGCGGGCGCCGCGCAGTCCTCGCCGACGGTGTACGACAGGCCGTACCCCCGCGCGGTGTCGTAGTCGACGGGCGCGACGCCGAGGAACTGGCCCGACGTGTACGCGTAGATACCGGTCATGACCTTGCCGACGGCGGCGGTGCCGAGCGCCGTGGTCAGGTCCGCGACGGTGCTGGTCAGGGTGACGGTCTTGGTCGGCACGTCGTATGCGGCCGTGGCGTCGGCGATGTTGTCGTCGGTGCTGTTGTAGATGGAGGCGCTGGTCGCGACCCCGTCGCGGTCTGTGAAGAGGATGAACGACTTGCCGTTCAGCACGAAGCCGATGCCGATCTCGTCGCCGACGTTGGTCGCGGTCGCGCTGAGGCTGGCCAGCGTGACCTTGGCCGTGACCTTGCCGTCGACGGTGCCGAGCGTCGCCGACACGATGTCGAGCTGCGGGTCGGCCGGACCGTTCTTGTTCTGGGCGTGGGCGTCACCGGTGGGGTCGGTCCAGGCAGCGCAGGCCGCCGCGTGCGCGGCGACGAGCGGGACGACACCGCTGGAGAGCAGGGCGGCGGCGAGGGCGAACGCACCGACGGCACGTCGAGACATCGGGACTCCAAGGAGGCTGGGCGGCTGGGCGGCCGGCTCACCCAAGGAAGTTCGGCGGCTGCCCGCCCACTCCTGCCGAACAAACCGGACACAGCCCGTACGCTCGCCGGGTGCCGACGCCCGCTGACCTGGCCGAACGCTGCGCGGCCGGCCTGCGCGCGCACTGGCGGACGCAGTGCGGCTACATCGCGGGCGCGCAGGTCGCGGAGCGCGACGGCATCCTGATCGCGGCTACGAACCTGCCCGACGAGACGCTGAGCTGCGCGTTCGTGACCGGTGCGCCCGACGCGCCGGAGGCGGCGCTCGACTGGTGCGCGGGCTGGTTCGCGGAACGCGGCCTGCGGACCGGGATCGAGCTGCCCGCGGGCCGGTACCCGGTCGTCGAGACGGCGCTGCGGCGGCGCGGCTTCACCGTCGTCGTCCGCCGCCCGGCGATGGCGTTGTACCCCTACGTCGTCCCGGCCGGGGAGCCGGCGCCGCGGGTCACCGTCCGGGCGGTCGACGACGAGGCAGGGCTGGCGGCGTTCCAGGCGGTCCAGGCGGTGGCGTTCGCGATGACGCCGGACGTCACGGCGGCGTTCCTGCCGCGCGAGGGCGCTGTGTCCCCGAGCGTCCGCTGGTATGTCGCGTCGTTCGACGACGTGCCGTGCGCGACCGCCGCCGTCAGCGTCAGCCCGTACGGCGCGGGCATCGTCGGCGTCGCAACGCTCCCCGCGTACCGCCGCCGCGGGCTCGCGCGCGCGGCGACGGTAGCGGCGTTACGTCATGGAGCGGCCGAGGGCGCGACCCTCGCCTGGCTGTACCCGAGCGCCATGGCCCGCCCCCTCTACGAGGGCCTCGGCTTCCGCGCGCTCGGCGACGTCCAGGTCTGGGTCGCGCCGCGGGGCTAGGAGGAGAGCTGGCAGGGCAGGCAGGTCGACACGTCCAGCGGGTTGCCGCCGTCGAGCCAGACCTCCGGGACCGCGTCGTTCACGATCGGGACGTCGACCGGAACGATGTACGGACCGACGCAGCCGCCGGGGACGCAGACCTGGGGCACCCGCAGGTCGGCGACGTGCCTCGTGCCGATGGTCGGGTTGCCGAGGACCAGGCCGCTGCGGCCGATCTCGAACGGCACGATCGTGGCGAGCACCTGGCACGTCTTGGCGGTCTTGCCGGGACAGTAGAACCCGACCTGACCGCTGGCCGTCGCCGTGAGGTCGCCGGTGTTGATCGGGTCGCTCGCCGGGGTGACCTGCAGCGTCAGGACGATGCAGACGCCGCTGCCGTCGACGGTGAAGCAGTACGGCGACTGCGGCAGGGCCTCGGCGGACGCCGTCCCCGCAGCGGCGGTGACGGCACCGGCCGCGAGCAGGGCGACCGCGAGGACGTTACGGGCACGACGGAACATCAGGTACTCCTTCTGGGTAGGGGCGCAGGGAGTCAGTGGCAGAGCTGGCAGGTGATGACGATGTCGTTGAGCGGCTGGCGGCCGTTGACCCAGAGCTCGGCGATCGGGCCGTTGACCGTCGGGGCGTCGACCGGGACGAAGTACGGACCGAAGCAGCCGCCGGGGACGCAGACCTGCGGCACCCGCACGTCGGCGATGTGGGTGATGCCGACGGTCGGGTTGCCCGCGACGGCGCCACTGCGGCCGACGGAGATCGGCCCGAGGCTGCCGACCGCGTTGCAGAGGGCGGAGTTGAGGCCCGGGCAGTAGAAGCCGATCTGCCCGGTCAGCGACGCGGTCGCGTCGCCCGCCAGCAGGTCGGGGCCCTGGTCGACGTGCAGCGTCAGGATGATGCAGACGCCGCTGCCGTCCACGGTGAAGCAGTACGGCGACTGCGGGATGGACTGCGACAGGTCCTGGGCGGACGCCGTACCGGCGGCGGCGGTCACGAGACCGGCCGCGAGCAGGGCGACGCCGAGGACGTTACGGGCGCGACGGAACACCGACATAGGGACTCCTTCTGGGTGGAGGGGGGTGTATGCGCATCGCGGACTATCCCGGTCAAACCGGGACGAATCAAGCCCTCCGACACGTTCTGTGAAGATCACCACGCTCAAGGGGGGCGGAGAACCTGCACAGAACGAGGGGGCGCGGCCGCGACCTACCCGCGCGCGGACCCCATGCCGATGCCCTGACCGCGTTGCAACGACTTCCCCTCGGTCTGCAGCGACGGCGCCACCATGACCTCGACCTTCTGGAACTCCTTGAGGTTCGAGTAGCCGGTCGTCGCCATCGAGGTCCGCAGCGCGCCGAAGAGATTCATCGACCCGTCGTTGACCGGCGCGGGGCCGACGAGGATCTCCTTCAACGTCCCCGCGACGCCGGTCCGCACCCGCGCCCCGCGCGGCAGGTCGGGGTGGAACGTCGCCATCCCCCAGTGGTACCCGCGCCCCGGCGACTCGACGGCGCGCGCGAGCGGCGAGCCGATCATCACGGCGTCCGCGCCGCACGCGATCGCCTTCGCGATGTCGCCGCCGGTCCGCATGCCGCCGTCAGCGATGACGTGGACGTAGCGGCCACCGGACTCGTCGAGGTAGTCGCGCCGCGCGCCCGCCGCGTCGGCGATCGCGGTCGCCATCGGCACGCCGACGCCGAGCACCCCGCGCGTCGTGCACGCCTGGCCGGGGCCGACGCCAACCAGCAGCCCGGCGGCGCCCGTACGCATCAGGTGCAGCGCCGCCTGGTACGTCGCGCAGCCGCCGACGATGACCGGCACGTCGAGGTCGGCGATGAACCTCTTGAGGTTCAACGGCTCGGCGCGCGTCGACACGTGCTCGGCCGACACGACCGTGCCCTGGATGACGAACAGGTCGACGCCCGACTCGAGCACGGTCTTGTAGAACTGCACCGTCCGCTGCGGCGTGAGACTCGCGGCGGTGACGACGCCGGCGGCCTTGATCTCCGCGATCCGCGCGCGGATCAGCTCCTCGCGGATGGGCTCCGCGTACAGCTCTTGCATCCGCTTCGTTGCCGTCGTGTCGTCCAGCCCGGCGATCTCCTCGAGGATCGGCTCGGGGTCGTCGTAACGCGTCCAGAGCCCTTCGAGGTTGAGGACGCCGAGGCCGCCGAGCCGCCCGATCTCGATGGCGGTACGCGGCGAGACGACCCCGTCCATGGCCGAGGCGAGGAGGGGCAGCTCGAACCGGTACGCGTCGATCTCCCAGCCGATCGACACGTCCTCGGGGTCGCGGGTACGGCGCGACGGCACGATCGCGATGTCGTCGAAGCCGTACGCCCGCCGGCCGCTCTTGCCGATGCCGATCTCGATCTCGGGCAACGTGCTACCTCTCGGTGAAGTAGTTCGGGGACTCGACCGTCATCTGGATGTCGTGCGGGTGGCTCTCGCGCAGCCCGGCCGCGGTGATCCGGACCAGCCGCGCCTCCTGCATCTCGGCGATGGTCCGCGCGCCGCAGTACCCCATCGCCGCGCGCAGCCCGCCGACGAGCTGGTGCGCGACGGCGGCCAGCGGCCCGCGGAACGGCACCCGCCCCTCCACGCCCTCCGGCACGAGCTTCTCGTCGGAGAGGACGTCGGCCTGGAAGTAGCGGTCCTTGCTGTACGACTTCGCGAGGCCGCGCGACTGCATCGCGCCGAGCGAGCCCATGCCGCGGTAGGACTTGAACTGCTTGCCGTTGATGAACAGCAGCTCGCCCGGCGACTCCTCGACGCCTGCAAGCAGCGACCCGAGCATGACGCTGTCGGCCCCGGCCGCGATCGCCTTCGCGATGTCGCCGCTGTACTGCATCCCGCCGTCCGCGATGACCGGAACGCCTGCGGCCCTGGCGATCTGGGCCACGTCGTAGATCGCGGTGATCTGCGGGACACCGACGCCAGCAACGACGCGAGTAGTACAAATCGACCCGGGCCCGACCCCGACCTTCAACGCGTCCGCGCCCGCGTCGATCAACGCGCGCGCCGCCTCCGAGGTCGCGATGTTGCCGGCGATCACGTCGACGCCGGCCGCGCCCTTCAGCCGCCGCACCATGTCGATGACGGCCTGCGAGTGGCCGTGCGCGGTGTCCACGACGAGGAAGTCGACGCCCGCCTCCAGCAGCAGCGACGCGCGCTTGTACGCCTCCTCGCCGACGCCCACGGCCGCGCCGGCGACCAGCCGCCCGCGCGGGTCCTTCGTCGCGAACGGGTACTCCGCCGTCTTCGCGAAGTCCTTCACCGTGATCAGTCCACGGAGTCGCCCGTCGGCGTCGACCAGCGGCAGTTTCTCGATCTTGTGCTTGGCGAGCAGCGCCATCGCGTCGGCGCCCGACGTGCCGACCGGCGCGGTCACCAGCGGCATCGGCGTCATGACATCGCGGACCAGCCGCGCGTAGTCCGACTCGAAGCGGATGTCGCGGTTGGTGACGATGCCGACCAGCGTGCCGTCGGGCGTCGTGACAGGGACGCCGGAGATGCGGTAGCGCGCCATCAGGTCGTTGGCGGCGGCGATGGTGTCCTCCGGAGCGCACGTGACCGGCGCGGTGACCATGCCCGCCTCGGACCGTTTGACGACGTCGACCTGCGCGGCCTGCTCCTCGGCGGGGAGGTTGCGGTGCAGCACGCCGACGCCACCCTGGCGGGCCATCGCGATCGCCATCCGCGACTCGGTCACGGTGTCCATGGCGGAGGAGAGCAACGGCATCCGCAGCGTGACGTTCCGCGACAGGCGCGTGGTCGTGTCGGCCTCGCTCGGGACGACGTCGGAGGCGGCGGGCTGCAGGAGCACGTCGTCGAACGTGAGGCCGAGCGTCGCGAACTTCTCCGGGAGGCCGTCGTTGCCCATGCACCACTCCGGCTGTCGCAGGCGGGAAAAGAGTCATCCTACCGGGCCCGCACCGCGCCCCCGCTCGCGCCGCGCGCTACCGTTCCTCTCGTGGACGAAGACCAGCCGCGCGACCCGTTCCTCGACGACCCGGCCGACCCGGCCGCGTTGATCGACGACGACGAGGCCGCGGCGCCGCTGTCGCCGGACGAGCGCGAGGACGTTCTCTCCGACCTCTCCGACCTCGAGGTCTACCGCGCGCTGCTCGAGACGCGCGGCGTCCGCGGCCTGGTCGTGGACTGCGACGACTGCGACGAGCCGCACTTCTTCGGCTGGGACCTGCTGCGCGCCAACCTCCGCCACCTGCTCGACGAGGGGCAGACGCGGGTGCACGAGCCGGCGTTCTCGCCCGACCCGTCGGACTACGTCTCGTGGGACTACGCCCGCGGCTACGCCGACGGCGCGCTGGAGACCGCCGAGTCCTCGCCCGACGACGACTGAGCCGCCTCCTTCACCAGCGGGCCGAGCCGCGACGGCGGGTCCCCTGGCCCCTCGCCGAGACCCCGACGCCGAACGGCGACCACCACCAACGTCACGGAGCAGGCCAGCGCGAGGATCGCCGCGAGCCACTGCGTGCCTGTCAGGCCGCCGATGCGTTCGTCGATGGAGCGCGTGAAGTCGATGACCAGCCGCTGGGTGCCGTACCACGCCCCCCACACCAGGATCGCGACGCCCGCGCGGGCCCTGGCCCGGCGGCGGATCAGCAGTAGGACGCCGAGCAGCAGCAGCGCGCCGACGAAGTCGTACAACGCCGGCTGGTGGTACGTGCACCCGGCGTAGAACTCCGGGATCTTCGCCATCTGCGCGCAGGTCCGCCCGGCCGGGAGCGGCTGCGCGGGCGACGGGCCGAAGCCGGGCGCGAGGTGGTACCCCTTCTTGATCGTCAAGCCGAACGCCTTCGGCCACCCCGTCGACACGTCGCCGAGGTGGTCCCAGATGACGAGGTCGCCGATCCGGCCGATGACGACGCCGATCGCGAAGCCCGGCGCGGCCGCGTCGAGGAAGCGCGGCAGGTGCACGCGGTTCTTGACCAGGATCGGCAACGCCGCCAGCACACCGCCGATGAACCCGCCGAACATCGCCAGCCCGCCCTTCCAGAGCGCGATGGCGTCCCACACCGAGTGGAAGTCGCGCGGGTGCGAGACGAGGTAGTCGAGCCGCGCGCCGAGGATGGCGCCGACGGCGGCCCAGGTGAGGGCGCGGGTGACGACGTTCTCGTCCAGGCCGCCGCGGCGGCGGACCTCGCGGAGCAGCAGTCCGGCACCGACCAGGAAGCCGGCCGCGGAGCCGACGCCGTGCGGTGAGACGAAGAGGATGCGTTGGACGGGTGGCCAGGTCAGCGACACGCGGCGAAGCGTACGTGGGCGCCCCGCCGGCCGGCACGTTGGGTGCGGGGGGAGGTGCCTACGTCACGAGGCCGCGGCGGAAGCCGGCGGCGACGGCTTGCGCGCGGTCGGCGACGGCCATCTTGCGGAACAGCCGGCGCGCGTGGGTCTTGACGGTGTCCTCGGACAGGAACAGGTCCCT
Source organism: Frankiaceae bacterium (assembly GCA_030840645.1). GTDB lineage: Bacteria > Actinomycetota > Actinomycetes > BP-191 > BP-191 > BP-191. The sequence goes on from JAVEEC010000127.1 coordinate 47,306, forward strand.
GCCGATCTGAGCGTTGCTCTTGCCCTGGCTCATGCCGGTGAGGACCTGGATCTCGCGCTCGGTGAGCTGCGCGCCGCGGTCCTCCTTGGTACGGCGTTCGGACAGCGCCCGGCGCAGCGACGGCTCGACCAGGTCGCGCCCGGCGAGCGCGCCGGCGACGGCCGCGCAGAGCTCCTCGCGGGAGACGTCCTTGACGAGGTAGCCGCGCGCGCCCGCGCTGACGGCCGCGGCGACGTGGTCGCGGTCCTCCTGGGCGGTGAGCATGACGACGTTCGCGCCGGGGTGGCCCGCGATGAGGCGACGGGTCGCCTCCAGGCCGCCGAGCCCGGGCATCGAGACGTCCATCAGAACGAGGTCCGGGTGCTCGGCCGTGAAGCGCGCCAGCGCCTCCTCGCCGCTCGCCGCGGTGACGACCCGGTCGACACCGGGAACGTCCTCGACGAACTGGCGCAGCCCCTCCCGCACGATGCGGTGGTCGTCGCAGATCAGGACCGTTGTCACGATGTGTCCTTCGGCAACGCGTCGGGAATCTGGAGCCAGAGAGTCGTTCCGCCGCCGGGAGAGGTGCCGACGCGGGCGGTACCGTCGAGCGTTCCCGCGCGGGCCAGCCAGCGGATCAGGTCGCTGCCGGGCGCGTCGACGGCGGCGTCGTACGCGGGCCCGTCGTCGGCGATCGAGACGGTCAGGTCGCCGGAACGCAGCTCGACGCGGACCTCGACGGTCCGGCCCGAGCAGGCGGCGACGGCGGACTGCACCACGCGGTACGCGAGCGTGGCGGCCGCGACGTCCATCCGGCCGGGTACGCCGTCCGCGTGCACGACGAGGACCCGGTCCGGGGCGACCCGGTCGGCGAGCGTGCGGAGAGCGTCGGTGAGCGTGCCGTCCTCGGTCCTGGGGGTCAGCGCCCAGAGCGCCGCGCGGGCCTCCGCGATCGCCTGGCGAACGGCGTCGCCGACGAGGGCGTCGCCGTTGCGCTCGGCGGCCCAGCGGGCCGTGATGAGCGTCTGGAGCACGTCGTCGTGCAGGATCCCGGCGAGGGCGGCGCGTTCGGCCTCGATCTCGGCCAGCGCCGCGGCCCCCGACCGGACCGGGCGCGGGGGCGCGCTGGTCCTGGCGGCGGGGGTCCCCGTCACGATGGTCATGCAGAACCCATCGGCAGAACGGGGCGGGTGATCCAGCGCCGGGGCCAAAATGGTTCGACCGGGCTATGCGGGGCTAACTGCCGAGCAAGGCGCCGATCTCGTCCCGCGCGAGCCAGTCCTCGCGCAGGCCGGGCGGAAGGTCGGCCGCGATCGCCAGCACGGCGGAGCGGGCCGCGCCGAGCGACGCCGCGCTCTCGGCCTCGTCCGAGCCGGCGAGCAGCGCCCCGAGCACAGCCCGGGACGGCCAGACCAGCGGCAGCGCGCCGAGCCCCTCGGCGAGGGTCGCGGCGCGGCGCAGCGCAGCGGTGCCGTCGCCGCCGCCCTGGATCTGTGCCACGCCCTGGAACAGCAGGCTCTTGGCGACGTGCCTGGGTGCGCGGGAGCGTTCGGCGCGCTCCACCGCCGACTCGGCGGCCTCGACGGCACCGGCGGGGTCCTCGTTGAGCAGCGCGATCTCGGCGCGGACCCAGTCGTAGCGGACTCGCTGGCGCCACCACTCGGTGGGCCGCTCGGGCAGCAGCTGCCCGGCCTCGTCCGCGCGGTCCTGGGCGGTCCCCGCGTCGCCCAGGCCGACCGCGTCGGCCGCGAGCCCGAGCAGGCAGGCGAACGACTGCTCGCCCGTGCCGTCGGTGAGGGCCAGGCCGCGTTCGTCCGCCTCTCGCGCCTCCGCGTGCCGGCCGAGCTGGCGGCGGATCGAGCCGAGGCTGGCCGCCGCGAGCGCCCCGAACAGCCGCGCGGACCCGTCGCCGGTCGCCTCGCCCGCGTCGAGGACGGGGGTGAGCGTCGTGATGGCCGTGCCGTAGCGGCCGCAGGCGCCGAGGGCGACACCGAGCAGCCACAACGCCGCCGTGGCCGCGTCGGCGTTGCCGTCGGCGTGGGCGCGTTCGATGGCGCGGCTCAGCGCGTCGACGGCCCGCCCAGGGGGGCCGTGGAACGCCGCCCGCTCACCGGCCGCGAGCAGCTGCCCGAGGTCTTCGTCCGCCACACCGCCTCCTCTGGCCTCGCTGCACGATATCGGCGCGGTCAGCCCGCGCCGGTAGCCACGAGGACGAGGTGTACGGCCTCGGCGAGGTCGTGGACGTACGTCACGCCGTCCGGCAGCGCGTCCGGCACCCAGCCGGCCCCGCCCACGAGCACCGCGGTCCGCGGCCGCATCGCGGGAACGGCGTCCAGCAGCGCCGGTACGGCGTGCTCCTGGGTGTGCGCGTAGAGGACCAGCGCGGCCGGTCCCGTCCGGCGGACCGCCGCCGCCAGCGCGTCGGGCGGCAGCGCGGCGCCCAGCAGGCGGCTGCCCGTACCGCGTTCGGCGAGCGCCGCCGCGAGGGCGTGCAGCGGGAGGCTGTGGCGTTCGCCGTCGGCGCAGGCGAGCAGCGTGGCGCGGGAGGCGGCCGGGCGGGTCGAGAGGACGGCGTTGAAGACGCCGATCGCGGCCTCGGCGAGCAGGTGCTCGACCTCGACCCCCTGCCCGGTGGACGCCCAGCGGACGCCGATCGCCCGCAGCGCGGGCGCGAGGAGCAGCTCCCAGGTCGCGATGACGCCGTCGTTCGCGACCGCGACGCCGAGCAGGTCGCGGACGGCGGCGACGTCGAGGGCGAGGGCCGCCCTGGCCAGGCCGCGGGCGCGGGCCGCGACCCGTTCGTGACCGTGGAACTCCACGTCGGGGGGCGGCGTTGGGGCGGGTGTGGTGGCCTCGGTGGCGACGCGCGCCGCCTCGGCGGGCGCGACGCCCTCGAGCGTGAGCCGCCGCATCCGGGTCAGTACGGCGAGGTCGGAAGGGGTATAGCGACGGCGGGATCCCACGGCGCGGCCGGCCGGACCGAGCCCGTAGCGCCGTTCCCACGAACGCAGGGTGCCGGGAGCGACCCCGAGCCGCCGCGCGACGGCGGCGACGGTGAGGTCCGGCTCCTCGGCCACGGTCGCCATGATCGACCCGATCGGGGTCTTGCACAACTTATGAACAAGTTTCACACTGGACGAACGGCCTTGACCCGCCAGCGGAAGGACCCCTCGGCACCATGACAGACCTCCGCCACCTCCCCGGACCGACCTCCGACCTCTGGGACTGGCAGCTCCTCGGAGCCTGCCGGGGCCTGGACACCGAACAGTTCTTCCACCCCGACAACGAACGCGGCCCGCGCCGCCTCGCCCGCGAGGCCGCCGCCAAGGCAGTCTGTGCCCGCTGTCCCGTGATCCGCGAGTGCGCGGAGCACGCGCTGCGCGCGCGGGAGCCGTACGGCGTCTGGGGCGGCCTCTCCGAGACCGAGCGCGACGAGATCCTCGCCGACCGCCGCGAAGCCGCGGCGAGCTGACGCTCGGGGCACCCCGGCGTCGGCTCCGGGGGTCGGGGTAGCCTGGTAAGTCCCAGTTCGGCCCCTGGAGCACCGTGACCCCCGTAGCACGCCGCCTCCGCGCCGCCGCGTTGCCGCTCGCCTGCGCCCTCGCCCTGCCCGCCTGCGCCGGCAGCGCACCCGTCGCGTCCGGCGCCCGCCCGGCCGGCGCCCCGGCGGCCGTCCGCGCGCCGGCCAGACCGGCCGCGCCGGTCCGGCCGGTGACGCGGGTCCGCCCCGACGTCCTCGTCGTCAGCGCCGCACCGCTGGCAGCACCGGTCGTCCGCCGCCTGCGGGGCCTCGCTCGCGCGACGACGTTCCGGTACGGAACGGTCAGGATCGCGGGCGCGACCGTCGGGCTTGCGGGCGTCGACCCCGCGGCGTTTCGCGCGTTCGCCCCGGCGGGCACCGCCGAGTCGGACGCGGTCTGGGACACCGTCGCCCGCGGCGACCTGGCACTCGCGCACGCCACCGCGGCGGCCCGGCACGTCGCGCTCGGCGGCACCGCACTGGTCGGCACCCGGCCCTTACGCGTGGGCGTCCTCGCGACCACCGGCCTGCCGGACGTCGCGGCCGTCGTCGCCGACGACGTCGCCGCGGGGCTCGGCCTGCCGGGAGGCAACGCCGCCGTCCTCTCCGCCGGCGCGGGCGACCCCGCCGCCCTCGCGTCCGCCGTACGCCGGGCGGTCGGGCGCGGCACGACGATCCACCTGCTGACGCAGCCGCGGACGCCGTACGCGTTCCTCACCGGCGGTCGCGCGGCGAAGGCGTTCGGGGCGTTCTCCTACCGCTACTACGACGACGGCACGATCGAGCCGGACGCCCGCTGGGTCGCCGCGAACATCGTCCGCGCCCGCGTCCCGATCCTCGGCCTGGTCACCTGCCACCGGCTGATGGTGCCGCAGCTGCGCCGCGCGCTCGCCGAGGTCGAGGCGGCCGGCCTGGCCGGGCTGATCCACTCGTACGACGGCTGCTACGTCCCCCGCTTCATCGAGCGCGACCCGTCGCACCCGGTCTCGCTGCACACGTGGGGCATCGCGATCGACCTGGACGCGGCGTCGAACGGCCGCGGCCGCCGCGGCACGATGGACGCGCGGGTCGTGGCGGTCTTCAAACGGTGGGGGTTCCGCTGGGGCGGGGACTGGTCGTACACCGACCCCATGCACTTCGAGGTCGGCGCCCTGCTCACCGGAGTGTCCTAGCAGGCCCCGTCCGCGTTCTGCTTCACAGAACGAGGTCCGCGGCCGGCACCCCGGAGGGGGTGCCGGCCGGACCTGCTAGTAGTGCATCCCACCGGGGCCGTGGCTGTGGCCGTGGCCGGAGGACGCGGGCTCGGCGTCCTCGGGCTTCGGCTTCTCCACGACGAGCGTCTCGGTCGTGAGCAGCATGCCCGCGATCGAGGCGGCGTTCTGGACCGCGGAACGCGTGACCTTGACCGGGTCCACGACGCCGGCGGCGATCAGGTCGCCGTACTCGCCGGTGGCGGCGTTCAGGCCGTGGCCGGCGGGCAGCTCGCGCACCTTCTGCACGACGACGTACCCCTCGTGGCCGGCGTTCTGCGCGATCCAGCGCAACGGCTCCTCGAGCGACTTGCGGACGATCGCCGCGCCGGTCGCCTCGTCGCCGGTGAGGTCGAGCTTGTCCAGCCCGGCCGCGGCCTCGACCAGGGCGACGCCGCCGCCGGCGACGATGCCCTCCTCGACCGCCGCGCGGGTCGCCGAGATGGCGTCCTCGAGCCGGTGCTTCTTCTCCTTCAGCTCGACCTCGGTGGCCGCGCCGACGCGGATGACGCCGACACCGCCCGCGAGCTTGGCGAGCCGCTCCTGGAGCTTCTCGCGGTCCCAGTCGGAGTCGGTCTTCTCGATCTCGGCCTTGATCTGGTTGATCCGGCCCTTGATCTGCTCCGGGTCGCCGCCGCCGTCCACGATCGTGGTCGTGTCCTTGGTGACCGTGACCTTGCGGGCCTTGCCGAGCATGTCCAGGTCGACGGTGTCGAGCTTGAGGCCGACCTCCGCGCTGATGACCTGGCCGCCGCTGAGGATCGCGATGTCCTCGAGCATCGCCTTGCGGCGGTCGCCGAAGCCGGGCGCCTTGACGGCGGCGGCGTTGAGCGTGCCGCGGATCTTGTTGACGACCATCGTGGACAGGGCCTCGCCCTCGACGTCCTCGGCGATGATCAGCAGCGGCTTGCCGGTCTGCAGCACCTTCTCCAGCAACGGCAGCAGCTCGTGGATCGCGGCGATCTTCGAGTTGGCGATGAGGATGTACGGGTCGTCGAACGACGCCTCCATCCGCTCCGCGTCGGTCACGAAGTACGGCGAGATGTAGCCCTTGTCGAACTGCAGGCCCTCGGTGAACTCCAGCTCGAGGCCCATGGTGTTGGACTCCTCGACGGTGATCACGCCGTCCTTGCCGACCTTGCTCATCGCCTCGGCGATCAGGTCGCCGATCGCCGGGTCCTGCGCGGAGATGGACGCGACGTGCGCGATGTCCTCCTGCGACTCGATCTCGCGGGC
>JAVEEC010000017.1 GCA_030840645.1 Frankiaceae bacterium
CGCGGCGAGCTGCAGACCATCGGTGCAACGACGCTGGACGAGTACCGCAAGCACCTGGAGAAGGACGCGGCGCTGGAGCGGCGCTTCCAGCCGATCCAGGTCGGCGAGCCGTCGGTGGCGCACACCATCGAGATCCTCAAGGGCCTGCGGGACCGCTACGAGGCGCACCACCGCGTCTCCATCACCGACGCCGCGCTGGTGGCGGCCGCGACGCTCGCGGACCGCTACATCAGCGACCGCTTCCTCCCCGACAAGGCGATCGACCTCATCGACGAGGCCGGCTCGCGGATGCGCATCCGCCGGATGACCGCGCCGCCGGACCTGCGCGAGTTCGACGAGCGGATCGCCCAGGTACGCCGCGAGAAGGAGAGCGCGATCGACGCGCAGGACTTCGAGAAGGCGGCCTCGCTGCGCGACAAGGAGAAGCAGCTCCTTGGCGAGAAGGCGCAGCGCGAGAAGGAGTGGAAGGCCGGCGACATGGACGTCGTCGCCGAGGTGGACGAGGAGCAGATCGCCGAGGTGCTGGCGACCTGGACGGGCATCCCGGTGTTCAAGCTCACCGAGGAGGAGACCGCCAGGCTGCTGCGCATGGAGGACGAGCTGCACCAGCGCGTCATCGGCCAGGAGCAGGCGATCCACGCTGTCTCGCAGGCGATCCGGCGTACCCGCGCGGGTCTCAAGGACCCCAAGCGGCCCGGCGGCTCGTTCATCTTCGCCGGCCCCTCCGGTGTCGGTAAGACCGAGCTGTCCAAGACGCTGGCGCAGTTCCTGTTCGGCGACGAGGACTCGTTGATCCAGCTCGACATGAGCGAGTTCATGGAGAAGCACACGGTCTCGCGGCTGGTCGGCTCGCCGCCCGGCTACGTCGGGTACGAGGAGGGCGGGCAGCTCACCGAGCGGGTGCGCCGCAAGCCGTTCTCGGTGGTGCTGTTCGACGAGGTGGAGAAGGCCCACCCCGACGTGTTCAACACCCTCCTGCAGATCCTCGAGGACGGGCGCCTGACCGACTCCCAGGGCCGCACGGTCGACTTCAAGAACACCATCTTGATCATGACGACCAACCTCGGCACCCGCGACATCGCCAAGGGCATGAACCTCGGCTTCTCCAAGGCGCACGACGAGGCCGGCAACTACGAGCGGATGAAGAACAAGGTGCAGGAGGAGCTCAAGCAGCACTTCCGGCCCGAGTTCCTGAACCGCATCGACGACATCATCGTGTTCCACCAGCTCAGCCAGGAGGAGATCGTCTCGATCGTCGACCTGATGCTGAACCGCGTGGAGGAGCAGCTCAAGAACAAGGACATGGGCCTCGAGGTGACGCCCGCGGCCAAGATGCTGCTCGCGACGAAGGGGTACGACGCCGTTCTCGGCGCCCGCCCGCTGCGGCGCACGATCCAGCGCGAGATCGAGGACTCCCTGTCGGAGAAGATCCTCTACAAGGAGCTCGGGCCTGGCCAGATCGTCGTGGTCGACGTCGAGGGCGAAGGCGCCGACGAGGCGTTCACGTTCCGCGGCGAGGCGAAGCCCGACCCGGACGCGGTGCCCGACGCCCCGCCCGTCGACATGGCGGGGTCTGCCGACGCCTCGTAGGTCGACCGGACCGCGTTGACGGGCGGCGGCTCACCCGGGGAGTGCGAAGCCGCCAGCCGCGGGTTCGATCAGGCCGTCCGTGACCAGGCCGTCGATCGCCCGGGCTCGTTGCAACGGTTCAGGCCAGGCGGCCGCGAGCGCCTCCACGGGGACGGCGCCTGGCGCGCCGCGCAGCACGGCCAGCACGGCGCCCCTGGCCTGGCGGTCGGTGCCGTCGTAGCCCTGGCGCGGTGGTAGCGGGCCAACGTAGACCGGGTAGCCGGCGAGGCGCCAGGCGCAGGTCGTTGCCAGGGGGCAGGCGTCGCACCGGGGGGAACGCGCGGTGCAGACGAGGGCGCCGACCTCCATCAACGCCACCCCGAAGCGGGCGGCCCGGTCCGGCTCGTCCGGGAGCAGGGCGGCCACGGTCGCCAGGTCGCGGGTCGTGGAGGGGAGTCCGGCGCGGCCCCGGCCCTCCACCGCGCGAGCGGTGACGCGGCGCACGTTGGTGTCCACGACGGCGTGCCGCCGGCCGTACGCGAACGCCGCCACCGCGCGCGCGGTGTACGCCCCCACGCCGGGCAGCGCGAGCAGCTCTTCGAGACCGTCGGGAACGGTGCCGCCGTGGCGTTCGACGACGGCCCGGGCGGCTTCGTGCAGGCGGAGCGCGCGGCGCGGGTAGCCGAGCCGGCCCCACATGCGGACGGCCTCGCCGGGCGGGTCGGCGGCGAGCGCGGCCGGCGTCGGCCACCGGTCCAGCCACGCCTGCCACGCCGGGAGCACCCGGGAGACCGGCGTCTGCTGCAGCATCACCTCGCTGACGAGCACGGCCCAGGCGTCCGTGGTCCGGCGCCACGGCAGGTCGCGCGCGTGCGCGTCGTACCACGCGAGAACGGTGTCGGCGAGCGCGGGCACCGGGGCATCGTAGGCTCACCTCGACATGGACTCCGACGCCCTCATCCACCCGCGCGGCCCGCTGCCGCCCGCCGTGTACTGGCGGCGCCGGCTGCTGACGTTCGGGGTCCTGGTCGTGGCGCTCGTGCTGGTCGCGCGGTCCTGCACGTCGGGCCCCAGCCGGCCGGCGGCTCTCAGGCAGTCCCCGTCGCCGTCCGCGTCGGCGACCGTTCCCCACACGACCCCGCCCGCGACGACCCGCCCGAGCGGGACGTCCTCGCCGAGCCCGTCGCCGAGCAGGTCGCCGACGCCGTCGCCGACGCCGACCGGGCCCGCGAAGCCTTGTGCCGCAGCGGATCTGGTCCTGTCCGCGAAGGCGGACGCGCAGGCGTACCCGGCGGGTCGCCGGCCCGTGCTCACCATCGGGATCGCGAACAAGGGGCGGGTCGCGTGCACCCGCGACGTCGGCCAGCCGGCGCGCGAGATCCGCGTGACCAGCGGCGCGGACCGGGTCTGGTCCAGCGACGACTGCTCGACCGGCGGCTCGGCGAACGTCGTGACGTTGCAGCCCGGCGCGGCGCCCCTGACGTTCAGCGTGACCTGGGCGCGGAAGCGCTCGGTCCCCGGGTGCAAGCCCGGGCAGCGGGACGTGGCGCCGGGGACGTACCGGCTCGTCGGCCGGTTCGGTGACCTGACCAGCAGCGGCGACACGTTCACGTTGGGGTGACGATGGCGACACGGGTGCAAGTGACGTTCGACTGCGCAGACCCGGCGCGGCTCTCGGCGTTCTGGGCCGCCGCGCTCGGCTACGTCGTGCAGCCGCCGCCCGAGGGGTTCGGCTCGTGGCCGGAGTTCCTCACCAGGATCGGCGTGCCGGAGAGCGAGTGGGACACGCGCAGCGCGGCGGTCGACCCGGACGGGACCGGCCCCCGGCTGTTCTTCCAGAAGGTGCCGGAGCCGAAGGCCGCCAAGAACCGCGTCCACCTCGACGTGAACGTCGGTCACGACCGGGTCGACGCGGAGGTTGCGCGGCTCGTCGCCGAGGGTGCGAGCGTCGTCGAGGACACGCAGGTCGGTCCGGAACGCTGGGTGGTCATGGCCGACCCGGAGGGGAACGAGTTCTGCGTGCAGTGACGGCCTCAAGGGACTACGCCGTTCGGCCGAACTAGAACCCAGGTACCGACCTGGGGAGACCATGACCGGACGGGCGCTGCCCGAGCAGGCGGTCGCGGCGATGCGCGACGCGTTCGCGGGCGAGGTGGCGACGCGCCTCCCCGGCATGCAGTCCGCCGCCTGCGAGATCCTCGCGTCCGGCGCGATCCCGGCGGCCAGAACGCTCTCCTCCCACGCGCACACCCTCGCCAGCAGCGCCGCCGTCCTCGGCGAGCTGGTCGTCTCGCTGCACGCCAGGCACTGCGAGGCGCTGCTGGTGCCGTTCTGCGCCGACGGCGGCGGCAGCGTCCCGCGCTCGGTCGCGGCCGACTGCGCGTACGACGTCGAGGCGATGGCCCTGCTGCTCGCCCCGTGGCTCGGCGGCACGTCCTGATGGCGGCCGCCCCCGACAGCGCGGCGAAGGCCGCGCGCGAGCCGGCGTCGTTGCTGCTGGTCGACGACTCGCCGGTGCAGCGCCGCTTCCTCCGCGCCGCGCTGGAGGCGTCGCCGGAGTTCTGCGTCGTGGGCGAGGCGCGCAACGGCCGGGAGGCCGTCGCGATGGTCGAACGCCTGCGCCCCAGCGCCGTTCTCATGGACCTCGACCTGCCGGTGATGACGGGCATCGAGGCGATCGAATGCATCATGGCCGGGCGGCCGACGCCGATCGTCGTCTACTCGGCGTTCGTGGACGGCGAGAACTCGACCAACGCGATCGAGGCGCTGGCCGCCGGCGCCGTCGACGTCGTCGCGAAGCCGCAGTGGGGCCAGAGCGACGCGCTCGACGCGTATGCCGAGGACCTGCGCCGCCGGGTGCGGGTCGCGTCGCGGGTCCGGGTCATCACGCACCCGCGCGGCCGGCTGCGCACGACCGCACCGGCGGTCATCACACCCGCACGGCGGCCGAGCGAGGTCGCGCTGCTCGCGATCGGCGCGTCGACCGGCGGGCCGCAGGCGCTCGCAACGGTGCTCGGCGCGCTGCCCGCGGACTTCGCGCCGGCGGTGCTGGTCGTGCAGCACATGGCGGAGGGGTTCGTGCCCGGGCTGGTCTCCTGGCTGGACCAGCTCTGCGCGCTACCGGTCGTCCACGGCGAGACCGGGCGGCGGCTGGCGCCGGGCACGGTGACCGTCGCGCCGAGCGGCCTGAACCTCCTCGTCCGGGACCACCTCCGGGTGGTCTGCGAGCCGGCGCCGGAACGGCAGTTTCACGTGCCCGGCATCGACGCGTCGTTCGAGAGCATCGCGGAGTCGGTCGGGGCGGCCGCGATCGGCGTGCTGCTCACCGGCATGGGCCGCGACGGTGCCGCCGGGCTGAAGGCGATGCGCGACCGGGGTGCGGTGACGATCGGCCAGGACGAGGCGACGTCGGCGGTGTACGGCATGCCGGCGGCGGCGTTCGCGGCGGGCGCGGTCGAGCACCAGCTCCCGCTGCCGGAGATCGCGCCGTTGCTGCTCGGGCTGGTCGCCGAGGAGGGGCCGTGAAGGCCGCGCTGTCCGAGCCGGACTTCGCGCGTGCCCGCGACCTGCTGGCGCGGGCGGCCGGGCTGGTCTTCGACGACAGCCGCCGCGACTCGCTCGCGTACTCCCTCGGCGAACGCGTCGGCGCCCGGGGACTGGCGTCGGTCGACGCGTACCTCGAGCTGCTCGACCGCCCCGGCTCGGGCGACGAGCTGCAGGCGCTGCTCGACGAGGTCACCATCCAGGAGACGCACTTCTTCCGTAACCCGCCGCAGTTCCGCGCACTCCGCGAACACGTCCTCCCGCAGCTCGTCAGCCGCGCGGTCGCGACCGGCTCGCGGACGCTGCGGGTCTGGAGCGCGGGCTGCTCGACCGGCGAGGAGCCGTACAGCGTCGCGATGCTGCTCCGCGAGCTGCTGCCGTCGACCGACGGCTGGGACGTGCGGGTCGTCGCGACCGACGTCTCGACCCGCGCGCTCGCGGCGGCGCGCGAGGGCCGCTACGGCGGCCGCGCGCTGCTGGCGGCGGACCCCGCCGACGTGGCGCGGTGGTTCGTCCGCGACGGCGACGACTACGTGGTCCGCCCCGAGGTACGCGAGCTGGTGGAGTTCCGCCACCACAACCTGGTGACCGAGCCGGTGCCGTTCCCGCGCGCCGAGCCGCTCGACCTGCTGCTCTGCCGCAACGTCACCATCTACTTCAGCCGCGAGACGACCCGCGGGCTGATGGCGAGGTTCCACGAGTCGCTCGCCGACGGCGGCTACCTGTTCCTCGGGCACTCGGAGACGCTCTGGCAGGTCAACGACGCGTTCCGGCTGGTCACTCTCGGGGACGCGTTCGTCTACCGCCGCGACGCCGCCGCCGACGCGGGCGCGGCGGAGCGCCGGACGGTGCTGCCGGACCGGCGCACCGGCGACGACGGCACGCCGGACTCAGGCGACCGGCGGGTGCACAGGGGCGACCGGCGGGCGGCGTGGAACGCGCTCACCAAGCCGCGCGCGCTGCCGTTCCCCCGGCCGGCTCGTACGCCCGCGCCGGACCGGCCCGCCCTCGCCGACCTCGTCGAGGCGGTACGCGTGGCGCTGCGGTCCGGCCGGTACGAGGAGGCCGCGGCCGACGCCGTGACCGCCGTGGACGCCGACCCGATGCGAGCGGAGACGTACTACCTGCACGCCCTCGCCCTGGCGAACCTCGGTCGCGACGCCGACGCGCTGGTCGCGCTGCGGAAGGCCGTCTACATCGACCCGGCCGCGGGGTTCGCGCACTTCCTGCTCGCCGGGGTGCTGGCGCGCCTCGGCGACGCGTCCGGCGCGGCGCGGTCCTACCGTGCCGCCGCCGAGACGCTCGGCCGGTCGGCGGGCGACGACGTCGCGGTCGAGCTCGGCGGGCGTTCCGTGGACGAGCTGGTCGAGCTGTGCTGGCGCCTGGCCGGCGAGCGGAGGGGCTGATGAGCGAGTACGTGACGTTCCGGCTCGGCGACCGCGACTTCGCGACGTCGATCGCGTTCGTCCGCGAGGTCGTCCGGCTGACCGAGCTGCTGACGCTGCCCGGCATGACGCCACCGCTCGCGGGCGTGCTCGACCTGCGCGGGGTGTCGTTGCCGGTGGTCGACATCCGCCCGGCGCCTGGCGGTCCCGGTGACGTGCTGGTGCTGCACGACGGCGAGCGCGCGTACGGGTTCGCCTGCGACGCCGTCTCCGCTGTCGTCGGCCACGACGCGCTCGTCGCCGAGACGTCCTCGGCGGAGGCGTTGCCTGACTACGTCGAGGCGGTGCTGCGCGGGTCGGCCGGGCCGGTGTTCCTGGTGGACGTGCGCCGGATGGCCGGCGGGCTGCCGGTCACCGCGTAACGGTCAGACGTAGCGTTCGAGGATCGAGGACTCGGCGAGCCGGGACAGCCCCTCGCGAACGGTCTTGGCCCGCGTCTCCCCGACGCCCTCGACGGCCTGGAGGTCGTCGACGTTCGCGGCGAGCAGCTTCTGCAGGCTGGCGAAGTGCTCGACCAGCCGGTCCACGACCAGCCGCGGCAGTCGCGGCACCTTGGAGAGCAGCCGGTAGCCGCGGGGGGAGACGGGCGCCTCCATCGCGTCGGCGCCCGCGGCGAAGCCGAGGACCCGGGCGAGCTGGCTCAGCTCCAGCATGTCCTCCGGGCTGAGGACGTCGAGGTCGGCGAGGATGTCCTCGGCCGAACGCGACCGGCGGCCGTTGGGCGCGTAGTCGCGGACGACCAGCTCGCGCTCGCTCTCGACGCCGGCCATCAGCTCCTCGAGCTGGAGGTTCATCAGCCGGCCGTCGGCGCCGAGCTCGATGACGTACCCCTCGATCTCGCGCGCGATCCGCCTGACCATCTCGATCCGCTGGCTCACCGCGACGACGTCGCGAACCGTCACCAGGTCCTCGACCTCGAGCGCGGAGAGCGCTCCGGCGACCTCGTCGAGGCGGAGCTTGTACCGCTCCAGGGTCGCGAGCGCCTGGTTGGCGCGGGAGAGGATCGCGGCGCCGTTGTCGAGGACGTGGCGCTTGCTGTCGACGTAGAGCGCGATGATCTGCATCGACTGGCTGACGCTGACGACGGGGTACCCGGTCTGCTTGGCGACGCGCTCGGCGGTGCGGTGCCGGGTGCCGGACTCCTCGGTGACGATGGTCGGGTCGGGGACCAGATGGACGGCCGCGCGCAGGATCTTGCCGAGGTCGTCGGAGAGGACGACGGCGCCGTCCATCTTGGCCAGCTCGCGCAGCCGGGTGGAGGAGAAGTCGACGTCGAGGCTGAACCCGCCCGTGCAGAGCGACTCGACCAGCTTGTTGTGGCCGAGCACGATCAGGGCGCCGGTGTTGCCGCGGAGGATGCGTTCGAGGCCGTCGCGCAACGGCGTCCCCGGCGCGACGGCGGCGAGGGTGGCGAGGAGCAGCTCGTCACGGTCCGGGGCGGGCACCGCGCTCCTCCGATGGTCGACGGCGACCAGCGCAGCCCGTGGCTGCGCCGGGATCTCGGCTAAGGGTACGGCGACCATCGCCCGGTATGACGCGTTCGCCACGTCGAAGGTTGCATGCGTCGCGATCTACCTCCTGTCGGATTTCGGCACTACCGGGCCGCCGCGAGGGCGCGGCCCAGGGTGTCCACCTCCGTCACCGTCAGTCCCGGCGGCGCGGCGGCGCCGCTGCCCGCCGGAACGAGCGCTCTCGTGAAGCCGAGCCTGGCCGCCTCGGCGAGCCTTCGCGCGACCGCGCTCACCCGTCGTACGTCCCCCGCGAGCCCGACCTCGCCGATCGCGACCAGCCCGGCCGGTCCGGCCAGGTTGGTCTTGGCGCCCGCCAGGGCGAGGGCGAGCGCGAGGTCGATCGCGGGCTCCTGGAGGCGGACGCCGCCCACCGTGGAGGCGTAGACGTCGTGGTCCTTCAGCGTCGTGCCGGCGCGGCGTTCGAGCACCGCGAGCAGCATGGCGAGGCGGTTGGTGTCGAGCCCGGACGCCGTCCGCCGCGGGTAGCCGGCGGTCGAGGGCACGGCGAGGGCCTGGACCTCGGCGACGAGCGGGCGGCGCCCCTCGACGGAGATCGTGACGCAGGTGCCGGGAACGGGCTCGTTGCCGTGTGACAGGAACAGCCCGGACGGGTCAGGCAGCCCGACGATGCCCGCGTCGCCGAGCTCGAAGCAGCCGACCTCGTCGGCGGGGCCGAACCGGTTCTTCACCGCGCGGACCAGCCGCAGCGAGGAGTGCCGGTCGCCCTCGAAGTGCAGGACGACGTCGACCAGGTGCTCCAGCACGCGCGGCCCCGCGATCGAGCCGTCCTTGGTGACGTGGCCGACGATCACGGTCGCGATGTCGCGCTCCTTGGCGACCTTGATCAACGCCGCCGCGCACTCGCGCACCTGCGTCACGCCGCCCGCGCCGCCGTCGACGTCGGGGTGGCTGATGGTCTGGATCGAGTCGATGACGAGCAGCGTCGGCCCGACCGCGTCGACGTGGCCGAGGACCGCCGACAGGTCGGTCTCGCCGGCGAGGTAGAGGTCGGGCGAGAGCGCGGCGGTCCGGCCTGCTCTGAGGCGGACCTGCGACGCCGACTCCTCGCCGGACACGATCAGTGCGCGCGAGCCGGGCGCGGACCAGCGGTGGGCGACCTCCAGCAGCAGCGTGGACTTGCCGACCCCCGGCTCGCCGGCGAGGAGGCAGACCGCGCCGGGAACGAGGCCACCGCCGAGGACGCGGTCCAGCTCGCCGACGCCGGTGGGGCGGACCGCCGCCCGCGTCATGTCCACCTCGCCGATCGGCACCGCGGGTGCCGTCACAGGGCCGGAACGCACCGCCCGCACGACCGCCGCGCCCACCTCGCCGACGGACCCCCACGCCTGGCACTCGGGGCAGCGGCCCACCCAGCGCGCGGTCATCTGGCCGCACTCGGTGCAGCGGTACGCCGGCCTGGTCGCCGTCCTCGAAGCCATGCCGACGACGTTAGGGGAGGGGTGTGACAGAAACCCGCCGCCGCGCCGAAGCCCGCGTTGCGTGCGGGATCTGCCGGGCTAGAGCCCGCAGATCCCGCACACAACGGTGTTGGGCGGGGGTCAGGCGAGGGCGGTGCCGTTGGCGAGGAGGAGGGCGACCGCGAGACCGGCCGCCGCCAGCGTGAGCGACCAGGCCGCGCGCTCACGACCGGCGCGCACCGCCGCGACCAGCGCGGCGACCGCCGCGACCTGGGCCGCGAGCAGCGCCACCGCGAGCGGTCGCGGCGGGCCCGGCGGGGCCACCGCGAGGACGAGACCCGCGCCGAGCAGCAGCAGGGCGCCGCAGACCAGCGAGGGGGTACGGCCGATGCGTTGCGGGAGGCCGTTGACGCCGAGGCGTACGTCGTCGGCCTGGTCGGGCAGCGTGTTGACGAAGTGCGCGCCCGCCCCGAGCAACGCCGCCGCCCCCGCCGCCCAGAACGGCGCCGCCGGGTGCCCCGGCAGGCCGAGCGTGACGACCGACGGGAGCGAGCCGAACGACAGCGCGTACGGCAGCGGGCTGAGGAGCGTGCGCTTGAGGTACGCGTTGTAGAGCCCGGCGCTGCCGACCGCGCAGAGGTGGAGGAGGCCCGAGCGCCAGCCGTTCGCCAGCGAGAACGGCACGCAGAGCGCCAGCGCGACCAGCGCGGCGACGCCGACGGTGCGGGCGCTCACCTGGCCGGCCGCGATCGGCTTGTCCGAGCGCGCCGCCGCGACGTCGCGGCCCCGGTCCAGCCAGTCGTTGCTCCAGCCGACGAACGCCTGCCCGCTCAGCAGCGCCAGGCAGACCCAGACCGCGCCGGCGCCGCGGCCCGCGGCGACCGCGAGCGCCGTCACCAGAGCGGTGACGGCGAGCATCGGCTGGACGTGCGCGGCGCGCAGCAACGGGACCACGAGAGGGCAGTCTGCCCGGGGATGGGACAGGATGCGTATGTGCCGGTCCTCACCCGTCCGCGGAACGACCCGGGCCAGTACGACGACCTGGCCGCGGAGTGGTGGCGCCCGCGCGGGGCGTTCGCGCCGCTGCACTGGGTGGCGAAGGCGCGCGGCGCGCTGGTCCCGCCGCCGCGCCGCAACGGCGCGACGCTGCTCGACGTCGCCTGCGGCGGCGGCCTGCTCGCGCCGCACGTCACGGGCTACCGCCACGTCGGCGTCGACCTCGGCGAGTCCGCCGCCCGCATCGCCAGGGAGCACGGGGTGACGGCGGTCCGCGGCGACGTGACCCGGCTGCCGGTGCGCAGCGAGTCGGTGGACGTCGTCGTCGCGGGCGAGTGCTTCGAGCACGTGCCGGACCTCGCGGCGTTCGTCGCCGAGATCGGCCGGGTCCTGGCACCCGGCGGCACGCTGGTCTGCGACACCCTCGCCGACACCCGTACGGCCAGGACGCTGATGGTCACGGTCGCGGAACGCCTGCCGTTCGTGCCCGCGGGCATCCACGACCCGGCGCTGTTCGTCGACCCGAGGCGGCTGCAACGGCTCTGCGCGGCCAACGGCATCGAGCTCAAGGTCCGCGGTCTGCGTCCGTCGTTCGTCGACGCGCTGCGCTGGCAGGCGCGCAGGACGGAGGACGTCCGGATGCTGCCGATGCGGTGGACCGGTGTGCTGTACCAGGGCGTGGGGGTGAAGCGGTGAACGTCGTCGAGACCGCGCGCGACCTGGCGACGGCGTTCGCCGAGCGGGCGGAGCAGCACGACAGGGAGGCGTCGTTCCCGAAGGCCGACTTCGACGACCTGCGCGCCGCCGGGCTGCTCGGGCTGATGGTGCCGGAACGCCTGGGCGGCAACGGTTGCGACTTCGCGACGTACGCCCGCGTCGCGGCGACGCTGGCCGAGGGGAGCGCCGCGACGGCGCTGGTGTTCAACATGCACTGCTCGGTCACCGGCGCGCTCGCCGCGACGCCGGACGACCTGGCGCGCGCGGTGGGCGCGCCGGAGTCGTTCTTCGCGTGGCGCGACCGGGTCCTCGCCGACGCGGCGAACGGCGCCCTCTACCTCGTCGCGATGAGCGAGCGCGGGGCCGGGTCGAGGTTCTCGGCGATGACGACGGCGTACGAGGCCGAGGGCGACGGGTGGCGGGTCAGGGGGCACAAGACGTTCTGCTCGGGGGCCGGGCACGCGGACGCGTACGCCGTCGTCGCGCGCAACGGCGACAGCGTCAGCCAGTTCCTCGTCCCTGCGGGCGACGGCATCAGGGTCGAGCAGACGTGGGACCCGCTCGGGATGCGGGCGACCGCGAGCAACGACGTGCACCTCGACGTGCACGTCGGTCGCGACGCGCTGCTCGGCGGCGTCGAGGGGCTCGCGTTGCTGCTGGCGCGGGTGTCGCCGCAGTGGCTGGTGGCGTCGTACGCCGCCGTCTACGTCGGCATCGCGCGCGCCGCGATCGCCTGCGCCGCAACGCAGCTGACCGAGCGGGGCCTGCACGGGCTGCCCGCCGTCCGCGCGCGGCTCGGCCGTGCGGACGCGGCGACGCAGGCGGCGTGGCTCGCGACGCTCGACGCCGCGAGCCGCGTGGACGCGGCGCCGGGCGACCCCGCGACCAACCGTGCCGTCTACCGCGCGAAGCTGCTCGCCGGCGACACCGCCGCCGATGTCGCCGGCTCGATGCTGGAGGCGTGCGGTACGTCGGCGACCCGGCGGGGCAACCCGTTGGAGCGGCTGTTCCGCGACGCGCGGTGCGGGGCGCTGCAGCCCGCGACGAGCGACGTCTGCGCCGACTGGCTCGGCGTCGCGGCCCTGGGGCTCGACCCTGACGAGGAGGCGGCGGTGCCGCGATGGTGACGGCGAGGATCGCGGGCATCGCGACGACGGTCCCCGCGCCGATGGACCAGCGGGCGTTGTGGGACGGCTTCTTCGCCGGCCACTACGGCGGAAGCCCTCTCGCGCAACGGATCTGGGCTTCGTCCGGAGTCACCACGCGGCACGGCGTCGTGGACCCGCGCAACGAGGACGTGAGCCGCTGGGGGACCGGCGCGCGGATGCAGCGCTACATCACGGAGGCGCTGCCGCTCGGCAAGGACGCGGTCTCCGCCGCGCTCGCGACGGCGGGTGTCGCCGCGGACGAGGTCGACCTGTTCGCTGTCGTCTCCTGCACCGGCTACGCCACCCCCGGGCTCGACATCCTGCTCGCCCGCGACCTCGGGATGCGGGCGGACGTGCAGCGGCTCTTCGTCGGCCACATGGGCTGCTACGCAGCGGTTCCCGGCCTCTCCGCCGTCGCCGACGCGGTCGCCGCGCGCGGCCTCACGGCGGTGCTGCTCTGCGCCGAGCTGACCAGCCTGCACGTACAGCCCGCGACCGACGAGGCGCAGCAGATGGTCGCGCACGCGCTGTTCAGCGACGCGGCGACCGCGGTCGTCGTGACGCCGTTCCACGAGGGGTTGGCGGTCGTGGACGTGACCGCGCGGACCGACGTGGGGCACCACGCCGACATGACGTGGGACGTCACCGACCTCGGCTTCCGGATGGGCCTGTCGCCGCGCGTTCCCGACGTCCTCGCGAAGCACGTGCGCGACGTCGTGGACGACCTGCTGGCGAAGCACGGCCTGACGGTCGGCGACGTGAAGGGCTGGGCGATCCACCCCGGCGGGCCGCGGATCGTGGACGTCTGCGGCGAGCGGCTCGGCCTCTCCGACGACGTGCTCGCGCCGTCGCGGGACACGTTGCGCGACTACGGCAACTGCTCGTCGCCGACGGTCCTGATCGCGCTGGACGAGGTGGTCCGGCGGACGCCGCCAGGGCCGGGCGACCACGTCGTGGCACTGGCGTTCGGCCCGGGACTTACGCTCTACGGCGCACTGCTCCGCCAAGCCGGGTGAGAGATGGTTCTTTCGGGTGGTTCTCCGGAATCGCCTGACATCGCGCGATCTGTCGCCGATGCTGCACTGACCGATCCGACTTCCCCTGGGGGGACCTCCGTGCGTACCCGTTCCGGCCTGCTCGCCGCCGCCCTCGTCGCAGGCGCGCTGCTCGCGCCGTTCGCCACCGCTGCTCACGCCACGACGACGACGGCGACGCTGATCGCGTTCGTCGCCGACCCCGACGAGGACGACATGTTCAGCCTCTACACCAGGCCCGCTGACGGCAGCGCCGGCCCGACACAGCTGTTCACGACGACGGATGACGTCTGGGCACCGGCCCTGTCGCCGGACGGCACCAAGGTGGCGTACGTCCAGTGGAACCCGGACACCGGCAGCCACCTCTACGTCCGGCCCGTCGCCGGCGGGGCGGCCACGCTCCTTGTCGACGGTGGCGTCGACGAGCCGGCCTGGTCGCGCGACGGGTTGACGGTCGCTTTCACGAATTACGGCGTCGGCGACATCCCCGGCATCTGGACCGTCCCGGCCAGCGGGGGCGGCGCGACCCAGGTGGCGGGTGCGAGCAGCGCCGACCAGGCGGCGTTCTCGCCGTCCGGCCGGCAGCTCCTCGTGACCAGCCTCGACGCGGACGGCTTCCCGGTCGGCATCGACGTCCTGACGTTGTCGACGCACACCCGGACGAGGCTCACCGGCGCCACCGAAGGCGACGGCGCGACCTGGTCGCCGGATGGGCAGACCGTCGTCTTCGTGAGGGACCGTGCCGGCTGCGGCTCCGAGCTGGTCAGCGTGCCGGCGAGTGGCGCGGCCGCCCCGACGGTGGTCCGCTCGGTCGAGGGCAAGTGGGCGGACTCGCCGCAGTTCGCCAACGACGGGGCGCAGATCTTCTGGAGCGAGACGCCGTACGACTGCGAGTTGTCGTTCGACCAGGGCGACACCTGGGTGGCCGCTGCCGACGGGTCGGGCCCGGCGATGATCGGCACGACCGCCACGATCGACGAGGCCGGGCTCTCGGTCGCCGGCGGCACGCTCGCCGCCGATACGAACGCGCCCGCGGCTGCCGTCATCGACGCGACCGGCGTCATCGCGGCGACGTCCGCGACGATCACCTGGACCGGCGGCCCCGACGTCAGCGAGTACGCCGTCGTCCGCAAGCCGCACGGCGACCCGGCACCGACGTCGCCGACCGACGGCACCCTCGTCTACGACGGCGCCGCGCGCACCGCGACCGCGACCGGTCTGACAGCGGGCACCGTGTACGACCTCTACGTGTTCGCGATCGACGCGAGCAACAACGTCGCGCCGGTGTCCGCGGCGCACCCCGTGCGGCCCTTCGGGCCGCCGGTCGTGACCGCGCCGCCGCTCACGTCGACGGTGTCGACGACCGTGAAGTTCCCCGTGTCGTGGGCGGGCAGCGCGCCGCAGTTCCAGGTGCTGTCCGGCGAGAAGACCCGCTCGTCCAGCGGCGTCTGGTCGGCCGGCCCGGTGTTCAAGACGTGGTACGCGTCGACGGCGTCGAAGAGCCAGACGTTCACCGGGTTGCAGGGGCACACGTACTACTTCCTGGCCCGCGCCCTCGACGGCTACGGCAACACGACGACGGCCTCGCCGGTCAAGGCATCGATGGTGCCGTTCAACGAGAACTACTCGGCCATGGCCTACAGCGCCGGGTGGACGACGTCCTCGTCCGCGTCGCGGTACCTGACGACGTTGCGCGGGTCGACGACGAAGAACGCGTCGATGACGATGCGGACGGAGACGGCGGCGTTCACCGTGATCGGTGACA
Source organism: Frankiaceae bacterium (assembly GCA_030840645.1). Lineage (GTDB taxonomy): Bacteria > Actinomycetota > Actinomycetes > BP-191 > BP-191 > BP-191. The sequence continues at coordinate 15,147 of JAVEEC010000017.1, forward strand.
AGTGCGCGGCCTGCGGCCAGCTCCGCATCTACGTCGACGGAGTTCTCAAGGCGACCGTCGACACCCACGCGGCGAGCAGCCTGGTCCGGCAGGTGCTCTACGCGGGCCCGGTGCTCGCCGGCGGGGTGAAGCTGCACACGATCAAGCTGGTCGTGGTCGGCACCGCGGGGCGGCCGAAGGTGAACCTCGACGGCGTCGCGATCAGGCGCTGACCAGCGCGGCCAGCGCGGTCCCGAGTCGTAGTGCCGGGCCGACGGCGGCGACGGTCTGCGTGACCACGCCGTCGGCCCGGACGAGGACGAGCGCGGCGTCGGTGCGCAGGCCGTACGCCGCCGCGAGCGCGCCGGCCGGGTCGGCGTAGGGGCCGACGTCGCCGCCCGCCCGGGCGGCGAGGATCTCGGTGCCCGCCGGCGAGTCGCCGGTCTCGACCAGGTAGGTGACCAGCCGGTACGCCGCCGCCTCGCGGACGACGTGGCGTACCGCCTCGACGCAGTCACAGCCGGGCGCCACGAGCATTACGACGGCGGGCCGCAGCTCGCGGGCGTTCGCCGTCCTGACCCGGCCGCGCAGCGTCACGTCCGGCAGCAGCCCGCCGACCCGGCCGGGCGCGACGACCGGTGCGGCGAGCGACGCGGCGGCGGGGCGGCGCTGCGGTGACCCGGCCGGCGAACGCAGCAGCAGCGCGACGACGACGGCCGCGAGAACGGCCCCGGCGACGACCGGCCAACGACGTCTCCGTTCGCGACGCGGCGACCCGCCGGGATCCATGCGTCGCAGCCTAGTTTCCGTTGCGGCGCAGGGCCGGACGCGGGGCACGGATGGCGGCGCGGACGGGCTGGTAGACTGAGCATCCACAGAAGGGGCTACCGAACACATGTCTTTCAAGGTTGGCGAGACTGTCGTGTACCCGCACCACGGTGCGGCGCTCATCGAGTCGATCGAGAAGCGCACCGTCGGAGGAGTGGAACGCACCTACCTCGTCCTCAAGGTCGCCCAGGGCGACCTCACGGTGAAGGTCCCGGCGGACAATGCCGAGATCGTCGGCGTGCGGGACGTCGTCGGCCAGGAGGGGCTCGAGAAGGTGTTCGAGGTGCTGCGCGCGCCGCACACCGAGGAGCCGACCAACTGGTCGCGCCGCTACAAGGCCAACCTCGAGAAGCTCGCGTCCGGTGACGTGAACAAGGTCGCCGAGGTCGTTCGCGACCTGTGGCGCCGCGACCGCGAGCGGGGCCTGTCCGCCGGGGAGAAGCGCATGCTCTCCAAGGCGCGGCAGATCCTCGTCAGCGAGCTGGCGCTCGCCGAGGGCACCAACGAGGACAAGGCCGAGGCCGTTCTCGACGAGGTTCTCGCCTCCTGACCGAGGCATAGGGGATCGCCTGCGGCGGGGGACGCCCGCCCGCCACCAGGAGGCCGCGCCGTGTCCGACCGCCGACCCGCGCGAGGTGTGGTCGAGGCCGTACGCCTGCTCTGCGTCGTGTTCTTCGCGGGCGTCGGCTTCGAGATCGCCCGCGCGCTCGACCCGACCGGCACGGCGATTCTCGGCTCGTTCAACGGCGTCGCCATCGGCATCGTCGTCGGCTCGGGCCTCGGCTACGTGTTCGGCGGCGTCCTCGGCCGGACCACGCTCTCCGCCGCGGACAAGGTCGAGATCGGCCTGCGCGACGTCTCCGCGGAGACGTTGGTGGCCGGTGCGATCGGCCTCGTCTGCGGCGTGCTGCTGGCGGCGGGCGTCGGCTGGCCGCTGTTCCTGATCCCCGAGCCGTACATCGCGTTCTCGGTGTTCGGGCTGCTGCTGGTCTTCTGCGGGTTCTTCGGGCTGCGGATCGGGGCGTCGAAGCGCGACGGGATGCTGTCGATGTTCGGCGCCCGCGCGGGGCTGCCGCCGCGCGTGACGGCGGTGTCGTTGCTGCCGCGGCTGGTGGACTCCTCCGTCGCGATCGACGGGCGCGTGCTCGACGTCGTTCGGGCCGGGTTCCTGCACGGCACGATGCTGATCTGCCGCCCGGTGCTGGACGAGCTGCAGGGCCTCGCCGACGCGGGCGACGACCTGCGGCGCACCCGCGGGCGGCGCGGCCTCGAAGTCCTGGAGGCGCTGCGCCGCGAGCCCGGTGTCGAGATCCAGGTCGTCGACGACGAGGCACCGGGCGTACCCGAGGTCGACGCCAAGCTGGTCCGGATCGCCCTCGACCGCGAGGCCGCGCTGCTGACGCTGGACACCAACCTCGCGAAGGCCGCCGCCCTCGCCGGCGTCCGCGTCCTCAACCTGCATTCGCTCGGGATGGCGCTGCGCCCCGCCGTGCAGGCGGGTGACGAGGTCCACGTGCTGCTGCTCAAGCCGGGCAAGGAGGCGGGGCAGGCCGTCGGGTACCTGGACGACGGCACCATGGTCGTCGCCGAACGTTCCCGCGCCCAGATCGGCTCCGAGGTCGTCGTCGCGGTGACCAGCGTCCTCACCACCGCCAACGGGCGCATGGTGTTCTCCCGCCCCGTCGGCGAGTCCGGCGACGTGCGGGTGCCCCGCCGCAGGGAGCACCAGTGAGGGTCGCGGCGATCGTGCCCGCTGCCGGCCGGGGCGAACGCCTCGGGCCCGGGGCGCCGAAGGCGCTGCGGCTGCTCGGCGGCGTTCCGCTGCTCGTGCACGCCGTCCGCGCGCTCGCGCTGGCACGGCTCGTCGACGTCGTCGTGGTCGCCGCGCCCGCGGGCGACGAGGCGGAGGTGCGCGGCATCCTCGACGCGTACGAGGCCCCCGCCGACGTCCGCGTCACGACCGGCGGCGCGACCAGGCAGGAGTCGGTGCGGCGCGCGCTGGAGTCGTTGGAGCCGGAGGTCGACGTCGTGCTGGTGCACGACGCCGCGCGGCCGCTCGCGCCGAGCCAGCTCGTCGACGACGTCGTCTCCGCCGTTGCGCAGGGGGCGGAGGCCGTGGTGCCCGCGCTGCCGGTCGCCGACACGATCAAGCGGGTCGAGGGCGGGCGGGTCGTGGAGACGCTGCGCCGCGACGGGCTCTACGCCGTACAGACCCCGCAGGGCTTCACCCGGGCACTGCTCACCAGGGCGCACGACGCGGCCGTCATCGACGGGTTCGCGGGCACCGACGACGCCTCGCTGGTCGAACGCCTCGGCAACGCCGTGGTCGTCGTACCCGGCCACCCCGAGGCCGCGAAGGTGACCCACCCGGCCGACCTCGCGGCGGCCGAGAGCGCTCTCTCGCAACGCCTCGCGCGCCGCGAGCACTGATGGACGACCTGCGGGTCGGGCTCGGCGCCGACGTGCACCCGTACGACGCCGGCCGCCCGCTCCACCTCGCGGGGCTGGAGTGGCCAGGGGAGGCGGGGCTGGCCGGGCACTCCGACGGTGACGTCGCGGCGCACGCGTGCTGCGACGCGCTGCTGTCGGCGGCCGGCCTCGGCGACCTGGGGTCGCAGTACGGCACCTCCGCGCCGGAGTGGGCCGGCGCGTCGGGGGTCGCGCTGCTGGCGGAGACCGTACGTCGGGTCGGCGCCGCGGGCTGGACCGTCGTCAACGTCGCCGTGCAGGTCGTCGGCGAACGCCCGCGCCTCGGCCCGCGGCGCGCGGACGCGGAGGCGGCGTTGACCGCGGCCGTCGGTGCGCCGGTCTCGGTCGCGGCGACGACGACCGACCGGCTCGGCTTCACCGGCCGCGGCGAGGGGCTGGCGGCGTTGGCCACGGCGCTGCTGCGCGCGACCTGACGAGTCCGCGCAGAACGAGGGGGGCGGACCTAGAAGTCGGTGGGGGACGGACGGTGCGGCTCGGCGACGAGGGTGACGTTCGACTCGGCGGGTGGGTCGGGCCGCGGGGGCATCGGCTCGTTGCGTTCCGACTCCGGCTCCGGCTCCGGAGCCGGAGCGGGTCGGCGGACCGGCTGCGGCGCCGGCGTCGCGGCGCGGGGACGCGGCACCGGGCGACGGCGTCGTCCGGGCTCGGCCGACTCGCCGCCCACGAGAACGGTGCCCGCCACGCGGGCGTTCACGACGCGCAGGCTGGCGGCGACGTCGCGCAGCGTGCGCGGCGCGACCCGCCCGGCCGGCACCGTGAGAAGTACCGCTCCGGCAACGCTCATGACCCGCGCGTCGTCGGACGTCGAGACGGCGGGCGCGTCGATGACGACGACGTCGAACGCCCTGCTCCACCCGAGCAGCACCTCGCCGAACCGCGTCTCCAGCAGCTGCGCGGCGTCGTCGGGCGCGTTGCCCGCCGGGAGGACGTACAGGCCGTCGACCGGGCCTGGCCGCAGCAGCGGCTCGGTGTCCTCGCCCTGCAGCACCTCGGCCAGCCCCGGCGCGCCGAGCGCCTCGGTGACCGGGTGGCGCCCCGGCTCGTCGAGGTTGCCGTCCACGAGCAGGACGCGGTGCTGGACCTGGGCGAGCGCGATGGCGAGGTTGGCCGCGAGCCAGCCCTCGGAGTCGTCGGGCACGGCGGACGTGACGACGAGGGCGGGCAGCGGCTCGCGCGCGGCGACGAACTCCAGCGCGATCCGCAGTGCGCGGAACGACGCCGCGCCGGGCTGGTCCGGCCCGACGCCGACCGTGCCGGTCGGGTCGCGGGGCCGCGGTACGCGGGTGAGAACGCCTGCGCCCGTGGCGTTCTGGACGTCGTCGGCGGTCTCGACGCGGCGGGCGGCGTTGTCGCGCAGCAGCGCCGTGCCGATCGCCAGCGCGACGCCGAGGACCAGGCCGACCCCGAGGACCAGCTTGGTGTTGGGCGAGGACGGGTCGGTCGGGGGAACGGCGCGTTCGACGGCGGCGAACACGAAGACACCGGCGCTGGGGTCGTGCTTGGGCAGCTCGTCCACGACGGCGTTCGCGATGGCGGCGGCGACGACCGGGTCGGCGTCGACCACCTTGATGCGGACGAGGACGGTGCCGGGGATCAGCGAGCCGCTGACCTCGGTCCGCAGGTTGCGGACCGAACGCCGCGCGGGCAGCCGCGCGGAGACCGGGTTGAGGACGTTCGGCGTGCTGGCGAGCTGCGCGATGGTGGCCTGCAACGTCTCCACGGTCCCGACGCCCTGGAGCACCTGCTCGGTCGGGGCGGCGGACAGCGTCGCCTCGGCGGTGTACGACCTGGGCGCGGTGACGAGGAAGAACACGGTCGCCAGCAGGTCGACGCCGAGCACCAGCAGCGCGAGCAGGCGGCGGCGCCAGACCGCCTCGAACAGCGTCCGCAGATCCATCCGCCAACCGTACTCAGCGGCGGGCGAGGAAGGCGTACAGCGCGCGGTAGCGGCTGTACATCGCGTCCGGCGAGTAGCGCGCCGCGACGACGGCCCGGCCCCGCGCGGCCAGGTCGGCGCGGGCAACGGCGTCCCCCAGCAACGACGCCAGCTCGCCCGCCAGCGCGCCCGCCGAGCCGGGGAGGACGAGTCGCGCGGCGCCGTCGGTGCCGGTCTCGATGCCGCCGACCGCGGACGCGACGACGGGCACGCCCGCGACCATGGCCTCCAGCACCGCGACCGGCATGCCCTCCGAGTCCGACGGCAGGCAGAACACGTCGGCGCCGCCGAGCAGCCGGCCGACGTCGGTGCGTTCGCCGAGGAGGCGGACCCGGTCGCCGAGCCCCAGGGCGGCGACCCGCGCGCGCAACGGCTCCAGCAGCGGCCCGTCGCCCGCGACGACGAGAACGGTGTCGGGCGGCAGCGACGGCAGCGCCTCGATCAGCAGGTCGAGCCGCTTCGGCGGCGCGAGCCGTGCGGCGCAGAGGACGACGCGCGCGCTGTCGTCGATCCCGAGCTCGCGGCGGACCTCGGCGCGATCCCCGGGAACGACGGCGTGGGCGGCGTTCTCGACCACCTCGACAGGGCCTTCGTACCCGCCGTCGCGGAGCTGCTGCGCGACCGCGTCGGAGACGGCGACGACCATGTCGGAGGTGCGGTTCAGCAGCCGCGCGGCGGTGCGGTAGTCCTTCTCCAGCAGGCCGTGGACCGTCGTGAGCAACGGCGGGGTATGCCGCGGCCAGCGGACGCCGAGGTGCGCGGCGACCGAGGCGCGGACGTTGTGCGCGTGGACGACGTCGGGCGCCGAACGCCGCGCCGGCAGCAGCCCGCGCGCCGCCAGCACGGTCTTGGCGGTGGTCCGGCTGCGCATCGGGACCTCCAACGTACGGACGCCGATCCCGGCCAGGTCGTCCAGCCGCCGCCCGCCCGCGCTCGCGACGGCGACCTGGTCGCCGTCGGCCGTCAGCCGCCGGACCAGCGCCTCGGCGATCGCCTCCGCGCCGCCGGTGCCCATCTCGGCGATGACCATGAGCACCTTCACGACGCGTACGCCGCTTCCAGCCCTGCGGCGCAGCGCTCGACGTCGAACGACTCGGCGACCCGCCGCGCGCTGGACGCGCCGAACGCCGCCACCCGCGACGCGTCGAGCGAACGCAGCGCCGCCGCCAGCGCGGCCGGGTCACCTGGCGGGACGAGCAGCCCGTCGACCTCGTCGCGAACGACCTCGGGAACGCCGCCCACCCGCGTCGCCACCGGCGCCAGCCCCGCGGCCATCGCGCGGAGCAGCGCGAGGGGGGCGTTCTCCGCGGCCGACGGCAGGACGAACGTGTCGCACGCCGCGAGCAGCCCGCGCGGGTCGGCGACGAAGCCGGCGAACGTCACCCGGTCGCCGAGCCCCGCCGCCCGCGCCTCCAGCGAGGCGCGCAGCGGCCCGTCGCCCGCCAGCACCGCGTCCACGTCGGGGCACTCGGCGAGCGCGTCGAGCAGGACGTCGACGCGCTTGACCCGATCCATCAGCCCGAGCCAGAGCACCCGCCGCCGCGGCAGCGGGTCGCGGGACGGGACGGCGTACGCCTTCGCGTCGATGCCGTTGGGCACGACCCGGACCCGGTCGGCGGGCAGCCGCACGCAGCGCCGCAGGTACTCGGCGGTGGCGTTCGACGGCGTGACGACGACGGCACCCGACCACGACGAGAGCCGGCGCTCGAACGAGAGGTAGCGCAGCCGGTCGAGCGGCCGCTCCCGTGCGGCGGCGGCGTTGCCCGCGACGAGGTACGAGAGCCCGTCGGGAACGCCGTGCAGCGTGTAGACCAGCCGTGGCACGTGCAGCGCCCGGCCGAGCAGGCGGCCGTACAGCCCGGCCCGCCGGTCGTGCGCGTGCAGCACGTCGGGCCGCAGCCGCCGGAGCAACGACGCGAGCGAGGCAACCCCGCGGACGTCGCGGGCCGACGTCAGCGACAGCGCCAGCCGCCGTACGCCCGCAGCCTCGATCCGCAACGCGGCCGCGCCGTCCGGCATCAGCACGACCACCTCGTGGCCGCGCGCGACCAGCGCCGGGGCGACGTCGGCCACGTGGTCCGCCGGGCCGCCGCCGCCCTGCGTCAGCAGCAGCGCGACCCTCATGTCTCGTGCCGTAGCTGCAGCCCGACGCCCATGGCCGCGAACAGCCAGAGCGGCAGGTAGTACTGCTCGGTCAGGAAGATCGCCGCGACCGCCATCGCGACCAGCCCGGCCTGCGTTCCCAGCGCAAGCGCGGCGTCCTGCGACGCGCGCGGGAGCTGCGCGCGGACGCGTTCGGCGCCCGCGTAGCCGAGCCACATCAGCCAGAGGAACGCCACCAGCGCGGGCACGCCGAGCTCCGCCGCGAGCTCCAGGTACAGCGTGTGCGCGACCGCCAGCGGGTGCAGCGGGTCCGGGTCGCGGAAGTCGACGTAGCGGTCGTAGTTGGCGACGAAGCCGCCGGGCCCGACGCCGAGCAGCGGGTTGTCGACGGTCATCTCCGTCGCCGCGATCCAGCGGATCCGGCGCTGGTCGACGTTCGCCTGGGCGACCTTGCTCTTGGCCTGCAGCTTGTCGGTGATCAGCGCGGGCACGAACACCGCGACGGCCACCACCGCGGCGGTCGCGAGTGCCGCGGACATGAACGCCGTGCGCGGCCTGATGTGCCCCTTGCCCAGCGCCCAGATCGCGGCGACCAGGACGCCGACGACGGCGCCGCGCGACAGCGTCGCGAACGTCGTGCCCAGCAGCAGCGCGGCGACGAGCAGCCAGCGGCGCCGGCCGCGCGAGAGGCCGAGCGCGAGCATGAACCCGCCCACGAGGAAGAACGCGAAGTCGTTCGCGTCGCCGAGCGGCCCCTCGGCCCGGTAGTGGGCGCCGTTGAAGAAGCCGAGCAGCGAGACGCACGACGCGGCCGCGCAGGCGAGGACGTACGCCACTGCGGCCTTGCGGGGGTGCAGCGCGCCGCGGAACACGTCGACCAGCACGACGAACGCGAGGAGGAACGACGCGTACCTGAACAGGATCGTGACGCCGCCTGGGTGGCTGTGCGCGACCGTCGCGGCGGTCGCGAGCGCGAGCAGGACGAGCGCGGTCCGCACTGCCGGGTGGCGCAGCCGGGTCCGCGAGGTGTCGACGAGCAGCCGCAGCGCCCACGCCGCGAACACCGCGAGACCGACGAGCTTCACCGCCGGGCCGAACGCGTTGTTGGCGTAGTCCTCGAACGGCGCCACCGCGACGAACGCGAGCACCGCCCACTCCAGCTTCAGCAGCATGGCCAGGCCGACGGCCAGCGCCACGACGCCGGCCAGCGCGAGCACCGGCGACCGGACGGCCACGGCCGGGAGCAGCACGGCGAGCAGCAGCGGGGCGGCGATGGACACGGGAGGCAGGCGGCGCGCGACGGGTGGCGGCGCGTACGTCGTCACGCGCGGCTCCGCACGATCCGTACCGCCTGCCTGAGGCGCTCGCCCGCGAGCAGCCACGCCGGCACCGCGTACGCGAGGAGTGCGAGGGTGCCGATCGCCAGCGCCCCCACGAGCGAGTCCCCGCGCGCCAGCGACGGCACGGCGGAGCGCGCGGCGAGTGTCACCGATACCAGCACCCCACCACTCAACGCCAGTGGGGCCAGCGGCGCGAGCAACTCGCGGAGATCGAACCCGTCGGTGACCAGCCGGACCAGCGCGATCGTCAGGCCCGCGACGACCGCTGCCGCGACGACCTGCGCCACGCCGACCCAGACCAGCCCGTGCCGCGCGAGCAGCAGCAGCGCACCTGTCAACGCGAGCAGGTGGACGATCCGCGACGCGAACGCGAGGTCGGGCCGCCCCACCGCCCGCAGCACCGTCTGGCCCGCCTGCGCGGTGCAGAGCAGGACGCCGTACACCGCCAGCCAGCGGATCACCGGCACCGCGCCCACCCACTCCGGGCCGAGCAGCCGGATGTACGGCGCCAGCACCGCGATGGCGAGGTACAGCGGCAGCACGGCCGCCGCCGTCGCCGTCGTCACGCGCGCGACGGCGCCCGGCAGGTCACGGCGGGAGGGGAGGCGGCAGTAGTACGGGAACGCCGCGCTGTTGACGACGTAGGCGACGTTGAGGAACGGCATGTAGCAGAGCCGGAACGCGAGCGAGTAGAGCCCGAGCCTGGTGCTGCCGAGGAACCGCGCCACGATCACGTAGTCGACGTTGAGCAGGGCCATCTGGACGGCCTCGGCGCCGACGACGTGGCGGCCGTACGCGAGCGACTCGCGCGCCAGGTCGCGGTCCCAGCCGGGCCGGACCCGCGGCCCGACGGCGAACGCCGCGAACGGCGTGAGGACGCCGGTCACGATCTGCCCGACGACGAGCGACGCGATGCCGTGCCCGCCGAGCGCGAGCGTGATGGCGACCACGCCTCCGGCGACCGCAGGGACGACGTCGATCAGGAAGCGGCGCTGGAACAGCAGCTCCCGCTTGAGCAGCGCGGCGTCGGCCGACGCCAGGGCGTAGAAGGGCAGCACGATCGTCAGGCCGCGGATGACGTCGGTGCCTGCGGGGGCGTTGAGGAAGCGGGCGATCGACGGCGCCGCGACCCAGCAGAGGGCCGTCAGCGTCACGCTCGCCGCGAGGATCAGCGTGAGGCAGGTCCGCGCCGCCTCCTCGACCCGGTCCCTGCGGAACGACAGCACGTCGGAGAGGCCGACGTCCTGCACGATCGAGGCCGCCGCGAGCACGAGCGTGCCGATCGAGAGCACCCCGAGCGCGGAGGGGTCCAGCAGGCGGGCCAGCAGCAGCAGGACGGCCGTCTGGAGCCCCTTGACGACCAGAGCGCCCCCGACGCTCCACAGCGTGCCCCTGGCGGCCCTGGACTCCAGGCTGCGGCCGTTCGGGACGAGGAGAGCCGCGTCGTCGCCCAGCACGGCCCGCCTTCCCTCCGCAGTGGCCCCCATTGTGCCCAGGTACGGGTCCCTCACCTAAAGCAATCACCGAACGGGGCCGATCACAGAGCGTGGCCAACTTCCTCACCCTCCGCAGTCGCCGGGCCGGCCTCGCCGCCCGCGTCGCGCTCGTCGCCCTCGCGGCCCCGTTGCTCTCCGTCGGTGTGGTCAACGCGCAGCCCGCGAGCGCCCAGGGCACCGCGAACCCCCCCGCGTTCTGGTACAAGCTGGCCGGAAAGCCCACGGACTCCGAGCTGGTCGCCGCGTCGAAGAAGTCGCGCGTCGTCGTCCTGCACGCCTGGGAGACCGCCGCGGCCCGCCGCCTCAAGGCGCTGAACCCGAACGTCACCGTCCTGGTCTACAAGGACCTGTCGGCTACGAACAGTAACCCCGACACCGTCGTGAACGGCAAGGACATCAGCCCGCTCGCGACCGGCGTGGGCCACACCGAGGCCAGCGCCCACCCCGAGTGGTTCGCGACCGACACCAACGGCAACCGCATCCAGTGGAACGGCTACGCCGGTCTCTGGCAGATGGCGGTCTGGAACACCGGCTACCAGCAGCGCTGGGTCGACAATGTCACCCGCGAGCTGTCCGGCAGCCCGTTCGACGGCGTGTTCGGCGACGACGCGCTGGTCACGCTCAAGTGGTACTCCTCAGCCACCATGCCGGGCGCCCCGACGAACGCCGCCCTCCAGGCCGCGGAGCGCCAGCTCATCGCCAAGGCGTCCGCCAGCCTGCACGGCATCGGCAAGAAGCTGGTCCTCAACATCGGCTCCGCCACGGCGTACCCCGCGGTCTGGCACGACTGGGTGAACCTCGCCGACGGCGGCATGATCGAGCACTTCGTCTTCTATGGCGGCAACGAGAACGACCCCAACTACTACCAGCACGACTGGGGCTCGGACGGCTGGACCGCGCTCGGCCCGCTGCTCAACGACGGTGACATCAACGTCGTCGTCGCGAGCGCCTCGCCGTCGCAGACCCGCGCGTACCTGTTCAGCCTCGCGTCCTGGTACGTCCTCGGCGGCGGGCGCGGTGCCTTCGAGTCCGCGGCCGGCGACGACTACATCCGCTTCGACGTCCGCCCCGAGATGGAGTGGAACCTCGGCGCCCCCGTCGGCCCGATGGCCAAGGTCGGCGCGGCGTACGCCCGGCCGTTCCAGAGCGGCTTCGCCGTCGCCAACCCGTCGGCGAGCGCCACCGTGACCGTCCCCGTCCCCGCGGGCATGGTGAACGCGGCAGGCGACACCGTCTCCTCCGTCACCCTCGGCCCGCTGCGCGGCGCGGTCCTGCGCTCCAACGGCGCGGCCCCGGCCGTCCCCGTCGACACCTGGCGCCACTACGTTCCCGCCAAGGCGCCGGCCGCCAAGGCCGCGGCGCCGCGCAAGCCGGTCGCCGCCCGCCGCGTCGCGGTCGCGCCGAAGGTCGCCGCTCCGGTGACCCGGGCGCAGGCCGGTCGCGACGCCGCCCGCCTGACCGTCCAGGCCACGCCGGCCCGCAACGCCGCGGCCGTCCGCCCCGCCGCGACGGCGAAGAAGCCGGCGCTCGCCGCGCCGACCGCGTCGTTCCTCATGCCGTTTCCCGCGGGCACCCCGCTGGTGCCCGGCACCCCCAGCGACGCCGGCATCACGCTGCTGCTGACCGCGGCCGCGTACGCCCGCCGCCGCCGGACGCTAGCCGCCCAGCAGGCCTAGCAACGCCGCTACCGACCGCTCCGAGGCCGTCCCGTCGCCGTACGGCGTGGGCATGGCCTCGAGGCGTTCGTGGACGTTGTCGAGGTCGCCGAGCCAGCCGCTCACCGTGGGAACGACCTCGCCGGGGCTCCCGAGCGTCGCGAACGTCCCCAGCACCTCCGGGCGCTCGGTCGAGCGCCGGAGCACGAACACCGGCCGCTTCACGATGCTCGCCTCCTCCTGCACCCCGCCGGAGTCGCTGACCAGCGCCGCCGCCTCCGCCATCAGCGCGAGGAACCGGCCGTACGGCAGCGGCGGCAGCACGCGTAACGCGGCCAGCGCGGCACCCAGGCCGAGCCGCTCGGCGCTCGCGGCCGTCCGCGGGTGCAGCGCGATCACGACCGGCAGCGGCAGCGCCGCCAACGCCTCCAGGGCGGCCGCGAGCGGGCCCGGGGCGTCGACGTTCTCCGGCCGGTGCAGCGTGGCGAGGACGTAGCCGTTCCGCGTCAGCCCCAGCGAGTCCAGGACGCCCGCGCGGGCCGCGGGCGGCGGGAGCAGCGCGGCCGCGGCCTCGACGACGGTGTTGCCGGTGACGGCGACGCGTTCGGCGGGGATCGACTCGGCGGCCAGGTTGGCGGCGGACGTCTCCGTCGGCGCCAGCAGCAGGTCGGCGACGTGGTCGGTCAGGACCCGGTTGTGCTCCTCCGGCATCGCCCGGTCGCCGCTGCGCAGGCCCGCCTCGACATGGGCCAGCGGGACGCCGCGCGCGTTGGCGGCGAGCGCGCCCGCGAGTGTGCTGTTGGTGTCGCCCTGGACCACGACCGCCAGGGCCGGCTCGGCCGCCAGGTGGGCGTCCACGAGCGACACGCCGCGCCCGATCTGCTCGCCCCTGGTCAGCCCGCCGATGCCGAGCGACGCGACCGGCTCGGGTAGTCCAAGCTCGGCCACGACGTCCGCCCAGAGCGTCGGGTCCCAGTGCTGGCCGGTGTGCACGACGCGGGCCGCGTCGCCGAGCAGCCGGACGATCCCGGCGAGCTTCACCGCCTCTGGCCGCGTGCCGAGGAGAACAACGACGCTGCGCGGTGGGAGGCTGCGTGTCACGCGGACCAGCATGGCGCAGGAGGTGAACGGCGTGGCGGAACGCCGGATGGTGACGTTGGTGGTCCCGGTCTACAACGAGGCCGACATCTTCGTCGCGTCGCTGACCGGCCTGCACGAGTACATGACGTCGCTCAGCGACCGGTGGGACTGGGAGCTGGTCGTCATCGACGACGGCAGCACCGACCTGACGGGGTCGCTCGCGGACACGTTCGCGGCCACTCGCGACAACGTCCGCGTCCACCACCAGCGCACCAACCTCCGGCTCGGCCAGGGCGTCCGCGACGGCGTCGCGCTGTCGCGCGGCGACTACGTCGTGACGTTCGACTGCGACCTCTCCTACGCCCCCGACCACATCGGCCGGCTGCTCGACACGATCGACGAGACCGGCGCCGACATCGTCATCGCGTCGCCGTACATGCGCGGCGGCGCGACGCGGAAGATCCCGTTCTCCCGGCGGGTCATGTCACGGTGGGCCAACCGGTTCCTCTCGATGACCGCGCAGGGCCGCATCTCCACGATCACCGGCCTGGTCCGCGCGTACGACGGCCGCTTCATCCGCGACCTCGACCTCAAGGCCGTCGACGTCGACGTGAACATCGAGATCGTCTACAAGGCGCAGATCCTCCGCGCCCGCATCGTCGAGATCCCTGCCGTCCTCGACTGGACGTTCATCCGCGCGCACCGCGGGCGGCAGCGGCTGTCCGCGCGGCTGGTCTGGAACACCCTGAAGTCGCTCGTCTCCGGCTTCCTGTTCCGGCCGTTCATGTTCTTCTTCCTGCCCGGTGTGGTCCTCACCGGCATTGCCGTCGCGGCCGGGCTCGCGGACCGCCACTGGCTCGCCGCGCTCACGCTGCTGCTCGGCATCCAGCTGCTCTCGCTCGGCTTCATCACGCTGCAGGCCAAGCGGTACTTCGAGGAGCTGTTCCACCTCGGCACGACCGTTCACGCCCGGCTGCGTGCCCCCGACGAGGATGCGCTGCGCGACGGCTGACCCGCGTCCCAGCGCTGGATGCGCCGTACCGTCCGCCAGTACACGTCCTCCATGAGGATGTGGTCGAACTCCCCGTTGCGGCCGACGCTGAGCAGCCCGTCGATGCCGGTGCCGTCCGCGAGCCGCTGCCGGTCGGCCTCGTACTCCTTGAGGAACACCGGGTACGCGATCGGCAGCCGCGCGACGTGCACGCCGAGGTAGCGCGCGCGGATGTCGGGGACGAACGCCGTGAGGTGCTCCAGGCAGAGCTCGGCGAGGTCGTCGTCGCTCATCGACCAGTGCGCGTCGCCGATCTCCGCGCCGATGTCGCAGAGGACCGACGTGCTGCCCTCCGGCGCCAGCCACGGCATCGACTGCGTCGCCTCCGTGAGCCGGAAGAACGGCGCCCCCGACGGCACCCAGACGACGACGTCGCGCAGCAGCGCCGTACCGCGGAGCTTGAGGTTGACGAACACCATCGGCCGGAAGCGGAACCGCTCGTACGGCGCAAGCGCGTCGCTGCCGTCGACGAGTGACGGCAGCCGGTTGACCGGCGCGGTGCTGACGACCAGGTCGGCCTCGATCGCCTCGCCGTTCGCTCGCACTCCGGCGACCCGGCCGCCGTCGACCGTGATGGCCTCGACCGGGGTGCTCGTCCGCACCGCGCCGTCGAGCCCGGCCGCGACCGCGCGGCAGATCGTGGCGACGCCGTCGTTCGGGTAGACGTGGTACACCCCGGCGTTCTGCGGCAGCGCGTGGCAGTAGCCGATCGCGACCGCGCGCCCCGTCACCTTCGCGGCCGCCCGCAGGAACACCGTCTGCGCCAGGCTGCTCGGGATCTTGTCGCCGACCGACGCGGCCAGCTCCTCGGCGGGCGCGCCGGACCAGGCTTCGAGCAGCGGCAGCGCGACCCGGTCGGCGAGCGCGCGACCGTACACCGCGCGGAACCAGTCCGCCGCCGTGCCCGTCGTGCCCCTGCGCAGCCGGGCCGCGACCGCCGAGGCGACCATCGCGGGAGAGCGCAGCAGGCCGGTCGGGTACGTGTAGTAGCGGCCGTCGAGCCAGACCGACTCGCCGTAGTAGCGGACCGTCCTGACCTCGCTGCCGATGCCGGCCGCGGCGGCGAGCCGGTTGGTCACGAAGTGCGCGCCGAGGTCGAAGCTGAACCCGTCCGCGTCCTTCGTGGTCGCGGCCAGCCCGGCGATCGAGTCGTTCGCCTCCAGCACCGTGACGTGGTGGCCGAGCCGCTCGAGCTGGCGCGCCGCGACCAGCCCCGCGATGCCCGCGCCGAGGACGACGGCGCGGCTCACGCGGGTCGCCGCAGCACGACGCGCAGCAGCGCGCCGCGACCCACCAGCGTGAACAGCAGGTCCACCAGGGTGAACGCCGCCAGCGGGACCGGCGACGCGAGGCTGAACGCGTCCACCACCCGCCGCGGCGCGCGCCAGTCGTCGAGCGCGTTGCGGATCGAGTACACCCAGTTGACCGGGCTGACGATCGTCTCGAGCCGCTCCACCGCGAAGCCCGAGCGGTCCGCGAGGCGGCGCATCGAGGCGGCATTGAACAACGTGAAGTGGCGCGGGAAGTGGAAGCCGCCCCAGTGCCTGCGCCCCGCGATCCGGAAGTCCGGGGAGCCGGTGTTGTCGGTGACGACGACCAGCCGCCCGCCTGGCGCCAGCAGCGCGCGGGTCGCCGCGAGGACGGCGGCCGGGTCGGCGACGTGCTCGATGGTCTGGATCATGAACGCCAGGTCGTACGGGCCGTCGGTCACGTCCTCGACCGAGCCGTGCCGTACGTCGAGCCCGCGCTCGCGCGCGGCGGCGACGGCGCGTTCGTCGAGGTCCACGCCCGCCAGGTGCCACCCCGGCCGCCCGTACTCGCGCAGCAGGTCGAGGTGGAAGCCGTCCCCGCAGCCGACGTCGAGGATCCGCGCGTCGGTGCCGAGGCCGCGGCAGGCCCGAAGCAGCCGCCTGGCCTCCAGCCGTCGCCGGACCGTGTGCACCAGGCCGAACCCCTCCGCGCCGAACGCGAACGCGTGGTAGGTGTCCGGGTAGATGCGCGGCAGCTCCTCCATCGCCGGGCGCGGATCGAGGTAGACGACGTCGCAGCGCGGGCACCGGACCATCACGAACGAGTCCGGGCTGGTGCGGTACTCGAAGTCCTCGCCGACCGCGACCGGCTCGGCGTCCACGCCGCCGCAGACGCAGCAGGCTACGGGCTCCAGCGCGAGCGGGCGCGGGTCCCCGGTCGTGGGGTGGCGCCACGGTTCTGCGGGGGCGGCGGACATGGAGTCACAGTACGTTGCCCGCCGCGTTCCGCCGAGTTCGGAGGGCGAGCATCCAGGCAAGCAGCAGCGCCGCCGTGACGGCGAGCCCGGTCACCGCGCCGGCCCACACCTGCGAGCGCGTGGCGCTCTCCACCCAGCGTTCGGCGCGGGTCGCGTAGAGGAACGGCGCCGCGAGCAGCGCGAGGAGAACGGCGTACGCCGGGTCGCGCCACCGCCGCACCGCGATGGCGCCGAACGGTAGCGCGAGCAGCAGCGCGTCCGCCGGCGCGTGCACGACCGCGACGAGCACCGCGAGGGAGAGCAGCGCGAGCAGCAGTGGGTCGTCGTCGTCGAGGCCGCGTGCGAGCCACGCCGTGACGCCGAGGACGACGATGGCGAGCAGGACCTGTACCGCGCCCGGCGCGCGCGCGCCGAGCAGGCGGCCGACCAGCGCGAGCGGGTCGGTCCGCACGCCGCTCGGTGACGCGAGGTCGCCGTACGGCGTCTGCAGGGCGTAGTCGACGTTGGCCCGCAGGTGGTCCGCGAACGCGCCGACCCCGCCCGCCGCGCGGACCAGCAGCACGACGACGGGCAGGGACACCGCCGCCGCGAGCGCCACGCTGCGCAGCACGTCGCGCTTGAGCCCGCGGGCGAGGAGCAGCAGCCCGAGTGGCACGCCGAACTGCGGCTTGGTCAGCGCCAGGGCGAGACCGGCGGCGGCGACGTTCGGCCGCCGCCCGGCCCAGACCAGCGCGAGCGCGCAGCCGAGGATGATCTCGGGGTCGAGCTGCCCGAGGTAGACCGACGCCTGTCCCGGCTCGGTGACCAGCAGCACCGCGCCGAGCGCGGCGACGGTCGACGGCAGTACCGGCAGCCCCGCCGCCCGCAGCACCACCGCCCCGAACGCCACCACCAGCGCCACCACGACGCAGAACCACACCCACTCCGCCGTCTCGTACGGCGGCAGCGCGAACGGCGCGTGCAGCAGCAGCTGCCCCGGCGCATACAGGTCCAGCTCCTGCGCGACCGGGCGGCGGTCGAGGTAGCCGTGCGGGTCGTACGGGTCGTGCCCCGACGCGAGGTCGCGGACCGGCCAGTAGACCGTGTCGCGGAAGTCGACCATCGCCTGCCGGTCGTCGGTGAGGCTCGGGCGGCCCGGCACGTTGAGGTCGCGGCGGACGCCCGCGACGTTGAACGCGATCGCGCCCGCCAGCAGCAGCAGCGCGACGACGGTCGCGACGGGGGAGCGGAGCCGCTCGGTCATCCGAACGTGCGCGACGGCAGCGACCGCGCCCCGATCGCCGCCGCGTGGGTGCCGACCGGCACCACGTCGTACCGCGCCGCCAGTGCCCGCACGCACTCCGTCACCAGCGCGCGCTTGCGCTCGCCGGGCAGCCCCATGCCCGGGAAGAACGCGAGGCCGCTCACGTCGTCGCCGCCGAGCAGGTCGAGCGGGTGCAGCAGGATCGACGGCTCGACGCCGGTCAACCGGCAGAGCCGCAGCCCCGCGCGGAACCACCCGCGCGCCAGCGCCGGGGACACCTGGTGCAGGTAGAGCAGGTAGCTCACGTGGAACGGCACCCGCAGCACCGGCATCACCGTCACCGGCAGCTCGACCAGGCTGCCGGCGCCGAGCGCCCAGCGGTACGGCGCCACCGGCTTGGTGCCGTCGCGGAACGACCCGAAGAGCGCCCCGCGCCGCGCCCGCTCCTCGCGCGACAGCTTCGCCGTGCGGAAGTAGTACGCGCGCGCCAGCGGCCCGATCCACGTCGGCAGTGTCGACGCGTCGTACGTGTACCCCTTGGCGCGCAACGCTTCCAGCAACGGACCCGACACGCTGTAGCCCGGCCCGCGGAAGCCGACCGGCACGCGCCCGGTCGCTTCGCCGATCGCGTCGTGCGCGCGCTGCAACTCCTCGTCGATCTGCGCCGGCGTGTACAGGTGCAGCCACGGCTCGTGCTTGAACGAGTGGTTGGCGACCTCGTGGCGCGACGCCCCGAGCAGCCCGAACGCCTCGGCGTTGCGCTCCAGCGCCGCGTCCTGCCCGACGACGAACACCGACGCCGTCACGCCCGTCGCGTCGAACAGGTGGAGCAGGTGCGGCACCGCCACGTCGAGGTAGGACGGCAGCGCTTCCCACGCCGGGTCGCCGTGGGTCTTGAGGTAGGACCACTCGTTGTCGAGGTCGAGTGACAGGCTCGCCATCGGCCGCGCCGCACCCGCGCTCACGGGTCGATCACCGCGACCGCGCGCTCGGCGAGGGCGACCGTCTCGTCGACGTTCAGCGTGCCGTTGACGATGTGCGCGGACGACGCGAGGTGCAGGCCGGGCACCGACGTGCGCATCGGCGGCAGGTGCGCGGAGTAGTCGAGCGTCGCGACCGCCATCACATGGCGTACCCGCGACACCTGGAACGCCAGCACGTCGTCCTCGGCGAGGTCGGGGTGCATCGCCATGAGGTACGGCATCCAGGCCGCCCGCAGCTCCTCGTCGGTCGCCTCGAACAGCGGGTCGTCCGGCGTCACGTACTTCGGCAGGTACACGAGGCCGTGCCCGCCGAGCTCCGCCGGGTCGACCAGTGCCGTCATCTCCACCACCGCCGTGAACGGCGCCGCCGGGTCGGTGAGGTAGGTCAGGTAGTACGGCTGCAACGGCCGCCGCAGCAGCAGCGACGCGCACACGATCCCCTGGTACCGCACGCCGTTCAGCCGCTCGCGCTCGTCGTCGGCCAGCCCCTCGCAGACGCGCGCCGCGAGCGGCGCGGCCAGCGTGACCACGCACGCGTCCACGTCGAGGTCGCCGTCGTCCGTGACGACCCGCAGCCCGTGTCCCGATAGTTGCTTAGCGCATGCAACTTTCCTTACGGCCGTCGAAGTCCGCACCTCCACGCCCTCGGCGACGAGCAGCGCCTCGAACGTCGCGAGCGTCCGCGCGTACCCGCCGCCGGGCACGTAGCCGAACTGCTCCTCCTTCAGCCCCGTCCGCCGGGCCGCGTACAGCCGCTGGATGGTCGCCCAGACGAACGCCGCCGACGCGGCCTCCGCGTTGTCGCCGAGCTTCGCGCGCAGCAGGGGGAGCCAGAGCCGGTCGTACGTCGAGCGCCCGCTCCAGCGCCGCAGCCAGTCGGTGACGGGGACCGACTCCAGGCGGACGCCGTCACGGATGCGGGAGCCGTACAGGATCGTCAGCGCGAGCCGCGCCTTGCCGAGCGGCGACAGCGCGGGGAGGCGGAGGAAGTCGAGGGCGTCGTTCAGCGGGTACAGGCGGCCGGGGCCCGCGTAGTAGCCGGTCTTGGTCCTGACCCAGCGCAGGTCGTCGTCGAGGTCCAGCTCGCGCAGCAGGGCGCGCAGCCGCGCGTCCGACGCGAGGGTCACGTGGTAGTGCCGGTCCCACGTCACGTCGCCGAGCCGCCACGGCGCCGCGAGCCCGCCGAGCGAGTCCGCCGCCTCCAGCAGCGTCACCGCGTGGCCGCGCTGCGCGAGGCGGTGCGCCAGCGTCATGCCGAGCAGGCCGCCGCCGACCACCGCCCAACGGCTCACGCCGAGTCCGCCGGGAACGGCAGCCCGCAGTGCCTGCAGGCGCCGTCCAGCGGCGTCACCGGGCGGCCGCACCGGCAGGCCCGGCCGCGCGGCCTGGCCGGGTTGCCGACCACGATCTGGTGCGGCTCGACCGAGCGGGTCACGACCGCCCCCATGCCGACCATCGCCCACGGCCCGATCTCGATGCCGGAGCCGACGACGGCGCCGGCGCCGATGCTCGCGCCCTCGCCGACCAGCGTCGGCAGCGTCGCGTCGTCGGCGTCCGACGGCCGGAGCGCGGACAGGTCGGACGTCGTGGCGCGCGGGTAGCGGTCGTTGGTGAACACCGCGTGCGCGCCGACCATCACGCCGTCCCGTAGCGTCACGCCGGTGCACAGGTAGACGAACGCGTTCAGCTTGACCCGGTCGCCGACGACGACGCCAGGGGCGACGTAGGTCTTGCCGCCGACGATGCAGTCGCGGCCGAGCACCGCGCCGGACCTGAGGTGCGCGTGGTCCCAGACCGTCGTGCCCTCGCCGATCGTCACGCCGTCCTCGACGATCGCCGTCGGGTGGATGCGCGTCACGCCGTCGCCTCGGGCACCGGGATCCAGCCCGCGCCGTGCCGCAGCGACGCGTACGCCGCCTCGATCACCGCGACCGACGCCAGCGCGTCGTCGATCGAGACCAGGCTCGGCTCGCGGCCCCGGACCAGCCCGGAGAAGTTCGCGATCTGGTTGGAGAACGCCGCGATCTTGTCGTAGCCGGTGCCGAAGTCCACCCACTCGGGCGCCGCGCGGCGCTTGTACCGCGACCGGCGCCAGCCGAGCTCCAGCGTGCCCTCGTGGCCGGTCACGACGAGGTAGTGGTCGGCCATCCGATCGACCGTCCAGGAGAGCGTGACGTGCGCCTGCACGCCGGACACCGTTCGCAGCAGCAGCGTCGCGGTGTCCTCGACGCGCAGCCCCTCGGCGCGCGCGCCCTCGACCGCGAGCACCTCGACCACCGGGCCGAGCAGGTACCGCACGATGTCGACCGAGTGGGTGCCGTTGTCGATCAGCACGCCGCCCCCGCTGACGTCCGGGTCGGAGTTCCACCGCTTCGACATGTCGAGGCTGCCGGAGAACACGCTCTCCAGCCAGACGACCTTGCCGAGCAGCCCGCCCGCGACGAGCGACCGCGCCTGGATCAGGTCCGGCACGTAGCGGAACTTCGACGCCATGGACAGCGCCGAGCCACTCGCCTTCGCAGCGCCGACGATGCGGTGCGCCTCCGCGAGGTTGACCGCCAGCGGCTTCTCGCAGAGCACCGCGACGCCGGCCTCCAGCAGCGCGCAGCAGACGTCGGCGTGTGTCGACGGCGGCGTGCAGACGACGGCCGCGTCCACGTCGCCCGGCAGCTCGGACACGTCCGCGTAGGCCATCGCGGCGAACGGCTCCGCCAGCGCCTCCGCCGCCTCGGACCGCGGGTCGACCACGGCCACGACCGTCGCGTCGTCCGCGGCGAGCAGCGCCTGCGCGTACGCCTGCGCGATCGCGCCCGCGCCGACGACCGCGTACCGCAGCGGCGTCACCGCGCCGGCACCGGCTCGCGGACCGCGTCGCCGATGGCGCTCGCCAGGATCGCGGCGTGCTCTGCGGTGTACCGCTCGTTCCACGGCAGCACCAGCACCCGGTCGAGGTACTCGAACGTCCCGGGGAAGCGTTCGGCGGCGTAGTCGAGCGCCTCCGGGCGCGCGAGGGTGAACGGCCACCGCGACGTCCCGAACGTCTTCTGCTCGGTGAACAGCCCGCACCGCCAGGCCGGCTTCTTGATGTACCGCGCCGCGGCCGGGACGCCGAGGTCCGCGAGGGACGCCCCCAGAGTGGGCGAGCCACCCTCGTGGACGGCGGGGTCGACGAGGAGTGCGTACCGCCAGTACGAGTGGGTCGCGCCCGGCGTGACGACCGGCGGCGTGATGCCGGGCAGGTCGCCGATGGCGGCGGTCAGCGCGTCGGCTGCCGCGATGCGCGCGGCGATGCCGGCGGGCAGCTTCGCGAGCTGCGCGAGGGCGACCGCGGAGCCGAGCTCGGTGAACCGGTAGTTCAGGGCGAGCGAGCGGTGGTCCGGGTCGGGGGAGCCGTACTCCCACGCCTTGTTCACGTAGAGGCGGACGCGCCGCGCCGTCTCCTCGTCGCGCGCGAGGACGAGACCGCCCTCGCCGGTGGACGCCTGCTTGCCCTGCTGGAGGCTGTAGCAGGCGATGTCGCCGTACGTGCCGACGAGCGCGCCGTCCGCGCCGCGCGACAGCAGCGCCTGCGCGCAGTCCTCGATCACCGGGACGCCGTGCGCCGCAGCGACTTCGACGATGGCCGCGGTGTCGCACGGGTTGCCGAACAGGTGCGTCACGATCACCGCGCGCGTGCGCTCCGAGAGAGCGGCGGCGACGGTCTCCGCGGTGACGTTGCCGGTGCGCGGGTCCACGTCGGCGAACGCCGGGATCGCGCCCTGGTAGAGGATCGGCGCGATCCCGCCGATGTCGGTGATCCCCGTCGTCACGATCTCCTCGCCCGGCTCCGGGTCGAGCGCCGCGATCGCCGAGTGCACGGCGGCCGTCCCTGACGCGACGGCGACGGCGTGACCCGCTCCCAGGAGCTCGCTGGCGGCGGCCTCGAACGCCTTCGTCACGCTCCCCCTGATGCTGCCGAGCACGCCGCTGTCGAGGACCTCACGCAGCAGCGCGAGCTCCTCGTCCCCGAACGAGCGCCCGGAGGCGTCCTGGTCGCTCGGCAGCCGTACCGGCTCCGCGTTACCCATCGTTCCCCTTCCGGTCCTGTCGATCTTACGGAGCGGAGGGGGCGACAGGCGGCCTTCCTCAAGGAATCCTGTGAGCGAGTCGACATCCTCGGCGAGAGGAGTGGCGCCGGTGCGGGCTGGACGATGCTTCGGCGCGCTCGTCGCGCTGTTGCTGGCGGCCGCGTGCGGTCACGGCCCCAGTGCGGTCGTGGGCGCCGAGCCGGGCGAGCAGCTGCCCGGCGCGCCGCTGCCGCTAGAGGTCCTCGAGATCGGCCGCGCGGGCCGCCTCGTCTCCGTCCTCGTCCGCAACCCGAACCCCACGTACGGCCTGCGCGACACCGGCGTCGCCGTCACCGCGCGCTCCAAGACCGGCGCGCCCCTCGGCCACGCGCACGCGTCCACCGGTGACCAGAACTGCTGCACCGTCATCTCGCTGCCGCCGCACGGCACGGTCGGCTTCTACGTCGACCTCCCGCGCTCGGCCGACGGCATCGCCGTCGACTCGGTGACGGTCGGCGTGCCGGACAACCGCTGGGTCCCGTGGACCGGCACGCGCCCGGGCGCGAGCACCGCCAACGTCGTCCTCTCCCGCACCGCCGACGGCGCCGTCGTCACCGGCACGCTGACGACGACGGCCGCGCTGATGCCGTACGTCTTCGCGCAGGCCGTCGTCGAGGACCCGTGGGGCCATCTGGTCGCCGTCGTGACCGGCGTCGCGTTCTGCCACAAGGCGCGCGAGCCGAAGGAGTTCAGCCTCAAGCTCGACCACCCGCTGCCCGTCGGCTCGAAGGTGCGCGCGGTGAACGCCGTGCCGTTCGGCAAGGGCGAGCTGACCGGGTACGAGCTGCCGCGCTGCTGACGCGTTCGGACTAGCCTCGGGCGGCATGGACACCCTGCCCGACGTCGCGAAGGAATGGCTCGACGCCCACTCGTTCGCCACCCTCGCGACCCTCAACGCCGACGGCTCGCCGCACACCACCGTCAACTGGGTCACGCGCGACGGCGACGACGTCCTGCTCTCGACCGTGCGCGGCCGCCTGCAGGCCCGCAACGTCGAGCGCGATCCGCGCGTCGCCGTCTGCGTCACGGCGCCCGGCGACCCGTACTCCTACGTCGAGGTCCGCGGCACCGCGCGGGTCACGACCGAGGGCGGCCGCGAGCTGATCGACGACCTGTCGGCCAAGTACACCGGCGTGCGGCCGTTCCGGGAGGGCCGGCCGGACGCCGTGCGGCTGGTGGTGCGCGTACCGCCCGAGCACGTCGTCGTCAGGACCGACTGAGCTTCGTTCCCGCGTACGATGCCGCGGTGCCGCTGACCCTCACAGACACGCGCTCGCGCGACGCGCGACCGTTCGTCCCCGTCGTTGCAGGGACCGCGACGGTCTACGTCTGCGGCCCGACCGTGCAGGCCCCGCCGCATGTCGGGCACGCGCGCTCGGCGGTGGCGTTCGACATCCTGCGCCGGTGGCTCGCCGAGAGCGGCTACGCGGTGACGTTCGTCCGCAACGTCACCGACATCGACGACAAGATCATCCACGAGGCCGGCCACTCGGGCGCCACCCCGTGGGCCGTCGCCGAGGCGAACACCCGGGCGTTCAACGCCGCGTACGACGCCCTCGGCATCCTGCCGCCCACCGTCGAGCCGCGGGCGACCGGGCACGTCCCCGAGATGATCGCGCTGATGCAGACGCTGATCGACAAGGGGCACGCGTACGCGTCCGGCGGCGACGTCTACTTCGACGTCCGGTCGTTCGACAGGTACGGCGAGCTGTCCGGCCAGCAGCCCGACGCGATGATGGCGACCGAGAAGGTCGACGCCACGCGGCCCAAGCGCAGCCCGCTCGACTTCGCGCTCTGGAAGGCACACAAGCCGGGGGAGCCGTTCTGGGACACGCCGTGGGGGCCTGGCCGTCCGGGCTGGCACCTCGAGTGCTCGGCGATGGCGGTGAAGTACCTGGGGCAGCCGTTCGACATCCACGGCGGCGGCTATGACCTCGTCTTCCCGCACCACGAGAACGAGAACGCCCAGTCCGCCTGCGCCGGTGAAGGCTTCGCGAACTACTGGCTGCACAACGGCCTGGTCAACACCGGCGGCGAGAAGATGAGCAAGTCGCTCGGCAACTCGCTGGTGGTGTCCGACGTGCTGGCCTCCGGCGTTCGGCCGCAGGTGCTGCGCTACCTGCTCGGGGGCTCGCACTACCGGTCAAACATCGAGTACAGCGACGCCCTGCTTGTCGAGTCGGCGGCGGCGTACGGCCGGCTGGAGACGTTCGTCCGCAACGCTTCGTCTGTCGGCCCCGAAGGGCCGGTCGACGAGGCCGCATGGGCGGAGTTCGCGGCCGCGATGGACGACGACCTCGCCGTCTCGCGTGCCCTTGGCGTCGTGCACACCACCGTAGGCAGGGGCAACGCCGCGCTCGACTCCGGCGACGCCGCCGTCGTGGCGACCTGCCTCGCGACCGTTCGGAAGATGCTCACCGTGCTGGGACTCGACCCGGTGTCGCAGTGGCCGGCCGCGGTCGGCGACCTGCACGGGACGGTCGGGGCGCTGGTCGAGATCGCGCTGGAGGCGCGGTCGGCCGCGCGGGGGCGCAGGGACTTCGCCGAGGCGGATGCCATCCGCGACCGGCTTACGGCGGCGGGCGTCGTCGTGGAGGACACGTCGGGAGGCGTCCGGTGGCACCTGGGAAGCGCGTAGGCGGCAAGGCGATCGCCAAGGGGGGCCAGGGCGGGCGGGCCGGCAAGGCCGGATCGCACCGCAAGGGCGCTGCCGCCGGCTCCGGCGGGCAGGGGAAGGACCGGCTCAAGGGGAAGGGCCCGACGCCGCCCGCCGAGGCCCGCAAGGGCCACCCCGCGGCCCGCAAGGCCGCCGCGGCGGCCAAGCGCGGCGGTCCTTCGGCTGCCAAGCCGCGCGGCGAACGCGGCCAGGTCGACGCCCCCGGCCCCTGGCCGTCGCGGCAGCCCGCCCGGTCGCCCGGGCGCCGTACCCCCGTCGGTATCACGGTGCCGCGCGGCGACGCCCCGCGCCGGGCCGGTGCGCCGGCCAAGCGCGCCCCCGCGCCGAAGCGCGGCCTGCTCGCCGACGTCGATGAGGTCGTGGCGGGCCGCAACCCGGTCGTGGAGGCGTTGCGCGCCTCGGTGCCCGCCAGGACGCTCGTCGTCGCGCTCGGCCTCGACCACGACGACCGCGTCGCCGAAGCGTTGAAGACCGCTGCCGCGCAGCACATCCCGGTGCGCGAGGCGGGTAAGGCGGAGATCGACCGGCTGACCAACGGCGCCCTCCACCAGGGCCTCGCGCTCGTCGTCGCGCCGTACGAGTACGCGCACCCCGACGACCTGCTGCGCCGGGCCATGGAGCAGCCCGAGCCCGCGTTGCTCGTCGCGCTGGACGGCGTCACCGACCCGCGCAACCTCGGCGCGGTCGTCCGCTCCGCGGCGGCGTTCGGCGCCCACGGGGTGGTCGTGCCGGAACGCCGCGCGGCCGGCCTGACCGCGTCCGCCTGGAAGGCGTCGGCAGGGACCGCTGCCCGGCTACCCGTCGCGCGCGCGACCAACCTCGTCAGGACCCTGAAGTCGTACGCCGACGCCGGGGTCACCGTCGTGGGCCGGGGGGCCGAGGGCGGGCTGTCGCTGGACGACCTGGAGCTGGCCACCGAGCCGGTCTGCGTCGTCGTCGGCTCCGAGGGCCGCGGGCTCGGGCGGCTGGTGGGGGAGACGTGCGACGTGCTCGTGCGCATCCCCATGGCCGGCGGGACGGAGTCGCTGAACGCCTCTGTCGCCGCCGCCGTCACGCTCGCGGAGATCGCCAGACGGCGGCGGGCGCACCCGTAACCCGCCCGCCCGGTCGTCGTTACTGCGGATGGGTGAGGAACGAGGGGTGGTCAAGGTAGGGCATAACGGCCTACTATTCCTCCACCGTTCTCGCACCCAACGCGCCTACCCCCAGCGAAGGGCTACTTCGTGCGACGCCACCGCGACCACTACGACGACGAGGTGCGTACCGACGACGAGCTGGTGCTCGCCGCCCGCGCCGGGGACGACGTCGCGCTCGCCGAGCTGCTCACCAAGTACCGCAACTTCGCCCGCGTGAAGGCCCGCTCGTACTTCCTGGTCGGTGCCGACCGCGAGGACATCGTTCAGGAAGGCATGATCGGCCTCTACAAGGCCATCCGCGACTTCAACGTCGAGATGCAGACGTCGTTCCGGGCGTTCGCCGAGCTCTGCGTCACGCGCCAGATCATCACCGCGATCAAGACCGCGACCCGGCAGAAGCACACCCCCCTCAACTCCTACGTCTCGTTCAACCGCCCCGTCGTGAGCGACGAGGACGGCGACCGGACGCTCGGCGACGTCATCCCGACCGTTGCCATCACCGACCCCGCCGACCTCGTCATCTCGTCCGAGCGGATCCGCGCCCTCCAGCGCCACTTCGACGACGTCCTCTCCGACCTCGAGACCGAGGTGCTCCGCCTCTACGTCGAGGGCAAGAGCTACCAGGAGATCGCCGAGTCGCTGAACCGTCACGTGAAGTCGATCGACAACGCCCTCCAGCGCATCAAGCGCAAGCTGGAGATGCACCTGCGCGCCCGCGAGATCGCCGACGTCTCCTAGCCGCTCGACCGGCCCGACCCGCAACGGAGCCCGATAGATGCGTCGCGCCTCACTGCTCGCGATGCTGCTCCTGCTCTGCGGACTCGTCGTTCCCGCCTCGCACGCCGCATCGGGCGAGGGCATCCTGCTGCGCGGCAGCAAGACCGCGTACGTCGACCTCTACGTCTACGTCAACACCACCATCGACGCGGCGTCCCTGCGCCTGTCGGGTCGAGGCTCCTACGTCGGCTTCTTCATGTCCCCCGCGCCCGCCAACCGCGACACCGTCGGCGCGCTCGTCATGCCCCGCGTCGGCGCCGTCGCCGCCGACCCGATCCGGCTCGGCCAGAGCTGGGAGGTCCAGGCCGGCAAGTACCGCGTCTTCCTCCTGACCAACGGCCCGGCCGAGGTGTTCGTCCCGATCACCGGCCAGGGCTACCGCGGCTACACGCCGCGCGGCACCGCGCCGCTTTCCGTCCGTACCGCCGACTTCGACGCCGCGCCGCTCTCGGCCGGCGCCAGCCGCAAGACGACCGTGCAGCTCCGGTCGCGTTCGCTCGTCGTGGCCGCCGGCCGCGCAACCACGAAGTCGTTGGCCTCCGTCGACCGCGTCACGGCGTGCGTCACCGCGGCCACCGCGTGCTCCACGACGTACGCCGCGACGGCCCGGCTGCCCAGCGTCACGCCGTGGTCGTACGGCGCCGAGCTCGTTCCGCCGGGGACGTACACGGGCGTCCTCGACCTGACCCGCGTAGGCGGTGCCGATGCGGCGACCCACGTCGCGGGGTCCGTGGTGATCCTCACGATCGGCATCCAGACGTAGGCTGCGTGCACGCCGCCGGCGTGGCGCAACTGGCTAGCGCAGCCGACTTGTAATCGGCAGGTTCCCGGTTCGAGTCCGGGCGTCGGCTCTCGTTCCCCGGCAGGTCAGCGGGGTCGTCGGCCGCTCTCCCGGACCGGGCCGACGGCCGATGCTGGCAAATGCTGGCAAGACCTGCAACAGGTGCAGCGCACCCTCTCCTCCTGTACGTCGCAGTGCGGCGCCCAACGGCGTCGAGGGGGAGCCCATGGCACGACCCAGGAGCCTGCCGCCGGGCATCCGCCCGCGCGGGAACGCGTTCGTCTACGACTGGCGCGACGCGACCGGCAAGACGTTCCGCCGCAAGGCCGGCGACACCATCGACGAGGCGATCGCCGACAAGGCGAAGATCGACGCCGAGCGGGTGACCATCAGCCGAACGGCGGGAGGTTGCGGATCGCGTTCGCGACCTTCACCGCGATGCCATACCTAGTGACGTGGAGCAGCCCCACCCACACGAGCGCGGGCGCGATCCCCTGCAGCAGCCGGTTGCGCCGGCTGCCGATCTCCTCGATGTCGCCGGGCAGCAGGAAAAGCAGAACGGATAACAGTTGGATGACCGGTGCCACACCGAAGACGACCACGCCGACTACCACCAGCTCGCGCAACGACGGCACCGTCTGCCGGCTGAGCAGAGCGCACGCGCCGGTCCCACTCAGGAACCACCGCAGCCATGACCGCAACAGGTGGCCCGGGGCGAGCGGTGTCGCGAAAGCGAGCATTCCGCCGCACGTGACGAGGACGACGACGGCCACGGCCACGACGGCGACCTCAAACGCGGTCGTCGTCGACGCGCCGGTCATCCGACGCACGGCGAGGCCCACCATGACGAGTGCGAACGTGGTGCAGCAACCGAACGCGAACATCGGGACCCGCAGTCCGGCGAACAGGATGTCCGGGTCACCGAACGCCCGGCGCCGCTGCGCCGGCGTGGGATGCGGTTGGAGCAATGCCGGCAACGACGTCTCGTGCAGTTCGGTCTCGGGCAGGGCGTCTCGCGCGGACTCCCCGAGAACCTGGGCGGCGAGGAAGTCGGCTGCGTGCTCGCGCGACCGAAGGAACGACCGCAGGCTCACGGACGACGCAGCGAGTCCCAGAAGGAGGATCCGCACGAGCTGCGGCGCGAGCACCCAGGGGGCGCTCAGCAGAAATGCCGCGACGAACAGCACGCCGGTCGAGAGAAAATAGAAGCGTCCAAGGTCGCCAGCCCAGACGTGTCCCATCTCGTGCGCGAGCTGTACGCCGTGACTCCGAGGGTCGCGTTTCCACCCCAGCAGCGACAACGGGCTCAGGACTATCGCGGGCTTCGTCGCCGTACCTCGCACTCGAATGCTCGCCCCCTGCCGCGGGATGACTCGCACCGAAGGGACCGGGGTACGCATGTACATCGCCAGCGCCCGTAGCGCCCTGTCGTCGTAGTCCGCGGGCTCCGACCTCTTAGGGACGCGGCAGCGAAAGCGGGCGATGACGGCGACGACCTGTAGCAGGCATCCCGTTCGTAGCGCTGACAATGCGCCGCCACCGGTGTCGAGCCAGATCAGAAGCAAGCCTCCGGCGAGAAACGCGGTGGGGCCGGCGGCGCGAACGCCGCTGGCGCCGCGGATCATTGCCGCGACCGACGGCTCGGGCGTCCAGGTCCCGAAGTCCTCAGGCTCCATCGCGGAGCAGCCGTCCGACGAGTGCGTCGGCGAGCAGGATCGACTGCTCGGGGGTGAGACCGCCGAGCGTGTCGGTGTACATCACGACGGCCTCGACGAGCGCCGCCGGGTCGAGCGGCGGCGGCCCGACCGGCACCGGGATCTCGCTTGGCTCGACGTGCAGCAGTTTCCGGGTGAGGTCACGCAGCCGTTTCTCCGCGACAGCACGGACTTCCCCGCCGATTACGGACTTTGCCCAGATCACCGCGAGTACGACGTATGGCGCAACGACGGTGACGGCGGTGTCGACGCCGTAACCCACGGATCTACCCTGGAGCCTTTCGTGCCAACGCCGCCGCGCGGTGATCTGCCGAAGAAGTGGCAGCTCGTCCGGTGCGACCATGGCGACGACGTCCTCGGCGATTGCGATTTCGTCTTGGGTGACGTCGGCCACCGGAGCTCCTATGTCGTGTCGGGTGCTGCGACCCTAGCAACAGAAGCGTCCGGGAAACGGCGCGGTTAGACATCTCCGGTGGGTCACCGAACACGTACCTGGCGATCGCGGTCGGGATCGGGATCGGATCGTCACTGTCTAGCGGGGTCGCGGCCCCCGCTCACAAACGTCGAGCGGGCCAGCCGGAATGGGAGCACGTGCGCATGGAGTGTCCCACTCCAAACGAGCCGAGGTCTCTACACCCGTCACGTTCGCCGCGACGGACGTTGCTGGGAACCTCGAACCCAATCATCCGACCATGACAGTCGTGATCATCTAGACTCCGTCGCGCCCTATCGCGTGGACCCTGGGGCTGTCATCCACAGCCTCCGCGAGGCGCGTTCCGCTGCTGGCAGAGTGCTGGCAAACTAGAGGTCTAACGCCGCTACGCGACGGCATGGAGAAGGACCGGCCAATGCACCTGACGTGCTCAGACGGCATCCGGCGACACCAGCCGGCACCGCCACGAGCGCGCTTGTTAATCGGCAGGTTCCATCGGTAGGTCCGGTCGTGACGCGGCCGTTCGGCGACGTCAGGACACTGTGGACGACTACGTCGGCACGAACGTCCCCGGCACCGTCGTCGTCGCCGTCGACCCGGTGGACGGCGGCACGGCGGTCGACGGCGTCGACGTCACGGCCGCCGCGAGGGCCCGGCTCCGGTTGCGGCCCTGACTCATGCTGCTCACGGCTGGCGTGCCGCGTGACGGCTTTCCGTCAGTTCGTAGACATCGCGCGAGGTCGTCTGCTTTTGTCGCGAGATCGTACGTTCGTCTTCACAGCAAGGGGGTCCGCAGATGCTGGGACGAAGACTGGTCCCGCTGTTCGCACTGCTCGTGGCGACACCCGTCGCGGTCGTCATGACCGCACAGCCCGCATCGGCCTACTGCTGGCTCGGAGACAAGTGGAGCACGGCAAGCCCGCACGAGGTCTGGGCGGACACGACGATTCCGGGGACGTGGTCGCCGATCGTCAGTGCATCCGTGACCGCCTGGAACAACGCCACCGGAAGTTGGAACGCCTCCTACATCCCGCCCGGCAACTTCGGTCCTCCCTATCGTGGCGGATGGGTTGCGCGCATCGACTTCTCGAACGCCGGCTACGCCGACGTTCCGGCGAGCACGCTGTCCAACTGGACGAGCAACATGACCTGGGCGGACACGTACCTCAACACCGACTGGTCGTGGAACACGTCCGGAACGATGAACCAGGCCGGCAAGAACGTCGATGTGCGCACGATCGTCATTCACGAGCTCGGCCACTGGCTGTCTCTGGACCACCCGAACCAATGCGGTTCCATGACGACCAACGAGATCAACGCCGTCATGAACCCGAACTGGACCAACAAGCCGAACCTCAACGCCGACGACAACGCGGGCTCGTCCGCGGTCTACCCGTGAAGGGGGTGACGGCCATGACGGCACAGCGCCCATCGTGGATGCTCCGGGCAATGGTGCCGGCGCTCGTCGCGGTCACCGTGGCGGCGGGCGTGGCTACGATACGCGCGGGGCACGCGAGCAGCGCCGCGAAGCCTGCGGCAACGGTCCAGGACATCCACGTGGACGGGTACCCGCTCGCGAACGACCTCGCGAGCATCGTCGCGTTCGGTGGCAACCGCGACGTCGTCGTCGGGACCGTCCAAGCGATCGGCGTGCCCCGGTGGAACACCGCCGACTACGGCCGCCCGGCCGGCTGGGACGGGACGCGGGCGCCGCGCGGCCGTGCGTACCAGATCTCGCGGCCGCTCACGGTGCGCGTCGACACGGTACTGCGGGGTGCACTGCAGGCCGGGCACGACGTTGTCGTCCGGGCGCTCGGCGGCCAGCGGGATGGCGTGCGGTTCACGTTCGAGCACGCCGCGCCGGCGTCGACCTACCGCGTAGGTGGCCGGTACGTGTTCTTCCTGACCCGTTGGGTCGACGCCGGTGACGGCACGGTGGCCTCCACGCCGAACTTCGTGTTCACCGTCGTCGGTACCACGGCGCGGCTGTCGAGCGGTGAGTACGCGGTTCCGCTGGCCGAGCTCAGCACGCTCGTCCGGCGCTCCGGGTAGTCGTCATTCGGCGCTGTCGAGAGTCGGGCACGATGCGAGCAGACAGCGTCCGCGCCTGTGGCGGCGCCGAGACAATCCACGGCGCGCGGCGCACGGTTTCGGTATTGGCAGAGTGCTGGCGGACCAGACGTGCGATGTAGCGTCGCGCGGCAGGTTCGCCAGTTGTCGACTGTGTGCGATGCACAGCCTCCGCGAGGCGCGTTCCACTGCTGGCAGCGACGCCGCCTCGTTGCTCGCGGTCGGGCGCGAGGTCAGCAACGTGACGGTCTGGAAGCACGCGAACTGACTCAGGCTCGGTCACGTCGTTCGGCGGTGACGACGACTCATTACTGTGCCGGACACCCGGCGGAGTAGCCGCGGTCGGCATCAGCCCGGGCCGACGGGGTGAACCCGAGCCAGGACTGCGGGCCGAAGCGTGAGTCGGATGGGGACAGCGCGCTCAGTACCACGGTCTTTGGAGCATCGTCCGACACGTACGCGGCGGCGATCCGCGTGCCCGCTGCCGGCACCTTTCCGTCAGCCCAGCGGACGGCGTACCCGTCCGTGGCAAGGTGAGCCGCCGCGACTGACGCGGCGACCCCCGGAAGCCGGGTGCAGTACAGAGCCCCACCGGGAGCCAACGCGTTGCGCCGACCGGATACCTGGACGCCCTCGCCCCGGTGCGGGGCGCGGCCGACGCCGAGTACCAGTCCGCCGGGCAGGCTCGCCGATACCTCGATCGTCGCGACGTAACCATGGGTCTGCGCAACGATCGCGTAGTACACCGAGTCGGGTACGTGACCGTCGTTGCCTACGTACAGCCACGTACCGACGAGCTGCGGGCTTGCGGGCATCGTTTCGACGCGCACGTCGACACCCGCAGCGCGCAACTGCCGGGTCATCGCGCGAGCGGAGACATCGCTGTCGACGACCCGTACCGCAATCGTTCCGCCGGCCACCCTCTCCATCGCGAACGCCGTGCCGCCCGCGTCCCCTGGGCCACGCGCGGACAGCGCGACCAACACGCCACCCGTGAAGACGACGGCCGCGGCCATCGCCATGACGACGCGTCGCGGCGCCCTCCGGACGGGGCCGACCGCCTGCGCTTCGCGTTCCAACGTGATCTCGCTCATGAGGTGCTCCCGCCGTCGACGTAGACGTCGCCGTCGGGCGTGACGTCGTTGCTCACGTGTGTTCGCCACTTCCCATCACGCCGATACAGGCGCCGTTGTGGCGCTCGCCCTGTTCATGTCCGGTCGGTGCGGGCTGGTGCGGAACTTCACTCGTTTGGGTGAACGTGGGCCGGCGCGAACGAACTGTCCCGACAGGGATGCCGAGGACCGCTGAGGCGGCGTCGACACTGAGGTCCGCGACGAGGCACAGATCGACGACGGCACGTTCGCGTCGTGGCAACCGGCCGAGCGCGTCTCGGAGTGCGGCTCCGTCGCGTTGCTCGTCCGCGTGCCGTACCGCGTCGTCGGCGCAGTCAGGCGAGGCCGTCTCGGGGTTCGAGGCGTGGTACCGGTCGAGTGCGGCAGCGTGACGGCGGGCCGCGCGCCTGGCGTTGCGTGCGACGTTCGTCGCGATGCCGAACAGCCACGGGCGCAATGAGTCGTCGACGACATGTGCGCGCGCATGGCAGCGCCACGCTTCGAGGAAGACGAGTGACAGCAAGTCCTCGGCGGCCGACGCCGATTCGCAGCGCCTCACCAGGAAGGCGAAGACCTCTCGCGCGTGTGCGTCGAACATCTCCGAGAAGGCGTCGTGGCACCCCGCGCGTAACCGCACGGCCACGCCTTCCCCCGGACTCGTCACGTATGCGGCATCGGCATGGCGCTGTATGGGCTTGACGTAACACGTCTAGGACTCGGGTGGGTGCCCGCGGCGGTCGGGGCCACTACTGTCGACTGCTGAGACCGCTCAGACCAGCTCGCGGCGCTTCCTGCTCAGGTACGCGCGCTCGGCGGAGTTCTGGGTGGCGGCGATGGCTGCGTCGTACGACTCCTTCGCCTCGGCGGTGCGGCCGAGCCTGCGGAGCATCTCGGCGCGGGCGGCGTGCCATGCGTGGTAGCCCGCGAGCGGCAGCCGGTCGACCAGGGTGAGGGCGACGTTCGGGCCGTCCAGCTCCGCGACCGCGACCGCGCGGTTGAGTGCGACGATCGGCGACGGGTCGAGCCGGGTCAGCTGGTCGTACAGCGCGACCACCTGCGACCAGTCCGTGTCCGACGCGGTGGGGGCGTCGGTGTGGACGGCGTTGATCGCGGCGAG